>CAZLOV010000027.1:0-23208 GCA_964561235.1 uncultured Caulobacterales bacterium
CCGTCTTCAGCGAAGGCGTCCTTCAGCAGGCGCCGGGCGGGGCCTTCATCCTCGTCGGCGACCATGACGCGCCGGCGGATCCAGGGCAGCGCGCCGCCGAAAACGCTCGCGGTCTGACCGTCAAGCGTGACGAACTCGATGCGCGCTTCCGTCAGAAGCGCTTCGGCGTAAGAGATCCGGACCGGATCATTACTGGCGAAGACCTCCACCAAATCAGGCGCTCCCAAAGACGTGAGCCGCAGCAGGCGCCCTGCGACGGCGCGCCCAGCTTGTCGCGGCCGGGGCGCAAACCTATTGTGCGAAGAACTCTGAGGATGCTTCAAGAGGCGCATCTGTGAACGGACTCCCGCAGCCGGACGCCGGCCTTGGCGCCGACAATCCGGCGGCCCGCCTGTCCACCCTCGCCCGCAAGGATATGGCGGAGGTGGATACGCTCATCCATGAGCGGATGGGCTCGACGGTGCCGATCATCCCGAAACTGGCGCGCTATCTGATCGACGCCGGCGGCAAGCGCATCCGGCCGCTGATCACGGTCGCCGCCGCCGGCATGCTCGGCTATCGGGGCCGGGCGCATGTCTCGCTCGCCGCCGCGGTGGAGTTCATCCACACCGCGACGCTGCTGCACGACGACGTCGTCGACGAGAGCGCGCTTCGCCGGGGCAAGGCGGCGGCCAACACGGTCTGGGGCAATCCGCAGAGCGTTCTTGTGGGCGACTTCCTTTTCGCCCAGGCCTTCATGCTCATGGTCGACGGCGGTTCGATGGAGGCCCTGCACGTTCTGTCGCGCGCAGCCGCGGTGATCGCGGAAGGGGAGGTGCGCCAGCTTGCGGCCGCGGGCGACATCACCACCTCGCGCCAGGCCTACATGGAGATCATCGGCGCGAAGACGGCCGCCCTGTTCGCCGCCGCCGCCGAAGTGGCGCCGATCGTGGCCGGCCGTCCGAAGGCCGAGCAGGAGGCGCTGGAGACCTACGGGCGCGAGCTCGGCCTCGCCTTCCAGTTGGTCGATGACGCGCTCGACTATGGCGGAATGCCTGAGGCGACGGGCAAGAAAACCGGCGACGACTTCCGCGAAGGCAAGATGACCCTGCCCGTCGTTCTGGCGCTCGACGCCGCCGACGAGGCCGAGCGGGGCTTCTGGACGCGCGTGATCACGGAGAAGTCCCAGGAGGCGGCGGATTTCGACCAGGCGCTCGCTCTCATCGAGAAGCACGGCGCGCTGGCGGGCACCCTCGCCCAGGCGCGCGGCCATGCGGAAACCGCGCGCGACGCGCTTTCGGTCTTCCCGAGAAACCCCTGGTCGGAAGCGCTTTCTGATCTCGCCGAGTTCGTCGTCGAACGCGCCTACTAGGCGGATGTGCGGTGGATGCGGGCGTAAAACGCCAGCCACCCGGCCGCTGCGATCGCAAAGCCGCCAAGGAACATGGCGGGTCCGCGATCCGTCAGCGTGAGCGAGATGCAGAACACCGTCGCGGTCGCCGCCAGCAGGAGCCAGAGCCTCGACACCGCCGCGTGCGAGCTGCCGGCCTGCAGCAAGACCTGGTAAGCGTGCTCTCGATGCGCCGACAGGCTGAGCCGCCCGCCGCGCGCCCGCTTGAGCAGCGTCAACAGCACGTCTCCGATGAAGGGCAGCAAGAGCAGCGGCGCCAGCCAGACGGCGCCCTGCGGCCCCTGGCCCGCATGCGCCAGCGACAGGCCGCCGATCGCAGCCCCTGCAGCAAGCGATCCCGCATCGCCCGCGAACACCTTCGCAGGCGGACGATTGAAGGCCAAGAACGCCGCCAGAGACGCTGCAAGCGCTAGCGCGGCAGGGCCAAGCCCCGACCCCTCCGGCAGGAGCACGGCGAGCCCGAGCGCCGGCGGAAACAGACCGGCGACGAGCATGCCGTCGGCGCCGTCCATGAAATTCGCCGCATTGATCACCACGAACACGAACAGCGCGGAACCGCAAAGTCCGATCAGCCCCGGCGCAGGGATAGCCAGCCCGCCTCCCAGAGGCAGCGAGGTCACCGGCCCGATCATGGCGGTCATGAAGACCGAGACAAACCCGAGCAGCCCCAGTTTGACGAGCGGCGGGGTCTCGAACAGATCGTCGGCGAGGCCAAGCGCAGCGCACGCGCCGGCGCCCGCCAGAACAGCCGAAAGCGCAGGGCTCGGCTGGCCGCCGAACAGCAGGGCCGCAAGCACGCCCGCGCCGAGGCCCGCGGCGATCCCGAGCCCGCCCGAACGGGGCGTGGGCCTGGAATGACTTGAGCGCGCGTTGGGCATGTCCAGCACCCCGGCACGCCAGGCGAGCCAGGTAACGGCGGCGCCTGCGCCCAGCGCCGCCGTCAGGGCGGCGAGCGACGCAGGCTCGCCGAGGTTCAAGCCGGAGCTCCCCCGAAAAGCACCGAGCGCGCGCGCCAGCCCGGACGCGAGGCATTCAGCCGGCGCGCCGCGGCGTCGGCTTCCGCCTTGCCGGCGTAGAGCGCAAAGCATGTCGCGCCGGAGCCGGACATGCGCGCAATCTTCACCCCGTCGGTGTCGCGAAGCGCGGCGAGGGCGTCGCCGATCATCGGCTCAAGGCGCAGCGCGGGCGCTTCGAGATCGTTGCGCGAGGCCTCCAGCCGGGCGACCACGGCGTCGACGTCGCCCGTTGCAGCGAGCGGCTCAGGCTCCAGAGGAGCCGGATCATGGCTGTCGTAATCGCGGAAGACCGCGCCGGTCGAAACCGGCACGCCCGGGTGCAGCAGCACGGCGTGAACCGCAGGCCAGGCGGCGAGCGGCTTGATGATCTCCCCTCGGCCTTCCATCACCAGCGGCCGCGCATGCACGCACGCCGGCACGTCGGAACCGACTGCGGAGCCGATTTCAGCCAGCGCCTTGGTGGAGAAGCCAAGATCCCACACCGCGTCGAGCGCGCGCAGCGCGGCGGCCGCGTCGCTGGATCCGCCGCCGAGCCCGGCGGCCACCGGTAGGTCCTTCTTGAGCGTCAACCGCGCGGCGAGGTCCGGGCGTTCAGCGGCTGCGCGCAGCGCCCATGCGGCCTTCAGAACCAGATTGTTCTCGGTGTCGTCGAGCTCGCGCGCGCCCGCGCCGTCCAGACGCAGGTGAAGCCCTTCGCCCGCGCCCAGCGGTTCGGCGGTCACCTCGTCGCCCCAGTCGGCGAAGACCACGAGGCTTGAGAGCGGGTGGTAGCCGTCGGCGCGGACGGGGCCGACGCGAAGCGTGAGGTTCACCTTGGCCGGCGCGTGTTCGGTTTTCATTCGAGATCCGGAGGCGCTTGATCCAGCCCGTTTTCGAGACGGGCGTCGATGAGCCGGATTTCACGCGGCTCGGGATCAAGGTCAAGCGCGCGGCGCCATTGGAAGCGGGCTTCGCGCTCCCGGCCCGTCCGCCAGTAGGCGTCGCCGAGATGCCAGTTCAGCGTCGGATCATACGGCCGCAGCTCGACGGCGCGCTCGAGCTGGACGGCGGCTTCCTCATAGCGGCCCATCTTGAACAGCGCCCAGCCGAGGCTGTCGACGATGGCGCCGTTGTCGGGCTCGAGCTCGACGGCGCGGGAGATCATCTCGAAGGCTTCCTCGGTGCGCTCGCCGAAGACAATCCAGTTATAGCCGACGTGATTGAGCACGCGCGGCTCGTCGGGCGCGATCTCCAGCGCGTCGAGATATCGCGCCTCCGCCGCCTCCCAGTCGCCTCCGATCTGCAGGCAGACGCCTTCAAAGAACGGCAGCCGCCAGTCGGGATCGCGGCGTTCGCGCTCGCGGCGCTCTTCGCCGGCGCGGTAGAGCGGAATGGCTTCCGAGCACCGTCCGCTCGCCCGGTAGAGATCCGCCAGCAGCAGGATCGCGTTGCTGCCTCCGGTGCGTTCGACTTCTTCGCGCGCCGCCTCCAGCGCGATCGCGTCCTCGCCTTCGCGGAAGCGCAGCCAGACAGCCCTGAGCGCGCCCTGATCCGCAAACGGCGTCCCGGAGAGCCGGTCATAGAGAACCAGCGCCTCGTCCTCGTAACCGCCGTCTTCCAGCACCGAGGCGAGAAACAGCGTGTTGCGGGCGAATTCCGGATCCAGGCGCTGGATCACGCGCAGATAAAGGATGGTGTAGTCCGCCGGCGCGGACTGGTTGAAGAGCGCCGCCGCCGGAAACAGCGAGCGCGCCGCGCCCTGGGCCGGCGTGAAGGCGCGCGGGCGGCGCGCTCCGTCCCGCACGCGGGCGAGCGCCTCGGCGGTCGCGGCGTCGTCCGGCGCCTCGTCCATGCGAAGCTCGTAAAGCGCGGCCGCATCGTCGCGGCGTCCGTCGCGCTCGAGATAGCGTCCGAGCATCAGGCCCTGGAAGTTGGCGAGGTTGAAGGTGCGCGCGGCTGCGATATAGGCGCCCTCGGCCTCGCGCTCATAACCGGCGGCGTCGAGGATCAGCGCGCGGTGAAGCAGCGTCGTGTTGTGCACGCCCGCGGTGACGTCGAGCCGGTTTTCCGCTGCCCGGGCGGCGCGTCCGCCTGCGACGTCGATCCAGTCGTGGAGCATCTGCGCGGCGAGCACGTCGAAGCGCCCGACCCCGGCGCCCGCTTCGAGCGTCTCGGGATCGCGGCCTTCCGCAAGCGCGTCGGCGGCGAGATAGATCGAGGCGAGCCTTACATCCGCGCCTTCGCGCACCAGGGTGCGCGCCGAACTGCGCGCGCGGTCGAAGTCCCCCGCGATCAGGGCGGCGTAGAAGGCGCGCTCGGAAATGTAGGCGCTGTCGGGCTCGAAGCTCAGCGCATCCGCATAGAGCTCCGCGGCGGCCTGGGCCGCCTGGCGTCCGCCGGCGTAGCGCGCGGCGAGATAGGCTCCGTAGATGCTTTCCGCCTCCGGCTCGGGCGTCTGGAACAGATCCGGCGTCGAACACCCCGAGAGCGTCGCCAGCGAGGCGGCGGCGATCAGCGAGGCGATGCGCGGGAACTGGGCCATGGCCGCTCCGGCCGGCGACGACGCCGGTCACATATTGGGATAATTGGGCCCGCCGGCGCCTTCCGGCGTCGTCCAGTTGATGTTCTGGTTGGGGTCCTTGATGTCGCAGGTTTTGCAGTGGACGCAGTTCTGCGCGTTGATGACGAATTTCGGTTCGCCCCCGCCTTCGGGCTCCACCCACTCATACACCGCCGCCGGGCAGTAGCGCGCGGACGGGCCGCCATAGACGTCGTATTCGCTCGATTTCTGAAGCGCAGGATCGGCGACCTTGAGGTGGATCGGCTGATCCTCCTCGTGATTTGTGTTCGAGATGAACACCGAGGACAGCCGGTCGAAGGTCAGCACGTTGTCGGGCTTGGGATACTCGATCGGCTTGTGCTTGGAGGCGGGCTCGGTCGCCTCGTGGTCGGCGCCGCCATGCGACATGGTGCCGAACATGGAGAAGCCCCCGAAGAGCGCATTCGTCCACATCTCGAGTCCGCCCAGCCCCATCAGGCCTGCGACGGTGCCGTATTTTGTCCAGAGCGGCTTGACGTTGCGCACCTTCTTGAGCTCGTCGGCGACCCAGGAACGGTCGTAGGCGCTCTGGTAGGCCGACAGCTCGTCATTGGCGCGCTCCGCGCCGAGCGCCTCGAAGGCGGCTTCCGCCGCCATCATGCCGGTCTTCATGGCGTTATGGCTGCCCTTGATCCGCGGCACGTTGACGAAGCCCGCTGAGCAGCCGATCAGCGCGCCGCCCGGAAAGGCGAGCTTCGGCACCGACTGGTAGCCGCCTTCGGTAATGGCGCGCGCGCCGTAGGACAGGCGTTCTGCGCCTTCGAAAAGCGGGGCGATCTCGGGATGGGTCTTGAGCTTCTGGAACTCGCCGAACGGGAAGAGATGCGGGTTCTTGTAGTTCAGGTGCACGACGAACCCGACCGAGACCAGATTGTCGCCGAAATGATAGAGGAACGAGCCGCCGCCGGTCTTGTTGTCGAGCGGCCAACCCATGGTGTGCTGAACGAGGCCCGGCCGGTGGTTTTCCGGCTTCACCCGCCAGAGCTCCTTCATCCCGAGGCCGTATTTCTGCGGCTCCTTGCCGTCGCTGAGCTTGAACTCGCGAATGAGACGCTTCGAGACGGATCCGCGCGCGCCCTCCGCCAGCAGTGTGTATTTCGCGCGCAGCTCCAGGCCGGGCTGGAAGCTGTCCTTGGCCTCGCCGTCCTTGCCGACGCCCATGTCGCCGGTGATGACGCCTTTGAGCACGCCGTCCTCAAGGATCGGTTCGGCGGCGGTGAAGCCGGGATAGATCTCCACGCCCATGGCCTCGGCCTTCGCGCCCAGCCAGCGGCAGAGATTGGCGAGCGAGCCGGTGTAGCAGCCGTGATTGCTCATGAAGCCGGGGAAGACGAAGTTCGGCACCTGCGCGACGCCCGCCTCGCCCAGGATGAGATACTTGTCTGATGTGACCTCGGTGTCGAAGGGCTGTTCGGGGTCCTGCCGCCAATCCGGCATCAGCTCGTCGAGCGCCTTCGGGTCGAAGACCACCCCGGAGAGAATGTGGGCGCCCACCTCGGAGCCCTTTTCCAGCACCGCGACGGAAATGTCGCGGCCCTGCTCCTCGCAGAGCTGCTTGAGGCGGATCGAGGCGGCGAGCCCCGCCGGGCCCGCGCCGACAATGAGGACGTCGTATTCCATGGAGTCGCGTTCGATCGCGGCGTCGGTCATGGAGGTCTCCCGCTCTGTCTCTTCTCGCGCGCCTCGCAGGTGCGAGTCAGCGCTGGTTTCCAGCCGTGTTTAGCGTAGCGTTACCAACACAGCTAGGTCCCGACATCCTCGGCGCCAGCCGGGCTTACGCAACCGATCGCCGCACCATGCCTTCGCAAACCGCCCCTTCCTCCGACGCCCGGCGCGCGCTCACGAGCCTTGAGGACTGGTGGGCGATGTTCGGCGTCGAGCCTGCGCCGTCGCTCCCGCAGACCCGGCCGCAGACGCCTGCAGCCGCTCCGGCGCTGCAAGCGGGCACGCCTGCGCGCGCAACGCCGCAGGCCGATCCTGACGCTGACGGCCCGGGGCTCGCAGCGGCCGCCGGCACGCTTGAGGCGCTGCGCGCCGCGCTGCAGAGATTTTCCGGCTGCCCGCTGAAATCGGGGGCGAAGAACCTCGTCTTTTCCCGTGGAACCGGGGCTTCAGGCGTCATGATCGTCGGCGAGGCGCCCGGACGCGAAGAGGACGAACAGGGCGCGCCCTTCGTCGGAAAGTCCGGCAGGCTGCTCGATGCGATGTTTTCCGCCATCGGCATTGAGCGGGACGACCTGTACGTCACCAACATCGTCAACTGGCGTCCGCCGGGAAACCGGAAGCCTTCGGATGCGGAGATCGAGGCCTGCCGGCCCTTCGTCGAGCGCCATGTCGCGCTCGTGAAGCCGAAAGTGCTGGTCATGGCGGGCGGGGTGTCAGCCTCCGCGCTTCTTCGAACCTCTGAAGGCATCATGTCGCTGCGAGGGCGCTGGCGTAACTATGAGCGCGACGGCGCATCCATCCCCGCCCTGCCCGTTTTCCATCCCGCCTTCCTGCTGCGGCGGCCGGCTGAGAAGGCCAAGGCCTGGCGGGACATGCTCGAAATCAAGGCGAAGCTGAAATCGCTCTAACACCTGAGCGCGTCGAGATCGTCCGCCTCGTCGATGTCGCGCAGCGTTTCCAGATAGGCGATGCGCGAGAGGCCGAAACGGCGCAGCCGGGTTTCAAGATCGGCGCGCGTCTCCTGATGCGACCAGCGGATGTGGGCGAACAGGCCGTCGGGCGCCGGCGCGTTCATCGCAAACAGCCAGTAGCCGCCGTCCTCCGCCGGGCCGATCACCGCGTCATGGCGCTTGAGCGCAGCGAAAGCGCGCGCCAGATGATCGCGGCCCACCTGCGGGGCGTCCGCGCCGATCACCGCGACCGGTCCCTTGCCGGCGAAGAGCCGCGCCTGGCGGGCCCCAAGATCGCCGCCGCCCTGGGGCGCGCGCGGAAGATGTGCCGGCCAGACGCCCGGAAAGCGCCGGTCCAGCGCCCGATCGGGCGCAACCGCAATGATCAGGTTCCAGCGCGGGTCCTGCAGACGGCGCATGAGGCCCGACGTCATCGCCCGGTAAAGACGCCAGGCGGGGACCGCGCCCACGCCGCGCGCGAGCCGCGTCTTGGCGCCGCCGATGACCGGCGCCTTGGCGAAGATCGCAACGGCCGGCTTCACCCCTTCCTCCGATAGGCGCGCGCAAGCGCGTCCGGCCTTGCGCCCAGGAAATACCGCGACAGGAGAACGAGGTTCCGCGCGGAACGCCCAAGATAGCCCTCGCGCTGGAAACGCTCCGCACTCGTGACCGCGCGCACGGGCAGGCCGGCGAGCCGCCGCCGGCCGATGCGGCGCACGATGTCGACATCCTCGAAGAGCGGCCAGGGCCTGAACCCGCCTAGCGCGTCAAGCAGGGAGAAGCTGATGAGCAGGCCCTGATCGCCGTAAGGCAGGCCGAGCGCATGCGAGCGCCAGTTCACCTGCCGCTCAAGGCGCCGCGCAGCCGGGTTGACGTCATCCAGAGCGAAACGGAAGTGAAAGGCTCGCGCCATTTCCGGCGTCTGCGAAATGACGCTTCCAACGGCGCACGCCCAGCCCGGCTCGGGAGACGTATCGGCGTGCAGCAACAGAAGCCAGTCGCCGGGACGAGCCAGCGCGCGGGCCGCCTCGACGCCGGCGGCGATCTGGCCGCCGCGTCCGGGCGCGGTATGCAGGACGGCGCAACCCGCCGCCGACGCCGCCTGCAACGTGCCGTCCTCCGATCCCCCGTCGGCGAGCACGATCGCGCGCACAAGCCCGGCGCGGCGTCCTTCCTGAAGGCTGGACAGACAGGCCGGCAGCCGGTCAGCGGCGTTGAGCGCTGGAATGACGACGACCAGGCGCGGGCGCGCCTGGCCGTGGAAGGCGTTGGAAATCATGCTTCTCCGCTCGCTTGGACCGCGCGTTTTGTCAAGCCGGATTGTTCTTGCTTTGTTCCGTTTTCGCGATATCGTGACGGCATGAAGACGACCAACCGCCCCGCATCGCAGAAACGCCGAGCCCCGCCTGCGCGGGCGAGCGAGCCGCTGCCGGAGCCGCTGCAGCCGCGCGGCCGAGGCGCGAAGTCCAACGCGTCAGGCCGCTACGAAAGCTTGGTCACGGAGCCGTTCGACGACGGATGGAGCCATGAGGATCCGCCCGCGCGACCGCTCAGGACGACGCTGATCCGGGAAAGCGGGCGCGGCATCATCTCGAGCAATGACAGCCCCGACATCGGCTTCAACAAGTCGCTCAATCCGTATCAGGGTTGCGAGCACGGATGCGTCTACTGCTACGCACGGCCCAGTCACGCCTATTGGGGCTATTCCGCGGGGCTCGATTTCGAAAGCGTCATCCTGTTCAAGCCGGACGCGGTCAAGCGGCTGGAAGCCGCCTTCTCTAGGCCCGGCCACCGGGTCGAGCCGATCATGATCGGGGCGAACACCGATCCCTACCAGCCGGTCGAGCGCAGGCTCCGGGTGACGCGCGCGATCCTCGAGACGTGCCTGAGATACCGCCATCCGGTCAGCGTCATCACGAAATCGGCGAGCATCGTGCGCGATGCGGACATCCTCGGCGAAATGGCCGCGATGGGGCTTGCGCGCGCGGCGATCTCGATCACGACGCTTGACCGCAAGCTGGCCCGCGCCATGGAGCCGCGCGCTGCGACGCCGGAACGCCGTCTCGAAGCGGTGCGCGCGCTCTCGCGCGCAGGCGTCGATGTGACCGTGATGACCGCGCCGATCATTCCGGGTCTGACCGACGGCGAGATCGAGAGCTTGCTCAAGGCCGCGGCCTGCGCAGGGGCGGCGTCTGCGGGCTATGTGCTGCTGCGGCTGCCGCTGGAGGTGGGCGGGCTGTTCGAGGAATGGCTGAAGCTGGAGCGCCCGGATGCGGCCGCGAAGATCATGTCGCTCGTGCGGCAGACGCGCGGCGGGCGGACTTACGATTCAACCTTCGGCAAGCGCGGGGTGGGCGAAGGTCCGGTCGCGAAGCTCATCGCGGACCGCTTTCAGGCGGCCTCCCGCCGGCTGGGCCTCGACGCGGAGCGCTCCCGGCTGCGCTGTGATCTGTTCACCCGCCCGCTGGAGAGCGACACACAGCTCAGCCTTTTTTAATGCGAGCGCCGGCTGTGGCGCTTTCGCCCTTTTCTCCGCGATCGGAGCGTGACACCGTTAACCTTTGTGGCGGCGAGGCGCGAGGGGCGCAGCCCGCCGGCGAAACGCGCGCGGGGCTGCGCGGCGGCTCAGGGGGCGGACATGAACGCGGCCAAGAACATCCTGACAGGCGTGCTTGCGCTGGTGATCTGGATTGTCGGCGCGATGGCGGCGACGGGATCTGGCGAAACAACCGCGGAAGCCGCCGCCGCGGCGATGCATGACGCGCTCGCGCTCAAGGATCAGGGCGCGATCATAGACGCGCATGTGCCTGAATATTCCCGCGCGCAGCTCAAGCCGGGGGTCCGGGCGATTCTCGACGCCCTGCCGAACGCCGCCCCCAGCGCCGTGCGTAGCGTGGACGAATACCGCGCAAGCGCAGCCGCCGGCGCCGGGGTGCGGGTGGACTTCGTCACCTTCCGCCATGCCTTCTTCTATCCCGAAAGCCCGCCTTTTCTCGTCACCGTCAATCTCCGCAAGATTACCGGCGGGGATTGGCAGGTCGCCGGCGTCGAGCTCTCGCCGCTCGACCCAAGCGGCTTCCAGCCGCCCGCACAGCTGACCGGGGGGCATTTCCTCGCCGCAGGCCTTGCGGCGTTGAGCGTGCTCCTTTCCGCGGCCGCGTTGGCGACCGCGCTGCTTACGCCTCGCCTGAAGCGGCGCCTGCTCTGGTCCCTCGCGATCCTTACGCTCGGTTTCCCGGTGGTTGCGTTCAACTGGTCGACCGGCGCCTTCAGCCTGCTTTTGCCGACAATCCAGCTCAATTCCGGCAGCGTCTCGATCCTGGACAACTGGGTGGTGATGCTCGGCGCCTCGACGTTCAAGGCAAGCGTCGTCAGCGCCTGGATGATCCACTTCGCTCCGCCGCTGGGCGCGCTGGCCTTTTTCCTTCAGGCCGCCCGCGGCCGATTGGAGCGCCGGGCTCCGCGTGAAGCCGCCACGCCGGCCGCGGCGGGACGCCCGGCCCCGGCGCTGAGGTTCGGCCGCTAGTCTTTCACCGTCATGTGAAGCAAAGCGATTGGCTTTAAGCGCTTTGAACGGCGGATAAGGCTTCCCGCATCCATTTGCGAGGGAGCCCTTCCATGGCGTCAACAAAGCCGCACCCCAAGGCCGGCGAGCCGGTCCGTCTGAGGCTTTACAAATGGGCGGGCCAATGGGGGCCGTTCAAAGTCAAAATTCCCTGCGGAGAGTGCGCCCTCACGGAAGACGTCATCGAGGACACGCTGGCCTTCGAACTGAAGAACGCGCGCGTCGCCTTCGAGGTGAAGGAATGGCTCACCTACTGGTGGGAGCCCTTCTTCGCCGGCGGCGGCTGGCATGCGCCCATCGTGATGATCGACAACAAGGTGATCAGCCAGGGCGACGCGCTCAATCGCGGCGTGCTGGCCGAGGCGGTGATCCGCGAACACGTGCGGAGGTTTCCGCTCGCGGGAAACCATTTCTTCGGCAAGGAGAATTGCGTTCATTGCCGGAGGGGCAAACAGTATCTCGACGAGGCCGGGGTCGCCTACGAGTACCATGACGTCGTGAAAAACCCCGGAGCGATGTATGAAATGCTCGCCCGCGTGAAGCCGATCATCGGGGAAAAGACGCCTGTGACGACGCCGCAGATCTGGCTCGACGGCGGGTTCATCGGCGGCGCGGACGAACTGGGGGAGTATCTCGGCCGCACCGACATCGAGCCCGATCCGCGGCGGGGCCGCGGCGCGCTCTCCCCCGGCCGGATGGACAATCACGCCCGTCGCCGGTGACGCTGGCGGGCATGCGGACCGGAAACGCCGATGCCCGACCTTTTTTCCGTTTCAACACCGGCCGCCTTGCGCGTCGCGGGCGTGGATGAAGCCGGCCGGGGCCCTCTCGCCGGCCCGGTGGTCGCCGCCGCCGTCATCCTGCCCGAAGACCTGTCCGGGCTTGACGGAATTGCCGACAGCAAGGCGCTGAGCGCGCGGCGGCGCGAACGCCTCGCCCAGGCGATCCGCCTGAACTGCCTTGTCGGCATCGGCGTCGCCGAGCCTGCCGAGATCGACCGGCTGAACGTCCTCCACGCCACGCTCGCCGCGATGAGGCGGGCCGTCTGCGCGCTGCCGCATTCGCCCGATCTGGCGCGCATCGACGGCAATCGGCTCCCGCCCGGCCTGCCCTGTCCGGCTGAGGCCATCGTGGGCGGCGATGCGAGCGATCCGGCGATCTCGGCGGCCTCCATCATCGCCAAGACGGTGCGCGATCATCTGATGCACCTCGCCGCGCAGCGCTTTCCGGGCTACGGTTTCGAGGAGCACAAGGGTTATCCCGCTCCCGCCCACAAGGCCGCGCTGGAAAGCCGGGGCGCATGCCCCGTCCACCGGAGGAGCTACGCCCCGGTTCGCGCGGCTTTGCGGCGTTAAGCGGCGGGAAAGCCTGCCCATACGGAAGGATTCGACTCTGCGGCCGAATCGAGTCCGGCGCTTTAACGCCTCGTTAGGCGCAATCGCCGGAACCCTGACGCGGGACGACGAACCCTCTCGGGATAAAGGACGAACGCGGTGGATTACGGGCTTCAACTGGACGCGGTGCATGTCGGCGATTGCGTGGAGCTGATGAAGGCGATGCCCGACGGCTGCGTCGATCTCGTCTTCGCCGACCCGCCCTACAATCTGCAGCTGGGCGGCGATCTGCACCGGCCCGACAATTCCCGCGTCGACGCTGTCGACGCCGCCTGGGACCAGATCGGGGATTTCGACGCCTACGACCTGTTCTCATGCGCCTGGCTGGAAGAGGCGCGCCGCGTTCTCAAGGATGACGGCGCAATCTGGGTCATGGGCGCCTACCACAATATTTTCCGCGTTGGCGCGTTCTTGCAGGACATGGGCTTCTGGATCCTCAACGACGTCATCTGGCGCAAGTCCAATCCAATGCCGAACTTCAAGGGCACGCGCTTCACCAATGCGCACGAAACCCTGATCTGGGCGTCGAAGAGCAAGGAAGCGCGTCCGACGTTCAACTACCAGGCGATGAAGGCGCTCAATGACGGCGTGCAGATGCGCTCCGACTGGACGCTGCCGATCTGCGCCGGCGCCGAGCGGCTGAAGACCGGCGAGGGAAAGAAGGCCCACCCCACCCAGAAGCCCGAAGCGCTGCTGCATCGTGTGCTCCTCGCGACCTCCTCGCCGGGCGACGTCGTGCTTGATCCGTTTTTCGGAACCGGAACGACAGGCGCGGTGGCGAAGAAGCTCGGCCGCCGTTTCATCGGGCTTGAGATGGATGAAGGCTACGCGGAGATCGCGCGCAAGCGCATCGGCGCGATCGGGGCGGTCGACGCCGGCGACCTCGCCGTGACCCAGTCCAAGCGCGCTTTGCCGCGGGTGCCTTTCGGCGCGCTTGTGGAGAGCGGGCTTCTCAAGCCGGGCGATACGCTGTTCTGCAGCCAGGGCCGGCGAACCGCCCGGGTGCGCGCGGACGGATCCGTGACCGGCGCAGGCGAGAGCGGTTCGATCCACCAGATCGGCGCCCATGTGCAGGCCGCTCCCTCCTGCAATGGCTGGACGTTCTGGCATGTCCGGCGCAACGGTCAACTTGTGCCGCTTGACGTGCTGCGCGCGCAGATCCGCGCGGGCATGGACGCCTAGAGCAGGCTACCCTTTAATCCGGCGCGCGCCGCCTTCAGAAACACGCTTGGAAGACCCGCCCGGTCCAGCCCGGCCAGGTCGACCCATTCCCCGTGATCCGGCCTCCACGCCGCCGGCGGCTCCGCCGACAGAACCGCCAGTTCCAGCTCGAAATGCGTGAAGACATGACGCACGCGGCCGATTTCCGACCAGTCGGCCGGAAAGGGAGCGTCAGGCGGCGGAGGCGTCTCCGCCCATGCCCCGCCGGGCAGCTCCAGCATGCCGCCCAGAAGGCCGCGTTCGGGACGCCGGCGCACCCAGAGCGCGCCCTCCCGGACGACGTGGAAACACGCGCCGTTGCGCCGGGGCCGCGCCTTCTTGGGGGCCTTGACCGGAAAGTCCTCGGCCCGCCCGGCGGCGCGCGCCGCGCACGCCATAGCCCACACGCAGGAGCTGCAGGCCGGATTGCGCGGCGTGCACACCACGGCGCCGAGATCCATGACCGCCTGCGCGTAATCTCCGGGCCGGTCGGGGCTCGCGATGGCGGCCGCACGGGCCTTGATGACGGACTTGGCCTGCGGAAGCGGCGCAGAAATGGCGAACAGGCGCGCGATCACCCGCTCCACATTCCCGTCGACGACGCTGGCGGGAAGGTCAAAGGCGATCGCGCGGATGGCGTTGGCGGTGTACTCGCCGATCCCGGGAAGCGCGCGCAGCGCGTCGATGTCCGAGGGAAAGACGCCGCCATGCTGCACGGCGACCGCTTTGGCGCACGCGTGCAGATTGCGCGCGCGGGCGTAGTACCCAAGTCCCGCCCACTCCGACATCACCTGCTCTGACGGCGCCGCCGCCAGCCGCTCCACCTGCGGCCAGAGCGCAAGAAATCGCCGCCAATAGGGTGCGGCGTGGGCCACCGTCGTCTGTTGCAGCATGATTTCAGAAAGCCAGACCGCGTAGGGATCCGGCCGGGCGCCGCGGCGGCGATCCTCCGGCCGGACGCGCCAGGGCAGCGTGCGGCCGCCGGCGTCGTACCATTCAAGAAGCCGCGCTCTCAGCGCAGCCGCGCCGGCCTCGTCCACAGCCTTCCTCCGAACCGCCCGAACGCGCCGCTTGCCTCGCAACCGCCTCGCCCCGAGACTAGGCACCATGAAGTTCGATCCGCCCCCGTCAATGCCGCCCCGCAGGCGGGTAAGCGCGCCGGCCGACGCCACCGGGCGCGCCGAGCTTGAAGCCTGGGTGCAGCGCCATCGCGGCAAGCCCGCGATCGCGCCCTCGCCCAGCGCCGGACGGCTGCTGGAAGCCTCCGTGCTCCGGCCGCTGGCGAAGAAGTTCGGCCCTGGAACGGGCGAGTTGCGGCTGCACTGGAAGGAGATCGTCGGCGAAGCGCTGGCGCGGTGGACCCGCCCGGAGCGCATTCAGTCCGGCGCTGCAGGCCGGACGCTGGTCATTTCCGCACGCGGGCCGGCTGCGGCGCTGATCGAGGCGCAGTCCAGCCGCATTCTCGACCGGGTCGCGCAGTACGCCGGCTCGCGTCCCGCCCGCCTCAAGGTGGTGCAAAGCCGCCTCGCCGGTCCCGCCGCAGGATCGCCCAGGCGCTGAAGGCGCCCTTCGGGTCTGGTGGAGGCGACGCGGCCCCGTTTAAATGTGTAGCCTTCGAGGACGCGCCCCCAGCGGCCGCCGACGATCGCGAGACCGGAAGCCAGGAACCAGACGATGATCCAAGATTTCGCCCGCCGCCTTTCCACCGCCGCGCTGATGATCGCCGGCGCCGCTGCGCTGGCCGCCTGCGGCGGCGGCGGCGAAAGCGCCGGCTCTTCCGCGCAGGAGACCGCCGCGGCTCCGTCCTATGAGCGCGAGAACGATTTTGCAAAAGGGCCCGCAGACGCGCCGGTCCATCTCATCGAGTACGCCTCCGTGGCCTGCGGCGCATGCGCCAATTTCTACGCGCAGTCGCATCAGACCCTCGACCGTCTCGTCGAAGACGGCACCCTGCGTTACGTGTTCCGCGAGATGCTGACCGGTCAGCCGCAGATGGCGACGGCGGGCTTCATGCTGGCGCGCTGCGCCGGCGACGAGCAGTACTTCACCATGGTGGAGACCCTCCTCGACCAGCAGGCGGCGATCTTCGCGGCGGCGAGCGAACCCGGCGGCATGCGCTCCCAGATGCAGCGCGTGGCGGCCGCGGCGGGCCTGTCGGAACAGCGTTTTCAGGAATGCCTGCAGGATGAATCGCTGTTTGAAGCCGTTCGCGACGCCAATCAGCGCGCAACCGAGGACGGCGTGGGCGCCACGCCGACCTTCTTCATCAATGGCGAGGAAGTCTCCTTCGAGCGCGGCCCGGAGGGCGGCAGTGTCGTTTACGTCGGCGGCGAGATGCTCGAGATCGACGGCGAGCCGGTGGAGGCGAGCTTCAGCGGCGACGTCTGGGAACGAATCATCTTTCACTTCAAGGCTCAGGCCGAAGCCGAGGAGTGAACCAGGCCGGACGGGCCGGCCGTTCAGCCGTCCGGCCGCGTGAAAGGGCCCGTTCAAGGTGAAGTTCACCCAGCTGCGTCTTGTCGGTTTCAAGTCGTTCGTCGACGCCGCGGAACTGCGGATCGACGAGGGGCTTACGGGCGTCATCGGCCCGAACGGCTGCGGCAAGTCCAACCTGCTTGAAGCGTTGCGCTGGGTGATGGGCGCAACCTCCGCCAAGTCGCTGCGCGGCGGCGGCATGGAGGACGTGATCTTCGCGGGCACGGATACCCGGCCGGGCCGCGACCGCGCGGAAGTCACGCTCAATGTCGACAACACCGACCGCACCGCCTCGGGCCGTTTCAACGAGCATGACTGGCTGGAGGTCCGCCGGCGCATCGTTCGCGGTCACGGCTCGACCTATTTCGTCAACAACGAGGAGGTGCGCGCCAAGGACGTGCAGCTTCTCTTCGCCGACGCCGGCACGGGCGCGAACTCGCCCGCGCTGGTGCGTCAGGGACAGATCAGCGAGCTGATCAACGCCAGGCCGGAAAACCGCCGCCGCGTGCTTGAGGAGGCCGCCGGCGTGGCGGGTCTGCGTGCGCGGCGGCGCGAGGCGCAGCTTCGCCTGAATGCGGCCGAAGCCAATCTAGACCGCGTCCAGGAAGTCCTCGACGGGCTTGATTCACGCCTGTCCGGCCTCCAGCGCCAGGCGCGGCAGGCCGTGAAGTATCGCGACATTTCCGCAGAGATCCGCGCCTATGAGGCGCTGGTCTGGGTCAAGCGCTGGCGCGACGCGGGCGAGGCGGTCGCCGCCGCCGAGGCGAAAGAGGCCGAAGCCGAGGCCGCCGTGCGCGACGCGGTCGGCCTCGCCGCCGGCGCGGCGGCTGAAGCGGAAAAGGCCCATGCGGCGGTGACGCCGCTGCGCGAAGCCGACGCCCAGGCCGGCGCCGCGCTGCGCCGCGTCGAGGCCGAGCGCGATCAGCTTGACCGTGACCTCGACGCAGCGGGGAAAGAGGACGCCCGCCTTGTCGCGCGCCTTGCCGAACTCGACGCCGCGCGCGGCCGCGAGCGCGAACTCGCGGACGAAGCCGCGGGGCGCACGGCCGAACTGCAGCGCAATCTCGAACGCCTGCGCGAAACCGCGCGCGGAGATGACGGCGCGATCCAGCGGGCGGAAGCGGCCCTCGGTCATGCCGACGCCCAGCGCGAGGCCGCTGAACGGCGCCTCGACCAGCGAACGCGCGCGGTTGCGGAGGCTCGCGCCGCCCATGACGCCGCGCAGCGCGAGCACGCCGCGTTGCAAACGCGCCTGTCGCGCGTGGAAAGCCAGCTCGCCGCAGCGCGGGATGCCCTTGGCGCCTTCGAGGCCGAACCTCGCGAGGATCTTGAAGCGGCGATGGATGCGGCCGAACGCGCCCGTTCGGAAGCCGACAGCGCAGCCCACGCCGCCGATGTCGCCGCCCAGACGGCGGAAACGCGCCGCGCCGCAGCCGACAGCGCCCGCGAACAGGCCCGCGCGCTTCAAGCCGACGCGGCCGCCCTGAGGCGGGAGGCGGAGGGGCTGCGCCGGCTGATCGCCGCCAGCGCCGATGACGCGGAAGACGGGGTTCTGGACCGGCTGCGGGTCAAGCCCGGCTATGAGACGGCGCTGGCCGCAGCACTCGGCGACGATCTCTCCGCCGGCGCCCGGCCCGACGGCGCGCGCCGCTGGGCGGGCGCGCACAGCTGGGCCGCATCGCTGCCCGCAGGCGCAGTCCCGCTGTCGCGTCTCGTCGATGCGCCAACCGCGCTCAAGGCGCGGCTCGACGCGATCGGGGTGGTTGAGGGGGATGAGCTTGACCGCGCCGCGCGCGATCTGAAAGCCGGTCAGCGGCTGGTGACGAAAGCCGGCGCGCTCCGCCGCTGGGACGGGTTCGCCGCCGAACCCGGCGCGCCGGGCGCCGCCGCTGCGAGGCTTGAGGCGCAAAACCGTCTTGATGAAATCGAGGCTCAGCTTGAAGCGGCTGAAACCGCCTGCGAGGCCGCGGCGCGCGACGCCGATGAGGCGGGCGAGCTGGCCGAGGCGGCGCGCGCGCAACTGGCGCGTTCACGAGATCAGCTCAAGAGCGCGGAGGCGGACGCCCGCCAGCTTGAAGCCGCGCTTTCGGCTTCCCGGGAAAAGGCCGCGCGCGTGGATGCGCGCCGCGCGTCCCTGACGCAGGACGTCGAGCGCCTGGAGGCCGAGCACGCCGACGCCGCAGAGGCGTTCGCCAAGGCGCAGGCTGCGCTTGAGGCGGCCCGGTCCGGGCAACCCGGCGATGACGCGCTTTCGGGGGTACAGAAGGAGGCTTCGCGCGCGCGCGCCGCCGCTGCGGACGCCCGCGCCGCGCTGGAAAGCGTCAAGCGCGAGGTGCGCGGCCGCGCCAACCGGCTTGAAGCTATCGAACGCGAAATCGCCGACTGGACGCGGCGCCGGGAGAGCGCGGATTCGCGGCTTGCCGTGATCGCGGAAGACGAGGCGCAGGCGCGCGAAGCGCTCGCGTTCGTGCGCAGTCTGCCCTCAGAGCTTGAAGCCAAGCGATCCGCGCTGTTCGACCGGCTGGGCGCTGTCGAGAGCGAGGCGCGTCACGCCCGCGACCAGGCGGCCGCCGCCGAGATCGCCGCACGCGAAGCCGACCAGCGCCTGCGCGCGGCGGAAAAGGACGCTGCGTCCGCCCGCGAGGTGAAAGCCGCCGCCGCGGCCACGCTCGAAGGCGCACGCGCGCGCCTTGCCGACACCGTGGAACGCCTCGCCGATGCGACGGGAGAAACGCCTGAGGCGCTGAGCGTTCGCGCGGACCAGAGCGAATACGCCCCGCTCTCCTCCAGCGAGATCGAGCGCCGTCTGGACGAGGCGCGCCTGGCGCGCGAACGCCTGGGTGCGGTGAACCTGCGTGCGGACGAAGAGGCTGAGGAGCTCAAGGGCGAGCGTGAACGGCTTGGCGCGGAACGCGACGAGCTGCTTGAAGCCGTTTCGCGGCTGCGGAAAGCCGTCGACACCCTCTCGCGGGAGGGGCGCGCGCGCCTTCTGGAGGCGTTCGAAACAGTCGATGCGCATTTCCGGAAACTGTTCCAGACCCTCTTCAACGGGGGCCACGCGGAGCTCCACCTGACCGAAAGCGACGACCCGCTTGAAGCCGGGCTTGAAATTCTCGCCTGCCCACCGGGCAAGAAGCTTGAGACCATGAGCCTGATGTCCGGCGGCGAACAGGCGCTTACCGCTACGGCGCTGATCTTTGCAGTGTTTTTGTCGAACCCCGCGCCGGTGTGCGTGCTCGACGAGGTCGACGCGCCCCTCGATGACGCCAATGTCGACCGCTATTGCCGCATGCTGGACGAAATGCGGCGGCTGACTGCGACCCGCTTCCTCGTCATCACCCACAACCCCGTCACCATGTCGCGCATGGACCGCCTGTTCGGCGTCACAATGGGCGAACAGGGCGTCTCCCAGCTGGTGTCGGTCGATCTGCAGCGCGCGGAGCGTCTGGTCGCCGCTGAATAGGCCGAATTCTCCATTGAATTCATGGGGATGAGGGGCCGCGAGCCTTGCTTGACAGGGGGTGGAGCCGCTTATAGGGTGCGCGCGCTCGCGAAGGGCCTCCCTTCCGCGCTGCGCCTGTATGAGATGTCCCGCCGAGACGCCCATCCTCACCGCGCCGATCCCCGCCCCGCCGATGCTTTCGGCGCGAGCGAATCGAGCGAAAGCACGGCCCCGCGGCTGAGCGACGATCACGGCGATTTCGAGCGCCGTCTCGACGCCAAGCTCGCCGAACGCCGCGCCAAGGAGGCGGAGCGGAACCGGCGGCCGCAAGGAGCGGCGGCGGGTCTGCGCTACGGCGCGGAATTCGCCGGAGGGATCATTGCAGGCGGACTGCTCGGCTACGCGATCGACGTGATCGCGGGCTGGTCGCCCTGGGGTCTGCTCGCGGGCGTTGCATTGGGTTTCGCGGCCGGCATGCGAAATGTCGTGAGGGCCGCGCGGGAACTGAACGAGGCGTCCTCACGCGACGCCGACCAGGATTGACGGGAGCCGGTCGTGGCCGAAGAGAAGGATCTACTTGATCCGATCAAGCAGTTCGAGATCCACCCCATCGTGGAGTTCTCGGTCGCGGGTCTGGATCTTTCCTTCACGAACTCCGCCTATTTCATGGTGGCCGCAGCGGCCGTGTCGACAGGCTTTCTGGCGATGGCCACCTCGCGCGCCCAGCTGGTTCCGGGCCGGCTGCAATCCGTCGGCGAGCTGCTTTACGAATTCGTCGCGAACATGATCCGCCAGGCCTCCGGCGACGACGGGCTCAAGTTCTTCCCGTTCGTGTTCACGCTCTTCATCTTCATCCTCACGGGCAATCTGCTCGGGATGTTCCCCTATTTCCCGGCGCCGGGCTTTCACGGCTTCACCTTCACCAGCCACATCGTGGTGACGTTCGCGCTGGCGATGCTCGTGATCCTGACCGTGATCGGCTTCGGGATCTGGAAGAACGGCCTGAAATTCTTCGCGCTCTTCTTCCCGTCCGGCGTGCCCTGGCCGCTCTACTTCATCCTGACGCCGATCGAGATCATCTCCTTCGCCAGCCGGCCGATCACGCTGGGCGTGCGCCTGTTTGCGAACATGCTGGCGGGCCACATCCTGCTGAAAGTCTTCGCCGGCTTCATCGTTTCGCTGGGCGCGGCGGGCGGGGTGTTCACCGTTCTCGGCGTGGCGCCGCTCGTCATGACGGTGGCGCTGACCGCCCTCGAGTTTCTCGTGGCGTTCCTGCAGGCCTATGTCTTTGCCGTTCTGACCTGCATCTATCTCGCCGACGCGCTGCACCCGGGTCATCACTGATCGAGCCGCCGGCAAACAAGTTCACCCGTCATCGCAACTACTCGCAACAACGCGAAAACCTCAAGGAGTGACATCATGGACGCGGAAGCCGCCAAGTACATCGGCGCGGGTCTGGCTTGCTTCGGCATGCTCGGCGCGGCGCTGGGCGTGGGCAACATCTTCGCCAGCTTCCTGCAGGGCGCCCTGCGCAACCCGGCTGCGGCCCAGAGCCAGTTCGGCAACCTGATCTTCGGCTTCGCCGTGACGGAAGCGCTCGGCATCTTCTCGCTGCTGATCGCCATCCTGCTGCTCTTCGTCGTCTAAGACTGCGGTCTGACGCGACGGCCTTCCGCTCCGGCGTGCGCGGGTCATCCGCCGCCGCCGGAGGGAAGCCCGCAACCGATTGAAGGAGTCCGACCGTGGCGACTCCCGCCCAATACGCAGCCGAAGCCGCTCAGGCGGCGCAGGACGCGGCGTATGAGGCGGAGGGCGTGTTCCCGCCCTTCGACGCCTCGACGTTTCCGTCGCAGCTCTTCTGGCTCGCGGTTACGTTCTTCACGCTGTATTTCCTGCTCTCGCGATGGCTCCTGCCCCGCATCGGGTCGGCCATCGAGGAACGCCGCGACCGCGTTGCGGACGACCTCGACGCCGCCGCGCAGATGAAGGCGCAGGCTGACGAGACGGCCCAGGCTTACGAAAAGTCGCTCGCGGACGCCCGCGCGCGCGCCTCCGCGCTCGCCGCCGAAGCCAAGGCTGAAATGGACCGGCTCATCGAGGAAGAAACGGCGGACGCCGCACGCCAGGCCGAGGCCCGGCAGGCGGAAGCCGAAGCGCGCATCGCCGAAGCCAAAGCGAAAGCGATGGAGAACGTGCGCACGATCGCGGCGGAAGCGGCGAGCGCAGCGGCGGAACGTCTCGCCGGCCTTGAAATCGCGGAAGACGACGCGCGCAAGGCCGTCGACGCCGCGAACGCCCGATAGGAGGAAGCGCCGTCATGTTCGCCGATCCGACTTTCTGGGCTTTCGTCGGCCTGATCCTCTTTTTCATCGTCATCTTTCTCGCCGGCGCGCCGAGCGCGATGCTGAAGGCGCTCGACAGCCGCGCCGAAGGCATCCGCAACGAACTCGACGAGGCCCGGCGCCTGCGCGAGGAGGCGCAGGAGATGCTTGCGAGCTACGAGCGCCGCCAGCGTGAAGCCGCCGAAGAGGCCGAGCGCATCATCGCCCAGGCCAAGGCGGACGCCGAGCGGCTGCGCGAGCAGGCCCGCAGCGACCTTCAGGACATGCTCGCCCGCCGCGCAGACATGGCCGAGCAGCGCATCGCCCAGGCCGAAGCGCAGGCGGCAAAGGAGGTCCGCGCCATGGCTGCGGATCTCGCCGTGGAAGCAGCATCCGCCCTGCTGCAGGACAAGCTGACGAAGACCCAGCGCAACGCTCTGGTGAAAGCTGACGTCAAGGATCTTGGCGAGCGTCTCAACTAGGGCCGTTCACATGCGCAAATAAAAAAGCCCCGGACGCGCGTCCGGGGCTTTTTTACATCTGGCGGCGACTACTCACCGAAAGCGCGCTTGATCCGGGACCAGAGCCAGGGCCAGCGCTTGAGCCCGCCCGTAATGACGCCGTGCGCCGTCTTGGACGCCGCGGCAAGGATCACCAGGCCGAGAATCAGGAGCGGCAACCCGAGCGGGATGGGCAGCGGAATGATCGGAATGGCGATCACGACGAGAAACAGGCCGAACGCCACCGCAAGCGCGCGCGCGACGGTGAAGATCAGGCCGGCGATCGGATTCCGGGGCGGATTGCGCCAAGGGTCGCTCATCGCCACGTCGGCGCTCTCCTCATCTCGATCATACTCATTCGACGGACAATGTCGGACGTCAGGGGTTCGTTTACAAGCTTAACCGGGCGGATTTCGGGCGCCGCAGGTCGCAATGCCGTGAGGGAGCGTGTGAAAAATCCGCGCCGCTATTCCGCCGCCTGCCGTTCGGGCTCCTCCGGGCGCCAGCGCAACACGGGGTTGCGGGCGGCGCGGGTCTCGTCCAGCCGCTTGCTGGGGGCGTGCAGGGGCGCTGCGGCGAAGCGCTCGGCATCGCCGGATTTCGCCGCGCGCGCGAGCGCGACCAGCGTGTCGGAAAAGCGATCAAGGCCCGCCTTGCTTTCGGTTTCTGTGGGCTCGATGAGCATCGCGCCGTGAACGACGAGCGGGAAGTA
>CAZLOV010000028.1:0-22880 GCA_964561235.1 uncultured Caulobacterales bacterium
CGTGCCTCGAGCGGACCGAGCACCTGAAGGCGCGGATGCGCGCCGTAACGCGGCCGCACCGCCCGGGTGCGGGCGGTCTCCAGGAGCGCGCGGCGGAACTCCGGAAGCGTCACCGGCGGCAGCGCCTCGGACTCATCAAGAAACTCGCGCACGAGGGCCGCAGCCGCCTCCCCCGCATCACCCACCCAGAGCCGGTCGGCCCCGGTGCGGCCGGGCTCCGCGGCGAGCGCTTCGGCGGCTTGCGCAAGTCCGCGCGCCCAGACGGCGGCCGGCTGCGCGCCTTGCGCGCTGGTGAGCGGGCCGAGCGCAGCCTCGATCCGCCCGAGAATGATGTCGGCGCGCTGCGCGAACCGCTCCGCCTCAGGCGCGCCGCCGCCGCGGCGGCGATCGGCGAGGCGGCCGGCGACCGCCTCGCGCAGCGCCGTCATGTTGCGGCCCGGCCGCCGCCCGCGCAGCGCGCGCCGTTCGAGCGCGCCGAGATCCGGACGCAGGCTGGCGCGATCCTCTCCGAGGGAAAACAGCGGCGAGGCCCACAGCGCGGTCAGCGGGGCGGCGGCGCCGGGATCGAGCGCTGCGTCCGCCACGCGCATCAGGAAGACGCCCGCAGCCGTGTCGGACAGCGCTTCGCCCGCACTGTCGTCAAGCACCACGCCGTATCGGCGCATCTCCGCGCAAACCCGCCGCGCCAGGCCGCGGTCCGGGGTGACGACCATGGCGGTGCGTTCCGGCGTCTCCAGCGTCTCGCGCAGCATGAGACCGATCGCGCGCGCTTCTTCCGCCGGTGTTGCGGCCTCGGCCACCGCCAGGCCTGAGAGACCCCGCGAAACCGCGTCCGCCCCGATCTCCGCACGCAGGCGCTCCACGCTGCCAAGCCAGTCATCCGTCGTCGCCGCGGGACGCAGGGCTTCCCCGATCAGGCGCGCACGGGCGGGTTCCGCGGACGGGCGGAGGGCGGCGACCGCGCTGCGGTCGAGCCTGAGCTGTTCGATGAAGCCCTTCATGGCGCGCTGAGGGTGGGCGTCGTCGATCTCGCGCCAGGCGCGCGCATCCATGTCCGCGGCGAACCCCGGCAGGATCACGACGCCCTTCGGCAGATGCGCGACGGTCTCCATCAGGCGCGCGGCCGCCGGGATCGAGCCGGTCGAACCCGCCACGATCACCGGCCCCTCCGGCGCGCGCTCGCGCCAGCGCTGCGAGAGCGCATTGAGCAGCAGGCTGCGCCGCCGCGCCGGATCGACCGCGCCGAGTTCCTTCAGGCGTTCGGGCCAGATCTCCAGAACAATGTCGAGAAAGAGCGCGGCTTCCTGAAGATGCGTCGGCAGCTCTGCGCGCACCGCCGCATCGATCCGCGCCAGATCCGCTGTCTCTTCCGTATGCAGATCATCGATCAGCCCCGCGAGCTGATCGGCGAGCGCCAGCGCGCCGCCTGCGCCGATGCGGCGTTCCAGCCGGCGCTCCTTCTCCAGGATCAGGCGGGCGAGTTCGAACCGCCGCCGCGCCGCAGAAACCGCCGGCGGGGCGTCGGCGGCAAGCTCGCCGGGCTCGAAGGGCGGCTCGTCGGCGTCGACGTCGCCCAGCGGCCGGATCATCGGCAACAGAGCCGCCTGCCGGGGCGACTGCTCGGAAAACCGTTTCGCCAGCGCCCGCCCCGCCCGCCGGGTCGGCAGAAGCAGGCTGACGCCGGCGAGCGCTTCGGCGTCCGGAAAGGCCTCGTCGAGCAGGCTCGCGAGCGTGTCCAGGAACCGCACGCCCGCCGGAATGGTGCGCACGCGCGGCGCAGGTCCGGAGAAAAGCGCTTCGGCGGCCTGTGTCACGTAGCGTCCCTCAGGCGCGCCTCGGCGAGATCGCGCGCGGCGGGATCGCCCACATGCATCCAGAACGCCTCCATCGGCAGGCCGAAGGCGCGTTGCGCCGCAATGGCGTCATTCCAGATCAGGTTCGTGGAGAACGGCTCCACCGCCCGGCCGTCGATCAGGGCCGGATTGAGGATCTGCACCCCGGCGAAGGCGTAATCCGCCGTCGCCGCATCGCCCCGGCGGATCAGCCGGCCGCCGGCGCCGAGATTGAAATCGCCGGGCCCGTCGAAGCCGAGATTGGAGTCCATCGGCGAGAGGAGCATGAGCACGTCCATGACGGCGGGGTCGAACGCAGCGGCCATGCGCTCAAGCTCCGGCGCGGGGCCGTCGATCCAGAGCGCGTCGATGTTGGCCACATACACCGGGCCTGAGCCCAGATGCGGCCGCGCCTGCGCAAGACCGCCGCCGGTGTCCATCAGCCGGGCGCGCTCGTCGGAGATGATGATTTCCGGTCCGGCGCCGCGAGCCGCAAGATGGGCCTCAAGCCGGTCTGCGAAATGATGCGCGTTGACAACCGCGGTCCGGACGCCCGCCGCATCGAGCCTGTCCAGCGTCCAGTCGATCAGCGCCCGGCCGCCGACCTCCACGAGCGCCTTGCAGCGGTCGTCCGTGAGCGGACGCATGCGCGTGCCGAGGCCGGCCGCCATCACCATGGCGCGTTCAGGCGCGTGCGTCCGCATCAGGCGGCGTCCTTCAGAAGGTCGGTGCGCGCATCCAGCCAGCGCCGGACGGGATCGAGCGCGGGATGGGCCATGTCGCCGCGGAAATGCGCCAACACGCGCGGGATGAGGTCGAGATAGCGCTGCTTGCCGTCGCGCTTGGCGAGCCGCACGAAAATCCCGAGGATCTTGGCGTTGCGCTGCGCGCCCGTCACGCTGTAGGCGGCCTCGAAGGCGTCCGCGCCGGAAAGCCCGGCCTGGTCCATGAAGCGCTGCTTGAGGGGCGCGGCGAGTTCGAGGCTGACGTCCCGGCGGGCGTCCTCGATGAGCGACACCAGGTCATAGGCGGGATGACCGAAGAGCGCATCCTGGAAGTCGAGCAGGCCCACCCGGGCCTCGGCGTCCCGCTCGGGCAGCCAGATCAGGTTCTCGGCGTGGAAGTCGCGCAGCGTAAGGCCCGGCGCATGCGCGCGGGTGACCTCGAGCGCCTCGCGCCATGCCGCCGCCCAGCTCGCGCGGCCGGCGGCGTCCACGGACAGGCCCGCCGCATGGGGCAGATACCAGTCGAGCAGCAGATCGGCTTCGGCGATCTTCGCCGTCGCGTCATAGTCCAGAACCCGCCAGACATGGCCGTCATGGCGCATTTCCGGATCGAAGCTCGACCGGTAAAGCGCCGCCAGCGCATCGACGGCGGCTTCGTAGAGCGATTGCTCCTGCCTGGGTGTTTCGATCACCCGGGCGAACAGCGCGTCGCCCAGATCCTCAAGCAGCAGAAAGCCGGCGGACGCATCCGCGTGGAGGATCCGCGGGGCGGAAAACCCCCGCGCTGTCAGGGCTTCGGAAAGCCCCGCGAACGCGGCCGGATTGGGTCCGGCCAGCCGTGCGAGCGCATTGTATCCAAGCGCGGTGCGGCGCTGCGGGTCCGCATCCGGCGGGCAGGCGGGCGCTTCCGCCCCGGCGGGCGCGTCCATGAGGACGGCGCTTTCGCCGCCGCGCACCAGCCGGAAATAGCTGCGGGTCGAGGCGTCGCCGGGGAAGGGGCGCACCTGCGCGTCGCTCCAGCCGGCGGCGTCGATGAAGGCGGCGCGGGCGTGCGCGCGCGGATCAGGCGAGGCGTTCGAGGCGGTCACGCAGGCGCTCCCAGCGGCCGGTGGGGACGATTTCCAGGCGCCGGCCGCCGTCCTGGGCGGAGAGCCGGAGCCTCAGGCTGTCAGGAGGCGCATGAAAGCCTGCGCGCCCGGGCCATTCAACGAGGAGCACGCCGTTTTCGACAGCCTCCTCCAGCCCCAGCTCCTCCAGCTCGCTTTCCTCCTCGAGCCGGTAGAGGTCGGCGTGGGTCAGCGCCACGCCGTCGGTCCGCTCATAGGAAAGCGCGATCACATAGGTCGGGCTCGCCGCCGACCCGACGCCGCAGGCCTGACGGATGAGCCCGCGCGCAATGGTCGTCTTGCCCATGCCGAGATCGCCGTCCAGAAGCACGGCGTCGCCGGGCTCGAGCAGCGGCGCGAGCGCCGCGCCGAAGGCCTCCGCGGCGGCTTCGTCAGGCAGGAAGAGGACGAGCGGCTCCATGCCTTCCCGTGTAGGCCCAAGGCGCGGGTTGCGGCAACGTCGCGCGGCGCCGCGCGCTTGACGCAGCTTTGCGCCTCGGGCGCGATGGCGCTGCAGCAGCGGGGTTTTCCGACTTCATGAGCGCGGGAACGGTGATCATCGGCGCGGGCCAGGCGGCGGCCTCGGCGGTTCAGGAGCTCAAGCGCCGCGGATATGACCGGCCGGTCGCCGTGCTTGGCGAGGAGGGGCTTGCGCCCTACCAGCGGCCGCCGCTGTCGAAGGCCTATCTCGACGGATCGCTTTCGCGAGAGCGCCTGTTTCTGAAGCCCGACGCCTTCTGGACGGGCGAGGGCGTTCATCTGCACGCCGGCGATGCGGCGACCGCGATCGACCGCGCCGCCCGCGAGGTCGTCACGCGTTCGGGCGCGCGCATCGCGTACGACGCGCTGATCCTCGCGGCGGGCGGGCGCGCGCGGCGTCTGCCCATTCCCGGCGCGGAACTGCCCGGCGTCCATGTCCTGCGGACGGCGGCGGATGCGGATGCGCTGGGCGAAGCGCTGAACTGGACGGAGCGGCTCGCCATCGTGGGCGCAGGCTATATCGGGCTCGAGGTCGCCGCCTCGGCGCGCAAGCGCGGCGTCCAGGTCAGCGTGGTTGAAGCCGCCGAGCGCACCATGGCGCGTACGGCCAGCCCCAATCTCAGCGGATGGTTCGGCGCGGTTCACCGCGGGTTCGGCGTCGATCTGAGGCTGTCCAGCCCGGTTGCCGAGATCGCCGGCCGTGAAAAGGCCGAAGGACTGATCCTGGCCGACGGCGAAACCATCGAGGCCGACGCGGTGCTGATTGCGGCCGGGCTCGAGCCCAATACCGAGCTCGCCGAGGCGGCGGGGCTTTCCTGCGACGACGGCGTGATCGTGGACGCGCAGGCGCGCACGGAGGACGATGCGATCTATGCGGCGGGCGATCTCGCGCGGTTCTATTCGGCCCGCTACCGGCGTTCGCTACGGTTGGAGAGCGTGCAGAACGCCATCGATCAGGCGAAGGCGGCCGCCGCCTCCATCTGCGGGGAGACGGTCGACTACGATCCGGTGCCGTGGTTCTGGTCGGATCAATATGATTTGAAGCTGCAGATCGCCGGCCTCGTCGACGGCGCCGACCAGGTCGTGCGCCGCGGCGACCCCGAAGCGGGACGGTTCGCCCTGTTCCACCTGAAGCAGGGCCGCCTGGTCGCCTGCGAAGCGGTCAATTCGCCGCCGGAATACATGGGCGCCCAGAAACTCATCGCCGCCGACGCCAGCCCCGATCCCGACCGGTTGCGCGATCCGGATGTGGCGATGCGCGAACTCCTCGCCTAAATAGCGGCGCTCACCGGATTCTATCGACGACAAGACACCAGACCGACACAGGGGAACACGGCCGCGCCATGGCGAAGATCACTTTCATCGAGCACGACGGTACCGAACACGTGGTGGACGCACAGGCTGGCGTCACCGTCATGGAGGCGGCCATCCGCAACATGGTGCCCGGCATCGACGCGGACTGCGGCGGCGCGTGCGCGTGCGCGACGTGTCATGTCTATGTCGACGAGGCCTGGACGGAGAAAACCGGCGAGCGCTCCTCCATGGAGGAAAGCATGCTCGACTTCGCCAGCGATGTGAAAGCGACCTCGCGCCTGTCCTGCCAGATCCGCGTCACCGAAGACCTCGACGGACTGGTGGTGCGCACGCCCGAACAGCAGGGCTGAGGCCTATTCGGCCGCGGCGTCTTTCGCGGCGGGATGCAGAACGAAGCGCCCAAGCGCCGTGCGGGCCGCCTCCGGTAGGGGCGCGCTCTTTCCGCCGGCGGTGTTGACCATCACCGTGTCGCAGGTTCCAAGGCAGGCGCCGTTCTGGAAGATCGCAGAGGCGGTCGCATAGCTCGACCTGCCGATGTGCGAGACGCCGGTGCCGACGATGATGTCGCCGGGATAGAAGGCCTCGGCGAGAAAGGCGATGTGCAGATCCGCGATCACGATGCGCATGCCGTGCTCGCGCCGCAGATCGAGCGGAAAGGCGGCGCGGTTCAGCGCCGCGCGGCCTTCCTCGTAGAAATATCCGAACGCCACGTTGTTGACGTGGCCCAGCGGGTCGAGATCGGCGAAGCGCACCGGCACGGCGAGGCGTTCAGGGTAGCGTTCAAGGATCAGGCGGTCGGGTGCGGGCTTCATGGCGGCGGAGTTTATGCTGCGGCGCCAGATGAGGCAAAGCGCGCGCGTCAGCGGATCGGGTCGACGACGCCGCCGATCGAGGCGTTCACCCGCCACCAGCCCGCGATCGCAAGACGCTCGCGCCTGGCCGGGCGGACCTCGTGAGGGATCGTCTCCGACATCATCAGGACAAGGCCTCCCGCTTCCGGGCGCAAGACCGCCGCTGGCGGGGCGTGGTCGAGCGCGCCGAGATCGGGCCGCCCGTCCGCCGCCAGAGGCGTCGCCTCCCACAGGACAAGCTCGCCGCCGTCCTCTTCGCCCCAGCCCGGATTGAGGAACGCCACAAGCGACACGACCCGCGAGCGCCGCGCCGCCGCGCCAAGGCCGGCGTTCGGAAGCGCGCGCGGATCGGGCCGGAATGCGTCGAGATGCCGGGCGTAGAAGCCGCCTTCAGGATAGCGCGCATAATGCGCTTCGAACTCGAACAGGCCGGCGAACAGTTCGCGGTTGACGGCTTCGCGCAATCGCTCGCAGCCCATGAGAAAGGCCGCCTGCGCCGGGCTCGCGCCGTCGAGCCAGCGGATGTCCGCGCGGCGCACGTCGATTGCGCGGGTTTCGTCCTGAGCGCGCCCGATGCGGGCCTCGCGCAGCGCGCCAGCCCCGTCGGCTGCGAGCACGTCCTCGCGCAGCGCCGAAACGAGCGCGTCCGGCAGGGCGCCGGGGGCGTAGGCCCAGCCGCGAGCGGCGAGGTCCTCGATCAGGGCTGCGGTGCGGTTCGGGCCGAAAAACCCGGTCGGCAAAGGCGCTTTCAGGAGCGTATCTCCGTAAAGACCCGCCTGAAATGGCGCGTCCGCCCCGCGCGCGCAAGCGCTATGGACGCCCGGCCCATGCGCGGCTAAGCCCTTGACCCAAGCGCCGGGGACGGGCGTGATGAGGAGGCGGGAGGAACCGACATGCTGTCGCCGGAAGACCGCGAGGCCGTGCTGACGCTGGAGCGCCGCTGGATTTACGCCGAGATCGCCGGCGACATCCAGCGCGTGCGTCCGTGGCTTACGCAGGACTGCGAGCTCTGCCCGCCCAACGGCGCCTGCGCGACCGGGCCGGACGCCTTTCTCGCCGGGCTCGCCGCGCCGGGCCGCATCACGGATCTTATCCTCGAGGACGTGGTGATCGCCGGCGGCGGCGATCACGCCTGGAAGACCGCGCGCTTCCGCACCGAGATGGATACGGGCGACGGCCTCGTGACGATCGAGGGCCGGCATCTCTGGTTTCTGCGCAAGGATGCGGGCGAGTGGAAGGTGCGCCTGCTCAGCTGGATGATCGAGGGCGAGTAGGCGTGGACGCCGCCGCCCCGAAACCGCCGGCGCGCAAGCCCGCCGCCCGGAAGCGCAAGCGCGCTGCGCCCGGCCTGAACCGGGCGGACGCCGAGACGCTGTTCGCCCGGCTCGCCGAAGTGCTGCCCGAGCCGAAGACCGAACTGAACTACTCCAATCCCTACACGCTCGTGGTCGCCGTCGCGCTGTCGGCCCAGGCCACCGACGTGGGCGTCAACAAGGCCACCAAGGCCCTGTTCGAGAAGGCCGACAATCCCGCCGACATGCTCGCGCTCGGCGAGGACGGTGTGCGCGAGCACATCAAGACGATCGGGCTGTTCCGCAACAAGGCGAAGAACGTCATCGCGCTCTCAAGGATGCTGCTTGAGGACTATGGCGGCGAAGTGCCTGGGGAGCGCGACGAACTCGTCAAGCTGCCGGGCGTGGGACGGAAGACCGCGAACGTTGTGCTCAACGAGGCGTTCGGCCAGCCGACCATCGCGGTTGATACGCATATCTTCCGGGTCTCCAACCGCACCCGGCTCGCCCCCGGAAAGACCCCCGACGAGGTCGAGGCGCGCCTGGAGAGGATCACCCCGGATCGCTTCCTGAAGGGCGCGCATCACTGGCTGATCCTGCACGGACGCTATGTCTGCAAGGCGCGCAAGCCCGAGTGCTGGCGGTGCGCGATCGCGGATGTGTGCAAGTTCAAGGACAAGACGCCCGCACCCGCGTCCGTCTGACGGTCTCGGGCGGGCCGCGGGAGACCGTCGGCGCCGACGCTCCACCGCCAAGCCCTCTTGAAAGGTGCGGGAAAGGGGCCGACTCTCAGGCCTTCGCAATCGCAACAGAGGCCCCTGCGCCATGACCGCCGAAGCCGTTCGCGCTCGATCCGACGCCCCCCGCGCCCTGCTCGTCGAAAATGTTCATCCCGAGGCTGACGGCGTGCTGTCCGGCTTCGGGCCGGTGGCGATCGACCGGCTGCCCGGCTCGCCGGCGCGCGCGGAGCTTGAGGCGGCCATGTCCGGGGCCTCGCTCCTGGGCATCCGCTCGCGCACCCATGTCGACGATGCCTTGCTGGCGCTGGCGCCCGACCTGCTCGCGGTGGGCTGCTTCTGCATCGGCACCAATCAGGTCGATCTCGACGCCGCCGCGCGACGAGGCGTGCCCGTCTTCAACGCCCCCTTCGGCAATACGCGGTCGGTCGCCGAACTGACCATGGCGAGCGTCATCATGCTGATGCGCCGGATTCCGGAAAAGATGTTCGCCATCGAGCGCGGCGACTGGCTGAAGACGGCGGAGGGCGCCTACGAGGTCCGCAAGAAAAAGCTCGGCATCGTCGGCTACGGCAATATCGGCGCGCAGCTTTCCGTCATCGCTTCCGCGCTGGGCATGCACGTCTATTTCTACGACGTCGCGCCCAAGCTTGCCCACGGCAACGCCCGGCGCACGGAAAGCCTCGAGTCGCTTCTGGAGACGTGCGATGCGGTCACCCTGCATGTGCCCTCCACCCCGGAAACGCGCAACATGATGTCGGCCGAGCGCATCGCGCGGATGAAGAAGGGTGCGATCCTCATCAACCAGGCGCGCGGCGATCTGGTCGATGTCGACGCGCTCGCCGCAGCTCTCAAGTCCGGTCACCTGTCCGGCGCGGCCGTCGACGTCTTTCCGGTCGAGCCGAAGTCCAAGGACGAAGCCTTCTCGAGCCCGCTGGTCGGCTGCCCCAACGTGCTGCTGACCCCGCATATCGGCGGTTCGACGGCGGAAGCCCAGGCCGCCATCGGGCAGGACGCGGCCATGAAGCTCGGCAAGTATCTCTATGAAGGCGCCACCGGCCATGCGGTGAATTTCCCCGAGGTGGAGCCCGGCGCGATCCGGCCCGGCCGCACCCGCCTTTGCGTTCCCCACCTGAACAAGCCCGGCTTTCTCTCGCGGTTGAACGCAACCGCCGGCGAAGGCGGGCTGAACGTCGCGAGCCAGTATCTGCAGACCGAAGGCGAGTACGGTTATGCGGTCGCGGATCTGGAAGGGCCGATCCCGTCGGGCTTTCTTGATGCGGTCGTGGCGCTGGAAGGCGTCATCCGGGCGCGGCTGATACCGGGGCCGGGCCTCTAGCGCAGCAGGTAGGCCCGCAGCGCGTCGACATCGTCGGCGAAGGCGGGCGACCTGGCGGCCACCGCTTCGCGCCGTTTGACGCCGCCAAACCCGATGAAGGCGTCCGCAGCGCCGCCCTCGAAGGCTTCATAGTCGGTCATGCCGTCGCCGACCATCACCGCCGCCGCGGCGTCATGGGCGACCCGCAGCCGGCGCACGGCTTCCGCCTTGCCGCCCGATCTCGAAAGCGGGTTGGAGCGGTCGAAGCCGCTTACGCGCTCGCCGGAGAACGTAAACGTGTTCGCCCGGATCGAGCCGGCCTCGAAGCCGAGATCCATCAGGACGGATCCGACCAGATCGAGAAACCCGCCCGAGACCGCGGCGACCGAAACGCCCCGGCGGCGCAGATCCGACACCAGCCCGTCCATGCCGGGCGTGACTTCCGCGCGCAGGGCGTCGGCTGCGGTCTGGATGTCGCTGCGCGCGAAGCCGACGAGCGCAAGGCGCGCATCGAGCGAGTCGCGGAAATCGAGCTCGCCGTTCATGCCGCGGTCGGTGATCTCCGACAGGCGCGCAAGCCGGTCCGCGCCGTCGGCTGCGGCGTCAAGCACGCGGCGCGCCGCGAAGTCGAGGCTCTCCACGCGCAGGAGCGTGGAGTCCACGTCGAAGACGATGAGACGGGCCATGACGGAGATCGGCTGGCGGGAAACAGGTTTACGTCCGGCTATGGCTCAGAACGCCGGCGAGGTAAAGCGCTAGCCCGCCGCAGCAACTCCGGTTCCGATCGGACACGCCACGCCAGTGCCCGCGATGCCGCAATAGCCGTTCGGGTTCTTAGCCAGATATTGCTGGTGATAGTCTTCCGCAAAGTAGAACGGTCCGGCTTCGCGGATCTCCGTCGTCACCGCGCCCCGGCCCGCTGCGGACAGGGCCGCGGCGTAGGCGCCTGCGGAGCTTTCCGCGGCGGCCTTCTGCAACGGCGTCGTCCAGTAGATCGCCGAGCGGTACTGGGTGCCGACATCATTGCCCTGGCGCATGCCCTGGGTCGGATCATGGTTCTCCCAGAACGCCTTCAGCAGGGTCTCAAACGGCACGATCGACGGGTCAAAGACCACCAGGACCACCTCGGTGTGGCCTGTCGCGCCGGAGCACACTTCCTCATAGGTCGGATTGGGAGTGATCCCGCCGGCATAGCCCGCCGCCGTGACCCACACGCCTTCGATGTTCCAGAAGATGCGCTCGACGCCCCAGAAACAGCCCATCGCAAAGATCGCGGTCTCCAGATGGTCGGGATACGGCCCCTTCAGCGCGCGGCCGTTGACGAAATGGGTCTGCGCCGTCGGGATCGCCTGAAGCCGGCCCTTGAGCGCCTGATCGGCGGGGACGAGCTCGTGCTTCCAGGGTTTGGCCGCAAACAGGGACATGAGCGATGGCCTCCGAAAAAACATCTTGGACGTGTAAATAGGAAGGATGCGCGACGGCGTCATCCCGGGCCTGCCGGCGCTCGCGTCAGCGTGATTCTCCATCCGCCGGCCCGGACGCGGAAAGCCCGCCTGTTTCATGGATTTCCTCTTCATCGCCGCCGGCCTCGTCATCCTCGTCGCCGCCGGTGACGCGCTGGTGCGCGGCGCCGCCGGGCTCGCCGCCCGGCTCGGAGTTTCGCCCCTGCTCGTGGGGCTTGTCGTGGTGGGCTTCGGCACGTCCGCCCCGGAGCTCACCACCTCGGTCTCCGCGTCGCTGGCGGATGCGCCCGGCGTCGCCGTCGGCAATGTCGTCGGCTCCAACATCGCCAATATTCTGCTCATTCTGGGTCTCGCCGCCCTGCTCTCCCCGATCGCGGTGAAGCAGGCGGCCTTCCGGCGCGACGGAACCGCGCTTGCGATGGCGACCATCCTCGCCATCGCGCTTTTGCTGCTGGCCCCGATGACCCGGCTGACCGGCGCGGCGATGGTGCTCGCCCTCTTCGCCTATATCGCCCTGTCCTACGTTCTGGACCGGCGCAGCCGCACCGCGCCCGCCGCCGCCCTCCACGAGGCCGAGGCCGCCAGCGTCACGCCGCCGGCCTCGGCCCTGCTGGGCGTTGTTCTGCTGGCGGCGGGCCTGGCGGGCGTGATCGGCGGCGCGTGGCTGCTGGTTGAGGGCGCAGTCGCTCTGGCGAGCGCGCTGGGGGTGTCGCAGGCGCTTATCGGGCTGACCGTCGTGGCGATCGGGACCTCGCTGCCGGAGCTTGCCGCGAGCCTCAGCGCGGCGCGCAAGGGGGAGGGCGACATCGCCTTCGGCAATATCATCGGCTCCAACATCTTCAACGCGCTGGGCATTCTGGGCGCAGCGGCGATCAGCCGGCCGTTCGATCCGCCCAACTCCATTCTGGGCCTCGACGTCTGGGTGATGCTGGCTGTGACCGCGCTTCTGATCGTGTTCGCGCTGACGGGCGCACGGATCGACCGCCGCGAAGGCGCGATCCTGCTCCTGCTTTACGCCGGCTATATCGCCGCGACCGCCGGGTTGGCCGGCTAGCGCCGCGCGCGCGGCGGGCCGCCTAGGCCGGCGGCGCCGCCTCGGCGGCGGCGTGGATTTCCGCAACCAGATCGTCGGGCAGCTCCAGCCGCGCGGCCAGCATGGCGAGATAGGCCTTTTCCGCCGGCGTGTCGGCTTCGATGGCGACCAGAGAGGCGGCGTAGATCTCGGCGGCGTGTTCGGGCGTGTCGGCGCCGGCGACCACGGCGTTGACGTCCAGCGGCGCGGAAAGCTCGTCGAAGACGAAGGCCTTCGCCGACCCGTCAAGGTCCATGGCGTTGAGGCGCTCGAAGATCGCCTGCTTCTCCTCGGCGTCGATCTTCCCATCCGCCTTGGCGGCGGCGATCATCGCGCGCACCAGCGCCTTGCCCAGCGCATCGGCCCGGGCTTCGTCGGACGGGGCGGGCAGGAAGGCGCTGTCCTGCGGCGCGGCGTCGTAATCGGCTCCGGGCGCCGCGCCGGACGGCGCGGCCGCGCCCGCCTGGGCGTTCTGGCGGCTCTTGTTCCAGGCGTGATAGGCCAGACCGCCAATGGCGGCGACCGCGCCGTACTTTGCCGCCTTGCCCATCATCTTGCGGCCCGACTTGCCCATGAGCATGGAGGCGGCGAGACCCGCCGCAAGACCGCCCCCGCCGGCCATGGCCGTGCGCCGCGCGTTGGGATCGTTCTGAAGCGCGTTGAGGATGCCGTTGACGTCGAACATGGGCGGGCGGGGCTCCTTGTGCCGAGTGGGTGCGTCTTGCGCTGACAAATCCGCGTTCAAGTGGGTCGCACAGGGCGCGCGCGCAAGATTGAAGGCGCCGATTTCCCGGGCTGTTCCGGGGCGGCGGGACAAGGCGCAGCGCGCTTGACGGCACGGGCGGTTTCGCTAGGGTCCGCGGCCTTGCGAGGTGAGGTGGCCGAGTGGTCGAAGGCGCACGCCTGGAACGCGTGTAGGCGGGCAACCGTCTCGTGGGTTCGAATCCCACCCTCACCGCCACAAGTCATTGAAAATAAAGATAAAAACAGATCGCGCGGGATATTCCCGCGTCGTTCCGCACGTTACCCTGATCAGCGAAAACAGAGACCGGCGGATACCGCTCGACTCCGGGCGGTTTTCGGCCTGTGTCTCAAACCGCCAAAACGGCCAGATCGGGTAGCCCGATTTCCCTGATTTGCGGGAAACTACAGGGTAATTCTGCGATTTCAGTGGTTTTCGCGATTATCTCGACAGAGATAGCGCAGTGTTTACAGGGAGTTGGCGCGTAAATTCCCTAAGCTCGGAACAGGGAAAACACATTCCCTGATAAGGCTCAGAACAGGGAACTGGCGTTGCCTGATCAGCCAATCTTTAGTCGAAGCCGAACGCGGCTTCCTGCGCGGTCCAATCCAAGGGGATCTCGCTTGTCAGAAGTTTCTGCAGCGAGAGGTCAGCGGGTTGGCCGCCGGTGATGACGGCCTGAGTGATTTTGGGAGAAAGAAGCGCCAGGCGGATCCGCTGCCGGATGGGTGAGTCCGTCCATCCGTATCGCCGGCCGATGGCGGCCATGGAGGTTCCGCGGCGGACTTCATCGAGCCATTGATGCGCCAGCGCGAGCGCGCGGATGAGGGTCTGATCGGGTTCGCGCTCGGTGCGGCCTGTGACGATCTTCGTCTCGACGCCGCGCCGGCGCAGCGTGAATGGACGGACGAACGCAAGCGCGTCGTCGTGGAACGCCTGCGGGGTCTCGGCGTTGTTTCCTAGAGCTTCAGCGAGCCCCGCTTCGCTCAACCGGATGCGCAGTTCTCCCGGCGCCACTTCGATGCGTTCGACCAGCGCCTTGAGCTGGGCGTCGCGGTCGACCGTCAAGGCGGAATACAGCCTCTTCAGCGCTCCTTGCGCGCGATAGAGCAGTACGGGATCGTCCGTTGCGAAGAGGCCTTCCGCGCCGGTCTCCGTGAGATGATCGGCGATCGCGTCTGCGACGGCGCGCTCAAGCTTCGCTGCGGGCAGCCGCCAGCCGGTTGGATCGTGCGGCTCGCTGGTCCGTGCGAGCAGCCGGCCGGAGACATAATAGCGCCGCCGGATGGATCCGCCGTCGGTGCGGGTCTTGGTCGAGTGGCTCGGGGTTAGCCGATCGCCGGTCTCGTCGAACAGCCGGCCGGTGAGCGGGGAGGATCGGTGTGCCGCGTTCAGCGTTCCGGTCGCCTTGTCTCTTACCCGGCGGGTGGCGCGTCCATGGCGCTGGAGCGTCTCCTGGACCGTGTTCCAGAGCGCCTCATCGATGATGGCCTCGTGCAGGCCGGGATAGACGATGTCTTTGTGGCGCACGCAGCCGCGATAGATCGGGTTGTGCAACAGGAAATGAACCTGGCCCTGGCTGAGCGGGTTGCCGCCGAACCGCCCGCCGCTTTCAAAGGCGCGTCGCTTTGACCGGATGCCGTGGTCTTTGGCGAGGTCCGCGGTGCGGATGAGATCGGCGGTCCGGGCGTAGGTCTGGAAGATGAAGCGGACCTGTTCGGCTTCGGCAGGGTTGATCATGAGCCGGCAGGGATCGCGCGCATCCGGGTTCACGTCATAGCCGAGCGGCACCATGCCGCCCATCCACATCCCCTTCTTCTTCGAGGCTGCGATCTTGTCGCGGATGCGTTCGCCGGTGACCTCGCGTTCGAACTGCGCGAACGACAGGAGGACATTGAGCGTCAGCCGGCCCATCGAGGTCGAGGTGTTGAACGCCTGGGTCACCGAGACGAACGAACACCCCGCCTGGTCGAACCGCTCGACCAGCCGGGCGAAGTCGGCGAGCGAGCGCGTCAGCCGGTCGATCTTGTAGACGACCACCATGTCGATGAGCCCGCGCTCGATATCGCGCAGCAGTCGCTGAACGCCGTCGCGCTCCAGCGTGGCACCGGAGATCCCCCCGTCGTCGTATCGCGTCTCAAGCAGCCTCCAGCCTTCATGGCGTTGACTGGTGATGTAGGCTGCGCACGCCTCGTATTGCGCATCGAGCGAGTTGAACGCCTGGTCGAGGCCCTCTTCAGAGCTCTTTCGGGTATAGACCGCACACCGGATCGAACGCTTCGCGGTCACGGCCGACTGTCGCCCCGCCGAACCAGTCCGAAGAAGCGCGGGCCCGACCAGTGCGCGCCGGTGATGCGCCGGGCGATGGAGGACAGGCTGCGGAACCGCTCCTCGCGGTAGAGGAAGCCGCCCTCAACCGCTTCGACGGTATGCAGCACCCCGTTCCATTCCCGCACCAGCCGCGCGCCGGGCTTGAGCCGCGGTGCGGCCGGCTTGGTTGCTTCGCCCGATGCGATCGCTGTCAGCTTGGCCCGGGTGCGCGCCGACAACCCGCCATAGGCCTGCGCCTGAAGCTCATAGGCGAGCAGGCGCGCCAGCAAGGCCTGGCTCGCTCCGCGCGGCGGGTCGGTTCCAAGCGCGGCCGTCCATCGCGCAACCAGCTCGGGACGCTTCACATCGCGCAGCGCCTCGATCGCGGCGGGATCCAGTTGCGCGCGCGACCGCCGGCTCATGCCGGCGAGCCGGAGGCGAGGCGATAGCGCGAAAGCCGCGAGCCTTCCGCCGGCGGCAGGGCCTCGATGACGTATCCGCGCTTGCGAAGGCCCGTCAGCGCAGCGCGCGTGGTGTGCGCCTGCCAGCCGAGCAGCTCGCTCAGGCGTGTGACGTCCATGCCGGCATCATCGCTCAAGAGCTCGACGAGGAAATCGCGCTTGGTGCGCCTAGCGATCACCGGCGGCTCGCTGATCGGCGGCTCGGCGTCGTGATGCGGCTTCGTGTCCTTCCGGCCCATGGCCCGTCTCCATCCTGAAGCAAGGGCGCAGCTTCGCCCTCACCGAGACAGGCCCGCAGCGCTTGAGAACGCGAACCGGGCGTAGGTCCATGCAGGCTTGGAAACACGACGAAGTCCAGTGGGGATCAGGGGTTGATCGCCTTGAGCTTGGTCAGGGTGATGGATTATTTGTTGTCGCGTGCAGAATAGCGCGACTGGTCCAGCACGGGCCCGAAAGGTCCGAAATAGACCTCCTCCCACTCCCCGTCGCTATCGACCTGGATGACCAACAACATGTCAGCTTCGCCGCGAAACCCGATCTGGCCGGAGGCGTAGCAGGTCTTGATCTGAACGCTCCGGCCGTCGGCCATGATCGCGTCATACCCGTTTGAACCGGGCGGGGCCTTGTCGAGGCCATAGTGAGCCACGCAGACGAACTCGCCGTAATCGCCGAGCAGATTGCCCATGCCGGCCCATTTGTACTCGGGCGCTAACGCCTTCAGCGCGTTCTGAGCCGCAAACAGCGTTGCTAAGATGTGCTTGATCGCATCGATGCGATGAGGTTCGGGCGGGGACATGACAGGCTCCGACGTCTTAAACGCCGGATCATGAAAGCATGAGCTTAGGGAACGCTTACGGCTCCTCGCCCAAGCGTCCGTGATCTTCATCACCCAACGCCTGCGCCGTGCGAACGAGCGCTAGCGCTTCATTGACGAGCCTCTGCAGCTCCACAAGCGCGGCCTCGTCTTCGCGATCGGGCAAGCTGGCGCGCTCAACGGCGGCTTCGAGCCGCATGGCGGCGTGTTCGACGAGGGTTTCTTTCAGCGTGGCGGTGGGCACGAACGCGATCACTGGCTCCGCCGGTCGAGCCAGTCGATCAGGCCGGATGCGATGGCGCGCTCGGCGATCGCAGCAGGCCCCATCAGCTCGACGCCGGGCGCATCGGTCGTGACTTCCGGGCCGGAGTGCCAAGCGTAGAACATGCGGTCGACGCCGTAGGCGTTGAACGCTTCGATGTAGCTGTCCAGCTCGGCCTGGCTGGTGCGGGATTTGACCTGTACGAACCCGCGCTCGCGCGTCAGCGGCTGCTCGATCTCCAAATCCACCGTCTTCTGGGTTCCGCCAAGCGCGCCGACGCGCCGCCAGCCGGCGTTCTGCACGATGAGATCAACGAGGATCTCGAAGTCATAAGGCGAGAGCTGGCGCACCAGCGCTTCAGCGGCGGCGTTGAGCGCAGCGCGGGCCTCGCGGGCGCGCACGACGTCGGGATGGGGCTGGGCGTTGAGGATCCGCAGGAGCCGGTCTTCCTCTCTGACCGAGCAGATCGTGCGCCTGTAGGCGGCGAGCTGGGTCAGGCGTCCGTCCATCTCGCGCATGAGCAGCTCGGAGCCGTGCGCATCGCTGCACCGCCAGCCGTCGAGCATGTCGCGTGAGCGCGCCGCTCCGTCAGCCTCCGGATCCAGCGGCGTGACGCCGGTCTTTGCAAAGCCCCACCAGAGCTTGCCTTCATGAAAGGTGATCCATAGCGCGTCCTCGGGAAGCGTGTAGAAATCAAGGATCTCGCGCGCATCGCTCTTCGCTGCGCCCTTATCCGCCCGAAACGCCAGGCACGCCTCGATTATACGCGCCTCATCGCCTGAGACCGCGACCTCGTGGGCGACCTCGCGATAATCCAAGAAAAGCTTGCCTGCAGCGATCGCCTCGCCGGCAAGCCGGCCGCCCTGGCCGAGCTTGATGTAGCGCACGCTCGAGGCGGCGACGGGGAAGGTTGAAGCTGTGTCCATGCCTGCATCCTATGAGTCTCAAAACGCCCTCGACTGACGCTCTGCTTGGCGTCGAAGTCAACGCAGATGAGATTCATGGTCTGTAGATCGATAAGATGCGCTCGCGCCCGTCTCCTGCGATGGAGATCACCGAGCGCCTGGCGAAGAACGTGATTGCGGGCCGGCGGGCGAAAGGCTGGTCGCAAGAAGCGCTCGCCTTCGAGGCGGGGCTTCACCGCACCTATGTCTCCCAGATCGAACGCTGCGTGAAAAACTGCACGATCCTCCAACTCGCCAAGCTCGCCGAGGCGCTCGGCGTTGAACCGGGCCGGCTCCTGGATGATCCCGCCAACGGTCCGTTCGCAGCGGAGGCCCGAGACGCGCCATAGACCGGGGCTGGAGCGCCGCCGTCGCTTGGCGCGGCTCGGGGGGGCGATGGGCCCCGGACAGGGGCCTGGGGTGGATCTAGGCGGGGTCTCGGCCGTTAGAGCACCTCAGCGAAGATGAGCCCGGGCGCATCGAAATGGACCTCGCTGTCGAAGACGCGTTTGACCAGCTGAGAGAAAGCGTCGACCTGATCGTCGTTTGACACGCTAGGGAAGGCGCAGAGCTCGTCGATGAACGCGTCCTTCCAGGGCGCAGAGGCCGGCAGCAATACATCGCCGCGTTCGACCACCGGCGTTGCGGCGATCGCGCGGCTGGTCTTGTCGCCCTTCGGCGTGATGAGCAGCGGGGAAGGCACGTCTGGTTTTTCAAGCGCGCGGACCTGATCGAGCATGGCGGGGGCGTTGGCGGCGCGCTCAACGAGGATCTCGCGCGGGCGGTAACGCTGCGCCAGCGCTTCATAGGCCCGCAGCTGTTCGCCGAACTCCAGCCGCTCGCGCATCACGTCGAGGATCCAGATGCGGCCCCCGCGCACGAATGCGGTCACGCACACGCAATAATCCGCGTTTGCGCCGCCCGAAAACGCCAAGTCCCAGCTTTGTACGACGTAGCCGTACCCGTCCGTGTCCGGCGGCGGATCGCCTGTTTTAAACCAGGCGCGCTTAAACAGATTGCCGGTCAGCGGCGCAGGCGCTTGGAGATACTGCGCTGCAAAGCGGTGCTCGCCCATATGTCGTCGCTTTTCATCCAGCGATGACTGTGGGTGCATGACCGGGTCGAGCAGCTCGCCCTTGCGCCAGTGATGCACCCGGCCGCGACCGACCGGCACGTCGTAGTCCCCGTCTGCGATCGCGGGCAGGTTTAGGTGCTCCCAGCCGTCTTCGGCCAACACGACGCCTGTCAGGTCATCGACGTGCAGGCGCTGCATGATGAGCACGATGGCGGACTCTGAAGCCCGGTTGAGCCGGGTAAGGCCCGTTCCGCCGTACCACTCGCGAACGGTCTCCAGCTGCGCAGCCGAGACGGCGTCGAGTGCGTTGATGGGATCGTCGATGATCATCACGTCGCCGCCGCGGCCGGTGAGCGTGCCGGTAATCGACGTTGCGATGCGATACCCGCCTAGATGGGTCTGGAGCTCGAGCTCTGTGTCGCGGTCCCAACGGAGGCCCGGGAAGGCGTTTCGAAACCAGTCCGAGCCGACCACGGTGCGGGTTTGGCGTGCGAACGTCGCGGCGAGCTTTTCCGCATAGGACACGCCGATGATCTTCTTGCCGGGATCACGCGCGAGCATCCACGCTGGAAACGCCACGGACGCGGTGATCGATTTGAGCGAACGCGGCGGCACGTTGATGACGAGGCGCTTAACGCGCCCCGCCTCCACTTCGCTAAGCGCATGAACGATCGCTTCGTTATGCCAACCCCAGGAGAGCGTCTCGGTCGGGTTCAGCGTGGCGAACGTCTGCTTTGTAAAGACGCTGAGGCTTTCCCAAAGCGCAGCGTCGAACGCAGCCACGCTCGGATCAGGCGTTGTCATCGTCGCCTCCGGCTTGACTGCGCTGCTTCATGTATTCGTCCAAGATCTTTCGCCGGTCGGCGCTGAGCTTGGGCTGCGGCGTCGAGCTCGAATTGCCGGCCTCCGCAAGGATGCCGACAACGAGGCGTTGCGCCGTGCTATTGCCCTTCAGCGCATCGTTGAAGATCCTTTTGATGAGGGCGCGTCGTTTGGGGAGCGTCATGGCCCGGCCGCTTTCTGAAATGGTCATTGTCTCACCGGCGACGTCGAGGAACTCTTCCGAGAACGACGCGGGCTTCTTCGGCCGGCCTTTGGGATTGCCGGAGCGGCCTGGCTTGAAGCGGGTGTGCTTGGGCGGCTTGCCGTAGCCGACTTCGTATTTACTGCTCATCGCAGCCCTCCATCGTCCGGGCCCGCGCGTTAGCGGTTTCAGCGAAGGTCTCGCCGCTGGCTTCCAGCACGGCGGCCTCGCCGGTTGCGTCTTCGAACCGGCGGACGATCAAGTCGACGTAAGCCGGATCGATCTCGATCAGCGAGGCACGGCGTCCGGTTTCCTCCGCCGCCAGCAGCGTGGTTCCCGAGCCGCCGAACGGATCGAGCACGAGATCGCCATGCCGGGTGACGTCGCGGATGGCGTCGGCGACGAGTGCGATGGGCTTGACCGTTGGATGAAGCTTTAAGTCCGCCCGCCGGCTGAGAACGCCCGGATAGGCCCAGACGTTCGTGCGGTTGCGGCCATGCTTGCCGAGTTCGACATTGTTGACGTGCTTGGGTTTGCCCGCCTTGAAGACCGCGACAAGCTCGTGCTGGGAGCGATAGAGCGAGCCCATGCCGCCGGTCTCCTTCGACCAGACGCATAGGTTTTTCAGCTCGGCGTAATGGCGGCGGCCGGCGCCTAGAAGCGTTTCGATATGCCGCCAGTCCATGCAGATGAAATGGATCGAGCGGCATTGTCAGAGGAAAATTCTGGACTGTGTTCGGAACACGATCCGAATGGCTCAGCGAACCAAGAATCAGGCGCTTAGCGTTCTTGAAAGGGCTCCCCGAAGTCGAGTTTCCGGTCGTCGGATTTTCCTCTGACAATGCCACCAAATTGGTTTATGGCGAGTAGAACTTGGCGGCAAGACGGCCGGTGCATCCAACAAGGCCTGTCTAAGCGCAGCATGGACGGAGATGACGGGACGGCGGCCTGCAAGTGGAAGGGCGCAGATGACAGGGTCGCGGCTTCATCACCCGCCCATGCACCGCGCCACGGGATCAACGCCGGAACGCTGCGAGGCCGATCACGCGCTCGCAGGCGACGGATTACGCTTCAGGACCGATATATTCAGCGCAAGGGCGAAACTGCCCCACGCCAGGTAGGGCGCCATCAAGGCCGCTGAAAGCGGGTCGATCGTCAGGAAGGCGACGGTCGTGGCCAGCACGGCGACCCAGAGAATCGCAACGATCACGGCGCCGGCCTTGATGCGTTGCTGACCGAAAAAGGTCGCCGACCAAAGCGTGCTGATAATGATCTGAAGCGACCATAATCCAAGCGCCAGATCATTGTCCGGCTGCTCCGACACCCGCGCCGCAGCCCATGACATGAGCAGGTAAAGCACCGCCCATATGATGGGAAACAGCTTGTCGGGCGGGGTCCATGGCGGCTTGTCCAGCGCGGCGTACCACGCGCCTGGCTTAAACAAGACGCCTGCGACCGCCGGGACCGCGCAGATAGCAAGATATAGGAAGAACAAGTTCATCGGATCTGTCCTCGCGCATGATCGACCTTGGGGGCGCACTCTACGAAAAATCAACGCCGGACCAAGCCCGGCGCCGGATTTTCCATTAGGTCTGTAGGGTTTTATTTCAGGGACTTAGGGCGTTTTGCCGCAATGACACCCTGCGTGATCCGCGTCACGATATTTGGCATAAGACAGGGTGGGTGATGGCAAAGATCGAGATTGATTTCGACTCTGCGGCGTTCACACAGGCCGCGTCCTTGTTCGTGGCTAAGCGTGAGCACTTCGGTGTTGATGCGGTTGAAGGGCTTGCTCGAGAGATCGTCGAACGTCTCGCCGCCGCCGCGCTTGCAAGCGAGCGCCCTGCGCCGGCTGAAATCGACCCGAATGATCTCTTGGCGTTCTGCGCGGTCCTGCTGGAACCAACCTCCGACGCCGCGCTTGCCTTCATAACCCAGCGACGCGAGCGTGGCCTTGCACGCCAGGATGTCTATCTTGGCTATGTCAACGGAGCCGCCAAGTGGCTAGGCGAGCAGTGGGACGAGGATCGGCTCTCCAGTCTTCAGGTAACCGTCGCCACAGGCCATCTTTACGCGCTTTTGCGCTCCATGCGGTCTGACAGGTCCTTGGGCGGACACGTCGTCGATAATCCGCGCACGGCCCTGTTCGCCACGGTACCCGGGGAAAGCCATGGTCTTGGAATCACCGTCGCGGCCGACCTGTTTCGCGACGCGGGCTGGGAGATAGACCTCGAAGTCGGGCGCGATCACGAAACCCTCCTGGCCCATGTCGAAAACAACCAGCCCTTCGCCATCGGATTGTCTTTCAGCACGGATGAGCGCTTGGACGCGCTTGTTCGCTTGGTCGTCGCCATTCGCCTGACTGTCCCCCACATCATACTCGGCGTGGCTCCGCCTGAAGAATTTGATGATGAGGCCCTGAGACGCCTTGTCGATATTGACCTCGTGTTCCGCGACGCGGCTTCAGCGTGCAGCGACCTTGAACGGGCTATGAAGCTGCGTATGCAGCGCGATGGGCCTTGAGGCGAGGCCTCGGTTTCACCTCTGTCGCCGATATGTCTTTCGCGGCACTGTCAGAGGAAACGGCCCGTTAGCGGAGGTCGGGTTACTGTGGCCTCATTACCAACCCATTTCGGTACTTCAAGACCTCGCCCGAGGGCATTGTCAGAGGAAACGGGTCGGTAAGCGGATAGGCCGACGATCTGGGGATGGCTCGTAATCCATTTCGCTATTTCAAGACGTCGCCTGAGGTCATCCGCCTTGCGGTGATGATGTATGTACGGTTCCCGCTTTCGCTGCGGAACGTCGAGGATCTGCTCCACGAGCGCGGCATCGACGTCAGCCATGAGAGCATCCGGTTCTGGTGGAACCGGTTTGGGCCGCTATTCGCGCGCGGGATCCGGAAGAAGCGGGTCGCAGCAGGCATCTCGTCGGGCGGAGCTGTCAGAAGAAACTCGCTGTTAGCGCGATGGCGGCGACGCTGGCGGGATGAGCAACCCGTTTCGCTACTTCAAGACGTCGCCTGAGGTCATCCGCCTTGCGGTGATGATGTACGTCC
>CAZLOV010000029.1:0-21943 GCA_964561235.1 uncultured Caulobacterales bacterium
GGCGGCGTGGTCTCGGCGGATGAAGGCGACGCGATCCGGCTGGCCGCGCTCATGGCGCCGCGGCGCGAGGGCGGTGTGGCTTTGCCGTTGCGCATCCAGGGCGGCGGCGTGTTTCTCGGCCCGGCGCGGATCGCCGAACTCTGATCACACATCGTCAGGCTTGGGCGAAGGCTTCCATCGCCTCGGCGAGCCGGCGGTTCTCGGCTTCCGTGCCGATCGTCATCCGCAGCGCATCGGGCAGGCCGTAAGGCTGCAGCGGACGCACGATCAGCCCGCGGTCAGCCAGGAAGCGCCAGGCGTCGCCGGCCGTCTTTCCGGGCGTGTCCGGGAAGTGCACCAGTACGAAATTGCACACCGAGGGGGTGACCTCGAAGCCGAGCCCGCCAAGCTGCTGGGTCAGCCAGGCGACCCATTGATCGTTGTGCGCCTTGGATTTGTGCAGGAATGCGCGATCACGGATCGCCGCCACGCCGGCTTCGATTGCAGGCAGATTCACGTTGAACGGACCGCGCACGCGGTGCAGCACGTCGATGACCGATTGCGGCCCGTAGGCCCAACCCAGCCGGAGCGCCGCAAGCCCGTGGATCTTCGAGAAGGTGCGGGTGACGACCACGTCCTCGCGCTCGCGCGCCAAAGCGAACCCGTCCTCGTAATCCGGGTGGTCGACATACTCCGCGTAGGCGCCGTCGAGCACGAGAAGCGTATCCGGCTTGAGGCCCTCGCGCAGGCGAAGCACGTCCTCGCGCGGAATCCAGGTGCCGGTGGGATTGTTCGGATTGGCGATGAAGACGATCTTCGCCTGCGCGGCGTTGGCCGTCTCGACGAGCGCATCCACGTCGGTGCGATAGTCCTTCTCCGGCGCGGACACGATGGTTGCGCCCGACTGCAGCGCCACCAGCCGATAGACCAGAAAGCCGTATTCGCTCTGCGCGACCGTGTCGCCGGGGGCGAGATAGGCCCGGCCGATCAGCTGCAGGAGTTCGTCGGAGCCGGCGCCGCAGACGATGCGTTCGGCCTCGAGACCTTCGGCCTCCGCAATCGCTTCGCGCAGGCGCGTCGCCCCGCCGTCGGGATAGACGTGCAGCTTGTCGGCGGCGGCCTTGAAGGCCTCCGCCGCCTTCGGACTGCACCCGAGCGCGTTTTCATTCGAGGAGAGCTTGGCGGCGCCCGCCGGCGCGGCGGCGCCGGGCGTATAGGGCTTGATGTCGAGCAGACCCGGACGGGGCTGGAGCGTCATGAACCGTTCTCCTCGGACGACTGGCGGCGCGGATCGCGCCCGGCGGGAGATAGCGCGCCCGCACGGGCGCCTTCAAGGACGCGCCGCCGCGCAGGCTGGCGCAGGCCGGGCCTGACCGCGCCCACATGCTTGACGGCTTCCGCCATGACCAGACCGCCGAAAGCCGGCCAGGCGCGCTCACCGATCTTCTCGAAGGCGTCGCCCGCGCGCGGCCCCGTCGTCCAGCCCAGCGGCGGCGCGTAGAGCGCTTTCGCCCAGGCCACCGGTTCGAACAGGGCGCCGGTGAGCAGGCTGGTGAGCTGACTGCGGGAGAACGGCCGGCCGTGCCCGAAGGGCGTGCGGTCCGCGCGCGACCAGGCGCCGCCGCGATGCGCGGCGATCACGATGACGCGGCCCTCAGGCGCAAGCACGCGCCAGACCTCGCGCAGCATCTTCGCCGGAGCGGCGGCCTCCTCCAGAGCGTGGACGAGGATGATGCGGTCGAACAGCGCCTCGCGGAAAGGCAGGCGGTCCTCGTCGCCAAGCGCGGTCATGGACAGCCCCTCGGGCCAGCGCACCGCGCCCTGGGCGGCGGGCATGAAGGCGATCGTACGCCTCGCGCCCTCTCTGTAGGGCTCAAGATAGGGCGTGGCGTAACCCAGCCCGAGGACGTCGAGATCGCGCGTGTCGGGCCAGAGCGCCGTCAGGCGGCGCAAGGCCATCTCGCGCGCGCAACGCCCATGGCTGCGGCGGTAGAACCGATCGATCTCGACAGCGTCGCAACGCATGGCGCATGCTCCGGGCTCTTCGCCCCAATGATAGGGACCGCCCCGCCCCGTTGCGAGGCCCCGCCGGAACGGCACGCACATCATGGCCCTGGAACTCCTTCAGTTTCCCTGCCTCCAAGACAATTACGGCTTTCTCGCGCGATGCTCGAAGACGGGCGCCTGCGCGGCGATCGACACGCCTGAACCCGCGCGCATCCTCGAAGAGGCCCGGCGCAACGGCTGGCGTGTCAGCGACATCTGGAACACCCACCACCACTGGGATCATGCCGGCGGCAACGCCGCGGTGGCGGCGGCGACGGATGCGCGCATCACCGCTCCGGCCGCCGAAGCCGAAGCGATCGGCCGGATCGACAATCCGGTGACGCCTGGCGATGTCGTCCAGCTTGGCGAGCTCAGCGCCATCGTGCTCGACGTCGGCGGCCATACGCTCGGCCATGTCGCCTACTGGTTCCGGGAGGCGCGCACCTGTTTCGTGGGCGACAGCCTCTTCGCGCTGGGCTGCGGGCGGCTGTTTGAAGGTTCGCCCGAGCAGATGCAGAAGAGCCTCGCGCGCCTGCGCGACCTGCCCGACGACACCGAGATCTACTGCGCGCACGAATACACCGCAGCCAACGCCCGCTTCGCGCTCAGCGTCGATCCCGACAACGCAGCCCTGCGGCAATACGCCGACGAGGTGAGCCGCAAGCGCGCCGCCGGCGACCCGACCGTGCCCACGACGATCGCCAGGGAGAAGGCCGCCAATCCCTTCCTGCGCTGGGACGACGCCGGCCTGCGCGCGCGTCTGGGTCTGGCCGACGCCGGCGACGTCGCGGTGTTTGCGAAGGTGCGCCAGATGAAGGACGCGTTTTGAGCTTTCCCGCCCTCTCGGGCGATCTCGGCGCAAACGAGATTGTCCGCCTGCTCCAACTCGCCCCTCACCCCGAAGGCGGCTTCTATCGGGAAACGGTCCGGGAGCCTGATCCCGGAGGCGGCCGGGCGCGCTCGACGGCCATTCTCTTCCTGCTCGCCGCCGACCAGGTGTCGGCCTGGCATCGCGTGGACGCTGGCGAGCACTGGTTCTGGCATGCCGGCGGGCCGTTGGTGCTTTCAATCTCCGAGGACGGGACCAACGCGCGCGCCGTTACGCTCGGGCCGGACATCCGCATCGGCCAGACCCCGCAAGCCCATGTGCCGCCGCACGCCTGGCAGGCGGCGGAGAGCCTGGGCGCGTGGACGCTGGTGTCCTGCGTCGTCGCCCCGGGGTTTGAGTTTTCCGGTTTCGAACTTGCGCCGAAGGACTGGTTTCCGGGCAAACCCGGCGGCTAGCGCGCCCCGGCGATGGCGCGCTGGATGTAGCGCGAGGACGGCCGGCCGGCGTAACCAAGCCCCGGCGAGACGGTGATCGAGAGCACGCCCTCGGCATATTCCGCATGCGGAGGATGTCCTTCAACCACCCGCACGGCGTGCATGCGGCGCACCCGGTGTTCCGGCGCATCGGCGGCCGCGATCGCGGTCAGCTTGAGCGCGTCGGCGATCAGGGCGTTATCCAGCGCGGACAGCGGCTCGATCTCGGCGCTGACGTCGTTCCGGACGATCTCGGCGAGTTGCGCGACATGCACGCGCGCGGCCTCGGTGAGTTCGTCCTCGCTCATCGGCGGAAGCTCAAGCGCATCGGCGGGGCCGACCGCCTCGACGACGACGCCGGTGGGCGCATCCGCAGGAAAATAGGCGCACCCTGATTCGCGCGGATGGCGGAACCGCAACAGCGTCTGGCGGGTGTCGGTGTACCAGATCGTCTCGCCGCGCGCGCCGCGCGCGGAGGAAAGCGCCAGCACCTCCTCCGACCCCTCTTCGCGCATCAACGCCTGGTCGCCGTCCTGCTGGAGGACGAAAGCGCCGCCGCCGTCGACACGCATGAAAATCCGCGCCTCGCTCTCCGCCCGAACGGGCGCGGCGCGGCTTTCCCCGGCGAGCCGGGCGAACGGATTGGTCTGGGCGGCCGCCCCTGCGGGGTTGAGCCCCGCGAAGGCGACAGCGAAGCAGATCAGAACGGCCTTGATCATGACGCCGGATATTGCGGCCGAACGCGGCGATTTCACGGCGCGCGCCCGGCCGGCTGCAGTGCGTCGTCAGCTGGCGAGGTACTGGCCGCCGTTCGCCGTCAGCGTTGATCCGGTGATGAAACCGGCTTCGTCGGAGACGAGGAAGGCGACGCAGCGGGCGATCTCCTCGGGTTCCCCGAGCCGGCCCACGGGGATCGTGGCGATGATCTGGTTGCGCACGTCCTCAGGGACGGCCATGACCATATCGGTGGCGATGTAACCGGGGCAGATCGCGTTGACCGTGACGCCCTTGCGCGCGCCTTCCTGGGCGAGCGCGCGGGTGAAGCCGAGATCGCCGGCCTTGGCCGCTGAATAGTTGGCCTGGCCGAACTGGCCCTTCTGACCGTTGATCGAGGAGATGTTCACGATACGGCCGAAGCCGCGGTCGCGCATGCCGCTCCAGACGACATGCGTCATGTTGAAGAGCCCGGTGAGGTTGGTGTCGATCACCTCGCTCCACTGCTGCGGCGTCATCTTGTGGAACGGCGCGTCGCGCGTGATCCCGGCGTTGTTCACGAGGATGTCGACGGACCCGTGGGCCGCCGCGATCGTCTCGACGCCCGCCTTGCAGGCTTCGTAATCCGCAACGCTGAACTTGTATGCGGGGATGCCGGTCTCGGCGGTGAACGCCTCTGCGGCCTTGTCGTTGCCGGCATAATTGGCGGCGACCGTGTATCCGGCCTCATTGAGGGCGAGGCTGATCGCCTTGCCGATGCCGCGGGTGCCGCCCGTCACGAGCGCGGTTCGCGCCATGTTTTCCTCCCTGTCCCGTCCCTGAAAATTCTTTATGCTGCGCAGCAATGTGTTTAAGCGGGGCGCGAGGCGCCGCCGCTTCGTTTTGGCGGTTAACGTCACGTTTGTCGAGGATATCCGGGCTTTCCCGGCCCGGCCCGGCGGGCGGACGCAAGGGAGGAAGCCGCATGGCCGACAATGACGCGAAGAAGCCCGTCGTCATCAAGAAATACGCGAACCGCCGCCTGTACGACACCTCGGCGAGCCGGTACGTGACGCTCGATCACCTTCGCGAACTTGTGAAGGCCGGAACGGACTTTCAGGTCGTCGACGCCAAGTCCGGCGAGGACTTCACGCGCGGGGTGCTCGCCCAGATCATCTTCGAGGAGGAGAGCAAGGGCGAGAACCTGCTCCCCGTGGAGTTCCTCCGACAGCTCATCGGCTTTTACGGCGACAGCATGCAGGCCTTCGTGCCGAGCTATCTGCGGCTGTCCATGGACGGGCTCGCCCGCCAGCAGGACGAGCTGCGCCGCAAGATGGCCGGCCAGATGGGTCCGGCCGCCGGCATGGCGATGATCGAGGAGCAGACCAAGCGCAACATGGCCATGTTCGAACAGGCCATGAAGATGTTCTCGCCCTTCCAGGGCGGAGCCGGCGGCGCGGGTGCGCCGAAGGCCGAAGGCGGCGCGGATCAGGACGTCGCCGCCCTGCGCGCCGAACTCGAGGCGATGCGCGCCCGTCTGGACAAGCTCGCGGGCGGAAACTGAGGTCCGCCGTTCCGAAACGGGACGCACGGCGCCCGCTCCGGCACGGTTAAGCGCAGGTTAACGCGGCCCGAAGCTTGCGGCGTCGGCGGCCATGACCATCGACGCCGCCCGATCTCTCATCCCGTACGTCCCGCGCACGTCCCTGCGCCGGGTCGAAGCCGGCGCGGCCTCCCAGGAGCAGCGCGACGATGCGTCCGACGCCCGCCGCCGCCGCAGCGAACGCCGCGCCGAGCGCGCGGCCGGACCTGCGGGGCGGCCGGGCGTTCATGTTCACGCCGATACGCTGAGGGTGCTCCAGTCGCTGCCGGAAGCGCGCGCGCGCGGCCTGCGTGCGGACCAGGGCGAGCAGGCGCGCTATCGCCGCGCCTACGCGGAAGCTTCGCGGGAGACGCCGGAACCGGCGCCGGCCACCACGGAGCGCTCCGCGTGACCGTGCTGGCCGAGGCGTTTCTCAGAGCGGCGTCCGCCGAACACCATGCAGGCCGGGCGGCGGGCCGCGCCGTCGACGCCGCCCTCGCCCTGACCCTGATGTTCTTCCTCGTGTGAGGCGTAACGCCTATTCGCCGCCGACGGCGAGGTCGCGCCGCGAGGAGATCACGGTGATGTACCAACCCGCCGAGGTGTCGACCAACGCCATCAGAACGATGATGAAGAAGGTCGAGGTCGCAAAGACCGGCAGCAGGATGAACAGCAGAAGCGCCGCCACGAACACGAGCGTGGAGAACATGTTGTTCAGCACGGTGGCGTTGCCGGTGCCCGGCGCCTTGAGCAGCTCGAAGAAGAGCAGCAGCAGGCCGAGCATGATGAAGAGGTCGCTGGCGGTCAGGATCCAGCGTCCCTCGCCCACCATCGGCACGCTGAACAGGGCGCGGTTCAGCACGCCCTGACGGCAGACCTCGGCCTCAGGCCCGGCGTTGATCATGCCGGCGCACTCGCCGGTGCGGAACGCGGCCATGTCGCCGACGAAGGCCTCGAGCCCGCCGCCGGAGATCACGGTCACGTAGCCGACGATCGCATACGCGATGATCGCCAGCAGCAATTTCGGAAATGTATTGAACACTGAACCGTCCCCCTTCGACGTTCCGCGCCGGCGCCGCTCGCGCTCGGCTGCTTCGAGTCCCAGAAAAATCCCGCTTCCAGCCCCAGTCGGCATCGGCGTCCCTCCCGCTCAAGGCTGACGGGCGGACGCGGGGGACCTGTCGGAAGGAGACGCCGCCTGGGTTCAGGCCTCGTCCCAGCCGCCCGTCCGCCGGGCCCGGCTGTTCAGCCACATGACCCCTAGCATATCACTTAACGAAGCGAAAAGACGGCCGAGATTGGTGTATTTCGAACGTCCCGCCATGCGGGGCCGGTGACCGACGTCCTCGAACTCCACCCGGTAGCCTTCCCGCTTGATCAAAGCGGGCAGGAAACGGTGCTGGTGGTCGAAGAAGGGCAGCTCAAGATACGCTTGCCGCTTCATGGCTTTAAGGCCGCAGCCGGTGTCGTCGGCGTCGTCGTTGAGCATGAATTTCCGGATGCCGTTTCCAAGCCTGGAGGCGACGCGCTTGGCGGAGCTGTCCTTGCGGCCCACACGGCGGCCCGAGACCATCGCGAGATCGGCGGGCGCGTCCTCGCGCATCAGCCGGCCGATGAGCTTGGGCAGATCGTGCGGCGGGTTCTGCCCGTCGCCGTCAAGCGTGCAGGCGATATCGCCGCGCGCGGCCTGCATGCCGGTTCGGATCGCGCGGGACTGGCCGGCGTTGCGCCGATGCCGGATGATGCGAAGCGTCGGCGCATCGGCGCGCGCGGAGACAAGCTCCTCCACGGTCGCGTCGCGGCTGGCGTCGTCAACGAAGACGATTTCGTGGTCGAAATCCTTCAGCGCCTCGTACACCTCGCGCGCCAGCGGCCCGGCGTTGCCGGCCTCGTTGTACATCGGCGCGATGACGGAGATGGCTGGAGACGTCGTGGACATGGCGGACTTCGCAGGACTGGACGGGCAATGCGGCGGCGCAGGACGCGGATGTGCAAGGCGTGCGCCGGAGCCTTCCGCGCGCCCGGCCCTTGCAGCGGGATGCGGGCCGTTTCATACCCGTTCGAGCCCGGCGCGCATGGACTTTTTTCACACCAGAGCAGCCTGACGGCCGGAGCCAGCATGACGCCATGACGCCCGCGCGCCCGCAGATCGACCCGCTCAGGGCCTTCAAGACCTTCGCCGCCAGCCCCCGCGCAGGCCTTGCCGCAGCGCTGGTTGCGCTGGTCTGCGCGCTCGCGGGCGTGTTCACGATGCCGGTTCTCGACCGCGACGAGGCGCGTTTCGCACAGGCTACAGCCCAGATGCTGGAGACCGGCGATTATGTGCGCATCAACTTCCAGGACGAGCCGCGCCACAAGAAGCCCGCCGGGATTTACTGGCTGCAGGCGATTTCGGTGGCGGCGGTCTCCGATGTGGAGCGCCGCGAGATCTGGGCCTGGCGGCTGCCCTCGGTTCTGGCCGCCGTCATAGCGGCGCTCACCGCGCTGCAGATGGGCCGCCTGCTGGCGGGGCCGGGCCCGGGCTTCGCCGCTGCGCTGCTTCTCGCGCCGGGCTTCCTGCTTGCCAGCGAGGGCGGGATCGCCAAGACGGACGCTGCGCTCTGCGCCGCCGCCGGGCTTGCTGTCTATTGCCTGATCCGGTTGCGCCAGAGCGCCGGCGCGCCTGGAACCGGAGCGAGGGTCTTCGCTGCGGCCGCCTGGGCTGCGGTGGCCGCCGGCGTGCTGATCAAGGGGCCCGTCGCGCCGGCCGCCGCTGGCCTCGGCGTGCTTGCGCTCGTTGTCTGGGAGCGGCGGATCGACTGGGTCCGGCCGCTCTTCTTCTGGGCGGGACCGGCGATCGCCGCCGCAATCCTGTTGCCCTGGATCATCGCGGTTGAAGCCGCAACCGGCGGCGCCTTCCTGCGCGAGGCCATCCTGGGCGATTTCGCACCGAAAGTGGCCTCCGGCCATGAAGGACACGGCGCGCCGCCGGGCGCGCATCTTCTGTTTTCGCCTGCAACGCTGTTTCCCATGATCGTCTTTTTGCCCGCCGGCTTCGCGCTGATCTGGCGCCATCGCAAGACGGCGGGACCGGCGGGCCTGGCGGCGCGCGCGCTAATCGCCTTCACCGTTCCGTTCTGGCTTCTGTTCGAAATCGCGCCCACCAAGCTCATCCACTACACCCTGCCGGTTCACGTGCCGCTGGCCGTCATCGCAGGCATGGGCATGACCGGTCTGGGTTCGGCGCCGCGCTGGACCCGCTGGCTTGGCGGCGTCCTCGGCCTGACCGGAGCCGTGGCGGCCGCGGTCGCGGCGGGCTGGATGCATGAGGCTTTCTCGCCCGGCGGGCTCGCGGAAGCCGTGACGGTGCGGATCGCCCTGAGCCTCGTCATCGTGCTGGCGCTCGCCACAGCGCTTGCGGCCGGCGCAGGGCGGGCGCTGGCGGCGCTGGTTCTGGTCTGCGCGTCTGCCGCGCTGTGGCATGCCGGCGCGCGCGGCGTCGCGGCGCCGGGAGCCGAGAGCCTGTTTCCCGCCCGCATGCTGGCTGCGGAACTCGAAACGCGCGGCTGGCGCGATGACGCGCCGGCGATCTTCTCGAGCTTCACCGAACCGAGCCTTGTCTTCCTGCTGGACGGCGCGCCGCGTCTCTTGCGCGGCGATGAGATCCCGGCCGCTTTGGAGGCGGAAACCGGACCCGCAATCGTCATCGTCGACGAAGCCCGCGACGGGCCGGCGTCGTCCGAGGCGGCGCTGGCGGGACGGCCGGTCTGCGACCGCTTCACCGTGGACGGCTTCAATTACAGCCGCGGCGAGCCCACCTATCTGGTCGTCGCGCGCGTGGATCCGGCGTGCGCACCGCCCGGTCCGAGCCAGGAGGAGACGCCATGAGCCGCCGCATCGAGATCGTCGAGGTCGGCCCGCGCGACGGGCTGCAAAACGATCCGACCCTGATGCCGACCGAAACGAAGCTGGAATTCGTCGACCGGCTGATCGCCGCCGGGGTCCGGCGCATGGAAGCTGCGAGCTTCGTGAACCCCAAGCTCGTTCCCGCGATGGCCGACAGCGACACGGTGATGGCGAAGGTCCCCCGCGACCGCGGCGTGAAATACATCGGCCTTGCGTTGAATGAACGCGGGATGCGGCGTGCGCTGGACGCGGCATGCGACGAGATCAATTTCGTGTTGGTCGCCTCAAAAGGCTTCGGCGAAGCCAATCAGGGGACCACGCCGGAAGAAAGCGCCGATTTGCTCGACCGGATCGCCGTACTCGCCCATGACGCCGGCGTGCCTTTGAGCGCGACGATCTCGGTGGCCTTCGGCGATCCCTTCGACGGCGAGGTGGCTCAGGAGACTGTCGTCGAACTCGCCAGGCGGGCGGCGCAGGCGGGCGCAATGGAGATCGCGTTGGGCGACACGATCGGCGTGGCGGACCCGTGGACGGTCGCCCGCCGTATCGACGCTATCCGGGAGGCGGCGCCGGACGCCCGCCTTCGCATGCATTTCCACAACACGCGCAACACCGCGCTCGCCAACATCCACGCCGCCGTCGAGGCCGGCGTGGACGTGATCGACGCCTCGGCGGGCGGGATCGGAGGCTGTCCCTTCGCGCCCAAGGCCACCGGCAACGTCGCCACGGAGGACGTGGTCTACATGCTCCATCGCGGCGGCTTTGAGACCGGCCTTGATCTCGACGCGCTCATCGAGACGGCGAAATGGCTGGAGGCGGAGGGCCTCCGCCATCCGGTCGAAAGCATGCTCTCGAAAGCCGGCGGCTTCCCGGCGGCATCCGGAAAGGCGGCCTAGACTTCAGGCCTCGCGCCGGACCGGCGCCCTATCCTCAGCCTCTTCGCGCCGGGCGCGGATCCGCTTGAGCCGCGCGACCGCCTCGCGCTTGCGCGACAGCTCGCGCACGCGGTCGCGCACCTTGATCGCAGCCGCCCGCGCGAGCACCGCGGCATAGATCGCCGGCGCTCCGGCGGCTGTCAGGATCCGTGCGGGCGCAGCCGGATAATGCAGCCAGAAATAGCGCACCAGCCCTGCGGCCTTGTGCGCCTCCACGCGGAAAACGCTCACCCGGCTGGTCGAACCCAAATGAACGACTTCCGCGCGCGGCTCGAAGCGCACCGAACCGCCCGCTTCGGCCGCCCGGCGGCAGAGGTCGACGTCCTCCACGTGGAGGAAGTATCCCTCGTCGAAGCCGCCCAGCCGCTCATAGCCCTTGCGGTCGATCATGAAAGCCGCGCCTGAAACCACAGGCATGGCGACGTCTTCCGGCGGCAACGGCTCATGCTCGCGATGAATGTCCGGGAGCAGACGCTTCATGCCAGGCAGGCGCGACAGTCCGGTAAAGGTCGTCAGCGCCGAGACGGGCGTCAGGAGGCCGCGGCGGCCGCCGCGCTGCTCCCTGCCGTCCGGGTGCACCACGCGCGCGCCCACGATCCAGGGCGAGGGCTGCAGCTCGCCCGTCTCGGCAAGGCGCGCAGCCGCGCCGGGGGGCAGCACAGTGTCGGGATTGAGGAAAAACAGCCGGTCGCCGCGCGCGACGCCCGCGCCCAGATTGCATCCCGCCGCAAAGCCCAGATTCGCTCCGGAATGGATCAGTTGGAGTTTGGGCTCGTCCGCGGCGAGCGCGTCGAGCCGGGCTTCAACCGAGGGCGGGTTGCCGTGATTGACCAGCACCACCTCGTCGACGTCAGGCGCCGCCAGAGCCGCGCGCAGCGCCGCGTCGAGGGCCGGGCCGGTCCGCCAGCTCACCATGACGACGCTGATCAGGGATGCAGCTGGAGCCGACACGCACACTCGCCTTTGCAGCGCCGGGGCCGGCGCGTCAGGGTTGCGCGCCGTCCTTCGGCCTGAAGGGCGCACGCAACGCCCAGATTTTCCACCACGGCGCGCCGTTGCACGCCTGCGGGGCCGGATCGTAGCCCCACGTCCCCCACGGCCGGCAGCGCAGAATGCGCCCCATCGCCAGCCAGCTTCCCCGCCACAGGCCTTGTGCGCGGATGGCGTCGGCGGCGTAGGCCGAACAGGTCGGCTCGTGCCGGCAACGCACGCCCAGCGCATAGAAGACCGGAGACAGGCCGTAACGATACGCAGCGAGCAGCGCAAGCCCGGCGCGCGCTCCGGGCCCTGGCGCAGCGCGCTCCTGCGGAGGGTTCATGGCCTTGCCGCCTCGGCGGCCTCGGCGAACGCCCGGGCGGCCGCGTCGAAGGCGAGCATCACGGAGCCGTGCCGGGCGGGATAGGCCTTGGCGCCTTCCAGAACGGACAGGCGGGCGAAGCGTCCCCGGGGAGCGGGCCCGCCGGTTTTGAGCATGGCGTGGAGCGCGGCGCGCGCCTCGTTGATCTCCTCGGCCGTTGCGCCGATTCCATCCTGGGCGAGCACGGACAGCGCAGCCTGTCCCAGCGCGCAGGCTTCGACGTCATATCCGAGCGCGGAAAGCCTGCCGGCCTCGATGCGGACGTCGAGTTCCAGCGTCGATCCGCAAAGCCGCGAGACCTTGCGCACGGTCGCGGCGGGATCGGCGAGCCGGGGCAGGTCCGGGAGGCCGGCCGCGAGCTGGAGCAGCTCTGTGGGGTACATGCCTGTCATGACCGTGATGTCCGCCTTGCAACGCGGAATATCAAGGGGACGCGCCCTGGCGCGCCAGCCGCCAGGTGGAGCCTTCCGGCCCGTCCTCCACGTGTACGCCTTTCGCGGCGAGTTCATCACGCACGGCGTCGGCGGTTGCAAAGTCTTTCGCCTTTCGGGCTTCCGCGCGCGTCCGGAGCAGGGCGTCGATGTCCGACTTGAACGCGTCATCGAGCGCATCAAGCCCGAACCAGGCGTCCGGGTCCTGTTCGAGAAGACCCAGCAGCGCGCCCGAGGCCAGCAGTTCGCCTTTGGCGCGCGCCTGCTGCTCCTGCGTCTCCGCCTTGTTGGCGCGGCCGGCGATCTCGAACAGCGCGGCAAGCGCCTTGGGCGTGTTCAGGTCATCACACAGCGCCGACCAGACGGTCTGCGGGACCGGCGCCGCCTGCGCCTCGACAGGCTTGAGACGCCGCAGCACGCCGTAGAGCCGGTCGAGCGACTTTCCCGCGCGTTCGATCAGGGCGGCGGTCCAGTCCAGCGGCGCGCGGTACTGGCCCGACAGCAGCGCATAGCGGATCGCCTCGCCGGGCACGCCTTGGCCGAGAAGGCCGTGGACGGTGACCACGTTGCCTTCCGACTTCGACATCTTCTCCGCGTCCATGGAGAGGAAGCCGTTGTGCAGCCAGTAGTTCGCCAGCGGTTTGCCGCCATGGGCGCAGGCTGACTGGGCGATCTCGTTTTCATGGTGCGGAAAGACCAGATCGATCCCGCCGCCATGAATGTCGATGGTTTCGCCGAGCGCGCTTTCGATCATGGCCGAGCACTCGATGTGCCAGCCCGGCCGCCCGGGCCCGAACGGGCTCTCCCAGACCGGCTCGCCGGCCTTGGAGGGCTTCCACAGCACGAAATCGGCGGGATCCTTCTTGTAAGGCGCAACCTCCACCCGGGCGCCGGCGATCATGTCCTCCAGCGGACGCCGGGAAAACGCGCCATAAGCCTCATACGCCTTCACCGAGAACAGGACATGGCCCTCGGCGGCGTAGGCGTATCCCTGATCCACCAGCCTGCCGATGAAGGCGATGATGTCGGCCATCGCGCCGGTGGCGGTGGGTTCGAGGGTCTTCGGCAGCACGTTGAGCGCGGCTGCGTCCTCCCGATAGACGCGCGCAAAGCGCTCTGTGATCACGCCGATCTCCACGCCTTCCTCGGCTGCGGCCTTGTTGATCTTGTCATCCACGTCCGTGAAGTTGCGCGCAAACACCACCGCAGCGTCGCCGTAGCGGGCGCGAAGCACCCGGAACAGGACGTCGAAAACCACCTCGGGGCGGAAATTCCCGACATGGGCGGCGGCGTAGATCGTCGGCCCGCACACATACATCGTCACCCGCGCTTCATCCTGCGGAACGAAGACGCGCTTGGTCCTCGCGGCGGTGTCGTAGAGCACAAGATCGGTCATATCGGGCGCAAGTCGGCGGCTGGGAAACGGCGGGCGGCACGAAGCCGTGAACGCCGCGCCGAGCCGCGTGGTTTGCAGTGGAAACGCAAGCCATGCAACTTATGTATTCGCGAGGCGCGGTCTCGCGTCTTACGGAACCAGTCAACACGGCGCTCGCTTCATTCGCAGATCGACCCTGACCGATCGACCGCGTCGGCGCCGGCGATGCTGGATCTGGAAACCGGCACTATCAGGATACGCGCAACAGGAAGCGCGCCTGGACCCGACAACGAAAGGATCCTGCAATGGACGCGATCGTGGACAAGAAAGAATTGCCCCCTGAAGCCGACGCCGTCGTTCGCCCCACGCGTGAGGACGCGGAAGAGGCCGTGCGCACGCTGATCCGCTGGGCCGGCGACAATCCCTCGCGCGAAGGCCTGCTGGACACGCCCAAGCGCGTCGCCAAGGCCTTCGAGGAATGGTTCTACGGCTACGCCAAGGATCCCGCCGACGAGCTGGGCCGGGTCTTTGAGGACGTGCAAGGCTATGAAGACATGGTCATGCTGACCGATATCGACGTCGAGAGCCATTGCGAGCACCACATGGCGCCGATCCTGGGCAAGGCGTGCGTGGCCTATCTGCCGGACAAGGCCGTCGTGGGCATTTCCAAGATCGCCAAGGTGGTGGAGATCTTCGCCAAGCGCCTGCAGACGCAGGAGACCATGACCGCCCAGATCGCCGATGCGATCGAGGAGGCCATGCGCCCGCGCGGCGTCGCCGTGTTCGTCGACGCCAAGCATCAGTGCATGACCACGCGCGGCGTGCACCATCCCAACGTCTCCACCATCACCACGAGCTTCACCGGCGAGTTCCGCGCCAACCCCGAACTCCGCGAGCGCTTCATGCGCCTCGCCGAGCGCTCCCGCGCATGAGCGCGGCGGACGCAGAACCCGCCGTTGAGATCCGCGCCCTCGGCCCCGGCGACCACGCCGCGGTCGAGGCGCTCTATCCCGCAGCCTTTCCCGACGAGGATCTGCTGCCGCTCGTGCGCAATCTGCTGAACGAGCCGGATGCAGCTTCGCTCGTCGCCGCCCATGAGGTCGGGCTGCTGGGCCATGCCGCGTTGACGGCGTGCGAGGTGGATGACGGCGGACCGCCGGTTCTGCTGCTTGGTCCGATCGCCGTTGCGCCGCACGTCCAGAAGGCCGGTCTTGGCGGCGCGCTCATCCGCGCTGCGCTCGCCGGCGCACAGACAAGCGGGGCGAGCCATGTGCTCGTGCTGGGCGACCCCGCCTATTACGAACGCTTCGGCTTCGAACCCGAAACCGGCATCGCTACGCCTTATCCCATCCCTGAAGAATGGAACGGCGCCTGGCGCTCGGTCGCCCTGGGAGAGAACACGGCGCCTCGCCGAGGAACCCTGGCGCCGCCGGCGCCTTGGCGCGATCCGGCCCTCTGGGGACCCGCGCCGGGGCAGGGCTAAAAAACGAACACCCCCGGAGGCGGAGCCTCCGGGGGTGTTTTCATTCAATGCGCAAGCGCGGCCTAGTCGGTGATGACGAAGCCTTCGCAGGCAAGGCAGATCGCATACACATTGTTCGGGTCGTTCAACAGGGAGACGCGTCCAAGCGCCTTGCCCGCCGGAGCAAAGACGCCGCCGAAGACGCCCTCGCCGAACACGGCGCGCACGGACGCTTCAAGGCCCAGCTCCCTGAGGAATTCCTCAAACGGATCGTACTCGTCCTCGATCACCTTCACCCGGAAGGCGCCCTCCTCAAGCCCAGCGATCTCGGCGGCGCGCGCCACCGCTTCCTCGAAGCCGCCAAGCTGGTCGACAAGGCCGCGATCGAGCGCCTGACGGCCGGTCCAGATCCGCCCCTGCGCAACCGCGTCGACCTCTTCGATGGTCATATTGCGCGCGTCCGCGACCCGCTGGAGGAACTGGCGATACCCTTCCTCGATGCTTTCCTGGAGGATGATCGCGCCGGCTTCGGTGACGCCGGTCGTCGGGTCGATCGCATTGCCGGTCTGGGTGGTGGTGATCCCGTCGAAATTGACGCCGGCCCATTCAAGCGTGTTCTCGAAGGTCGGGATCAGACCGAAAATCCCGATCGAGCCGGTGATCGTGGACGGATGCGCCCAGATTTCGTTGGCCGGCGTGGCGATCCAGTAACCGCCCGACGCCGCAACCCCGCCCATCGAGGCGATGATGGGAATGCCGGCTTCGCGCACCGCCAGCAGTTCCTCGCGGATCAGCTCGGAGGCGAGCGCGCTGCCGCCGCCGCTGTCGATGCGCATGACGATGGCGCGCACGTCGTCGTCCTCGCGCGCCTCGCGGATGAGCCGGGCGTGGTCGTCCCCGCCGATAACCCCGCCGTCGCCATCGCCGTCCACGATCGAGCCGACAAAGTTGATCACCGCGATGGTGTCGTCCGCCGACTTGGCCTCGGGACGGTTGTGATTGAGATAGCCCCAGAAGGAGGAGGATTCATAGCCGATGCCGTCCTCGCCGAAACGCTCCTGCATGCCGTCGAGGAAGGCGCGGCGCGACAGCGCCTCGTCCACGAGCCCTTCAGCGACCGAAGCCTCCGCCAGCCGGCCGTCGTACTGCTGAGCGATCAGCGCCGCGTTGTCGCCATAGCGCTGCAGCGCCTCCGGCTCGAAGCCGCGCCCGGCGGCCGCCGCCGCTTTGTAGTCGTTCCAGATGTCGTCGAAGACGAATTGCGCCGCCTCGCGGGCCTCCGGCGACTGCTCGGCCAGCAGGAGCGGCTCCACGGCGGACTTGAACGTGCCCACGCGGAAGACGTTCACCGTCACCCGAAGGTTTTCCAGAAGCGGCGCGAAATAGGGCTGAAACGCCGTGAAGCCGCGCACGTCGGCCATGCCGAAGGGGTGCACGCTCACTTCGCTGGCCTGCGCGGCCAGGACATAGGTCCCAAGCCCGTAGCCGACCTCATGCGCGATAACCGGCTTGCCGGTGTCGCGGAAGGCCCGCAGCGCGTCGGCGACGACATACAGGGCGGCGGGCGTTGCGCCCTGGAAGCCTTCAAAGTCGAGCACCAGCGCGTTCACAGCGTCGTCTTGCGCCGCGATCTCAAGGCCCTCGAGCAGGTCGTCGAGCAGGATCTCGTCGTCCGGCGCGCCGCCCAGCAGCGCTGCGGAGAACGCATCGCCCGGCGCGATCCGCGTCTTCTCCTCGACGATCCGGCCATCCAAGGTCAGGCGCAGAACGCCGCTGTCGGCGAGCTTGAACTGGTCGCCGCCCATGGTCATGCCGACAATGCAGCCTGGAATGCTCAGGACCACGAAAAAGATCAGGATCAGTCCGAAAACACGCAGGATTCCGTGCTGGAAAAGACCGATCCAGCGCCAGATCGTCGCGATCGGGTGTTCTTGGGCGTGCTGAGACATGCGGTGACGAGCCCCTCCGTTTGCATATTCAAGCGCCATGCAGACACAGGCCTGCTTGCTTGTCCATGAATGCCGCATGACAGCCGTGTCATGTCGCAGACCTGTGGACCGGCAGACACATCACCCACGGCAGGTGCGGATTTTCCCGGGTCAGGCGAGGCGTTCGACCGCGCTGACCGGCCCGCCCATGGCGGGGCGCACGCGCCAGCGGCTGTCGATCGACCGCTGGAAGCGGCGTTCGTCGATCCGGTCGATGACGACATGCTCCGCCACCGCTTCGTCCCGTCCCAACTCCAGAACGAGATAGCCGCGGTCGTAGGCGTTGTGGCGCAGCACTTCAGGCGCGTGTTCTTCGGTGTAGCGGCCGAAATCCACCCCCGGCAGCCTCAAGCGCTCGAAGCGCGAGGGGCTGGTCACGCTGGTGACGCCGAACTCGACGCCCACGCGGGTTCCGCTGGCGTCCTTGAGATCGATCGTCCAGGCGTTGTGCGTGTCGCCGGTCAGGGTGATGAAGTCGGCGCTCGCAGCCCGCGCCGCCGCGTAAAGGCGCTCGCGCTCGGCGGCATAGCCGTCCCAGGCGTCGAGATTGAGCGGCGTTCCAAACGAGAAGCGCTGCATGAACGACCAGGCGAGCGGATCGTTCATGCGCACGGCGAAGCTCAGCCAGCCCGGCATGACGTCGGGATAGTCCGGCGCGGGCACGCGGCCCATGATCACCTGGTTGAGGAAGATCCGCCACGGCTGGCCGGCTGCGGCCGACTGCGTCAGCGCGTCAGAGACGCGCGCAAGCTGCTCCGGTCCCAGAAGATTGCGGCCTTCCGCCCCCGCTGTCGCCTCAAGCCAGTCTGCAACCCGCGCGCGCGCGGCCGGATCGGCCGGGTCGTCGGTGTCGGGATCAACCGGCATGTCGAAGAGCATGATCTCCTCGTCACGCGCGGTCAGGCGCGTTTCAAGAAGGATCAGCGTGGCGAGATCGCCAACCTGAAGCGCTGCGTAGCGGGCGAAGGACGGGTCGGGTTCGCGGCTGGGCGTCCACGCATACCACGCGGCGAGCGCGGCGTCGCGGCGGTCGCGCCAGTCGCCCTCGCCTTCATTGTGGTTTTCCGCCCCGCCGCGCCAGGCGTTGTTGGCCGTCTCGTGGTCGTCCCAGACCATGATCCAGGGCGCTGCGGCCTTGAGCGCCTGAAGGTCGGGATCGGCGGAGTACTGCGCATGGCGGCGCGCGTAATCCTCGTAGCTCAGGAGCTCTGTCGCCGGATCCACCTCGCGCGCCAGACGCTCGGCGTCCGCGCTGGCGTAGCCCTCCCGGGCGTATTCGTAGATGTAGTCGCCCAGATGCACGACCAGATCCGGCGCGGCCTGCTCGGCGGCGTCGCGATAGGCGTTGAAAAAACCCGCCGGATAATTCGAGCACGAGAACGCCGCGATGCGGAAGCGCTCGACAGCGCCGTCGGGCAAGGTGGCGGTGCGGCCCACCGGGGACACCTCGCCGCCAAGCCGGAAGCGGTACCAGTAGGCGGTTCCCGGCTGAAGATCGGAGAGCAGTTGCTTGTAGGGCGTCACGCCGAGCACGGCGGGGCCCGCAGCCTCCATGCGCGCTTCGCGCACGTCGCTGAAGCCGGGATCCGTCGCCAGCTCCAGGATGAGTTCGCCGTCAGCCCCGGTCAGCGCGGTCCACACGACAAGGCTGTCCTTGTCGGGATCGCCCGAGGCCACGCCGTGCTTGAACGGTCCGTCGCGAAGCGCCAGCGGCTCGAACCGGCGCTCGCCGCAGGCGGCGAGGCTCAGACCCGCTGCGCCGAACAGCGCGCCGCGTCGGGTGAGGCGAAACTCGGTCATGGCGTCCCTCCACGTCGCATGGGTGTTAATGCGAAACGGCCGGCCGGTCGAGAAGGCCGGCCGGCCGTTTCACCGATGAGCGCCCCCCGGCCCTTCCGGTTGTCAGGCTGACGCGCGCCTTAGAAGCGCGCGCCGATGCGGCCGCCGGCCATGCGCGGCGCGCCGGCGATGAAGGTGGCGATGCCGAAGCTGTCGCCCGTGTTGCCCGCGTCGATGATGTATTCGGCGTCAAGCAGGTTCTCGACGAAAAGCTCGGCCCAGAACCGCTCGCGCGGCTCGTCATAGCGGAAGCGCAGGCGCACGAGGCCGTAATCGCCCTGGACCTCGTCCTGCACGAGGTCTTCGAGGTCGTTGTCGTTGTCGAAAAAGACTTCCGACTGCCAGGTCCAGCTCGGCAGGATGGAGAAGGTGCCGCGGCCGTCGAGATCCCAGGCGGCGCGCGCGCCCACGGAGATCGCGTGCTCCGGGTTCAGACGGAACACATTGCCCGCGAACTCCTGCACGTTGCCTTCGTCGTCCGTGTCGTCGAACTCGGCGAAGTTGTAGGCGTAGGTCGCATAGACCGACAGGATTTCATTGAAGTTGTGGTCAAGCTGCATCTCGACGCCGTACTGCGTCGCGGAGCCGGCGTCGTCCGGAACCGCATCGATCTGGCCGGGCAGCAGGCGGAAGGTCTGGAAGTTGTCGTATTCGGAATAGAATACCGAGCCTTGGAAGTAGGTGTTCGCGAGCGTCTTGTAGACGCCGACCTCATAGCTGTCGACGGTCTCCGCCTCGATATTGGAGAAGCTCGTGCCCTGGCGCGTGATGACTTCCGGACGGCGTCCGCGCGCGTAGGAGGCGAACAGGTTGGTCGTGTCGTTCAGGTCGTAGGTCGCCGCAAAGCGCCAGGTGAAGTCGTCGAACGTGAATTCGGGGCTGTCGAAGCGCTGGCCGTTGTTGAGCTCCACGATCAGGCCCGGACCCGCGCTCAGGAAGCCGTCAACGCCGGCGATCGAGTAATAGCCCGCCTGCTTGTCTTCGGTCGTCCAGCGCAGACCGCCGGTCAGCTCAAGCCGGTCGGTGACGTCGAAGGCCAGTTCGCCGAAGACGTCGAAGGCCGTCGTCTGGCCGAAATTGGCGAACTCGTCATAGGTGATGAATTGCGGGATCAGCGGGTCGACCGGGTCGATGCCGACAGGCTGGCCGGTGAAGAAGGCGCCCAGCGTCGGCAGATAGGTCGACAGCGGGATTTCCTGCTTGCCGCTCTCGTAGAAATAGCTCGCGCCGAAGAAACCCCGCATCCGGCCGCCGGCGTCGTAATGCGCGCGCAGCTCCTGGCTCCACTGGCGGCCCGTGGCGTCCTCGCCGATCGTCAGCAGCGGCGCGGCCCAGCCGTCCGGATCAAAGATCTCCACCGAGTCGAAAGCGCGCCAGGCCGAAATCGAGGTAAGCGACCAGGCGTCGTTGAGGCGGTAGTCGCCAAGGATGGTGACGCCGTAGACCTCGCGGTCGAGGCCCAGCTCGTCGCCGCCCTCGAAGACGCCGAAAGCGTTCAGCGCGGCGGGCTCCCAGGGCTCGATCGGGCCGGGGCCCGGCGGCGGGAAGGTGCCGGACTTGAAGGACGTGCCCGTCGGCGTGTCTTCCTGGTAGTTGCCGATCACGTCGATGCGCAGATCGCTCGTCGGCTGCCAGCTGAGCACCGAGCGGATCGCCCACAGATCGACGGAGTTGAAGTCCTCGCCGCCCAGCGCGTTCTCGACATAGCCGTCGCGCTGCTTGTTGATGCCCGCAAAGCGCAGCGCCAGCGTGTCGGTGATCGGCACGTTGACGTGGCCCTCGATATCGAAGCGGCTGTAGGTGCCCGCCGTGACCGAACCCGCGCCCGAGATGCCGTCGCCGTCGATGTCGGCCTTGTTCTGGATCAGGTTGATGCCGCCGATCAGCGCGCCGCGTCCGAACAGGGTCGGCTGGGGCCCTTTGGCGACCTCGATGCGCTCCATGTCGAACAGTTCGACATAGGAGCCGCGCGAACGCGCGATGGAGACGCCGTCCTGGAAGATGGCGACACGCGGCTCTTCGGTGGCTTCGCCCGAATCCGAGGTGATGCCGCGGATCACGAAGCCCGGATTGTTCGGAGACTGTTCCTGGATCTCAAGACCCGGCACGAAGTCGGACAGTTCGTCGAACTGGGTGATGCCCAGGATCTCGAGGCGTTCCTGATTGTAGGCGGTCAGGTTGATCGGAACATCCGTGATCGCCTGTTCGCGGCGCTGCGTCGTGACGCGGATCACGTCGGTCGTCGCGACGCGCTCACCGGCGGCGGCGTCGACCGGCTGCGCGGCGGCGGGCGCGGCGGCGGCCAGCGCGCTTGCGGAGGCGGCGAGGAAAAGGCTTACGGATTTCATGGAGGCGATCCCTTCTGGAACGGGCCCCGATGGAGGGCGCACACGGTTTCGTGAAGGGAGTTACCGACGATGGATGACGCGTTTTCTATGATTGAATGACAGATTGTTGACGCGGTGCAGCATGGCGCGCTGCGTTGCGGAAAGGGCGCAGTCGGGCGAAGGTCCGGCCATGACCGCCGATGTCTCTCTTCCGGACGAAGCCGAACGCCGCGAGGCGACCGCCGGCGACAGCGATGCGGGCGAGCGCCTCGACCGCTGGATGGCTGCGCTCTGGCCGGACATGTCGCGCTCGCGCTGCAAGGCGCTGGTGGAAGAGGGCCGGCTTTTGCTGGACGGCGCGCCCTTGACCGATCCGTCAGCCAAGGTGCGCGCCGGCGGCGCCTATGCGCTGTCCGTGCCGGTTCCGCGCGCGGCGGCCCCGCAACCGGAAGCGATCCCGCTGGAGGTTCTCTTCGAGGACGCCCATCTCGTCGTGGTGAACAAGGCCGCCGGCATGGCCGTCCACCCGGCCGCGGGCAGCTGGACCGGCACGCTTGTCCATGCGCTGCTGCATCATTGCGCCGGCACCCTCTCGGGCATTGGCGGCGTGGAGCGGCCAGGCGTCGTCCACCGTCTGGACAAGGACACCTCAGGCGTCATCGTCGCCGCCAAGACCGATGCGGCGCATCAGGGCCTCTCGGCGCAGTTCGCAAGCCACGGCGTGGAGCGCGCCTATACCGCC
>CAZLOV010000030.1:0-21383 GCA_964561235.1 uncultured Caulobacterales bacterium
TCTCCGCGATGGCGCCGATGGCGGCGTCTGCGTTGCCCGCATTGACCGGATAGGCGATCACCACAGGGCCGCGGCCGGCGCGGGCGTACTCCGCGGCGACCCCGTCGACGAGGCCCTGCTGAGCCCAGGTGAGCCCGTTATAGCCCGGCGGCACGTCCATCGCCGCGCTGAACGGCATCGCGCGAACACTGACCTGCGGGCGCTCGCCCGGCGCGCCGGTGATGTTGGCGCAGCCGGTCAGGGCAAGCGCGGAGGCGGCGAGAACGGAAATCGTGCGGATCATCGGATTACTCCAGCATGAAGCCGACAGGGCCGCGCCAGCGGCGGCCTTCGACGTCAGCGCCGGGAGCCGCATAGACACGGTTCAGGCGCCCGGTGAAGATGTTCGTGAGCATCGAGGCCGCCACCATGCCCTCGCCCGGCGTGGTGATTTCGCTCTCCGCGACCGGATCGACGAGATAAGGCGTGACGACGACGACGAGCTCGGTTTCGCTGTTGGCGAAGTCGCGCGACCGGAACAGGGCGCCCAGCACCGGCAAGCGCTCAACGCCCGGCACGCCGTCCATGGCCTGCCGCGTCTCCTCCTTGATCAGCCCGGCGATCACGAGGCTGCCGCCGGAGGGCAGCTCAACTGTGGTTTCCGCCCTGTTCACCGTAAGCGCCGGGATGGACAGGCCGTCGACGACGCCGATGATGTTGCCGTCTTCATCGCGAATGACGCTCTGATCGAGAGCGATCGCGCCTTCGCTCGACAGCTCCGAGACTTCCGTCGACACGCGAAGCGAAATGCGGCCTTCAGACAGCACGACAGGGGTGAAGCCCAGACCGACGCCGAACGGCTTGAACTCCAGCGTGATGTTGCCGTCGCGATCGCGGCCGACCGGCACCGGGAACTCGCCGCCGGCGAGGAAGTTGGCGCTTTCGCCGCTGATCGCGGTGATGTTCGGCTCGGCGAGCGTGCGCACCAGGCCCACGCGCTCAAGCGCGTTGAGCGTCAGCCCGAGGGAGCTTTGCAGGAAGCCGTTGACGAAGTTGTCGTAACCGACAGTGCCCGAAAGACCGCCAAGCGCGGAGTTGGCGATGCCGAATGCGTTGTCGGTCGAGAAGACGCTGCGGCTCGGGAAGCCGCCTTCAGTCGCGTCGAATTCACCGAAAGCGACATTGCCGTCGAGGTTGACGCCGAGCTGGCGCACGATGTTGCGCTCCATCTCGACGATCTTGACCTTGAGCATGACCTGGTCGCGCCCCTCGATGGTGAGGAAGCTGAGCACCTGTTCGGGCTCGTCGGCGAACCGCTGGGCCACCTGGAGGGCTGCGTCCGCGGCGGAGGCGGACGGAACCGTGCCGGAAAGCACGATGTTCGAATTCATCGATTCCGCTTCGATGCGCCCGTCGGGAACGTAGCGGCGCAAGGCCTCTTCAAGCGCTGCGATGTCGCGTTCGACGCGCACGGCGAGATCGAGGATCAGTTGTCCGCGCGGGTCGAAGAAGAAGATGTTGGTTGATCCCACGCCCTGGCCGAGCACGACGGTGCGGTCGGCGGCGCGCACGATGGTGTCGGCGACTTCCGGGTTGGCGACCATGATGTCGGCCGCGTCGACGGGAAGATGAATGACCGCGGCCTGACCGAGCGGCAGCGTGACGCGTTCGGAGACAGGCCCTTCGCCCGGCTCCCGGATGTGGATCTGGAGCGTGTTGGCGCGCTCCGTTCCCGGCGGGGGAAGCGAATCCCTCTGCGCCGCCGCGACGCCGGCCGAACAGGCGGCGGCTGCAGCGGCGGCGAGGATCAGAAGCCCGCGGATCATCGGCCGCCTCCCACGAAAATGCTGGTTTCATTGCCGTAGCGCACGACGCGGATCGCCCGTTCGGAGCCGTCGTTTTCCGGCTCGCCGGCCGCGGCGCGGGACTCTCCGCTCGTATCCGCGACGCTGCGCAGGATCAGGCTGATGTCTCCAGCAGCGATCGCCACCGTCAGCGCGCGCGCCTGCGCCGGCGTGAGCTCAAGCGTGACGGTCTCTCCGACCACCGAGCCGCTTTCCTCGTCCTCGGCGTATTTCTGGTCGATGGCCAGCACGCGGACGTTTTCCAGAATGATGTCGGAGCGCAGGCGCCCGGCGTCCGGCGAATGGGTTAGCAGCACGTCAACCCTGTCGTTCGGCAGGATGAAGCCGCCTGCGGCCTGTTCCGGAGAAATCGGCGCGGCGACGGCGCGATACCCGGGCGTCAGAACCGCCGACATCACGCCGCTGCCCGACCCGGCGACGACGACGCGCGCCTCCCGGATCGGCTCGCCCTGCGTGATGCGCTCGCGCACGACGCCGTTCTGGAAACGCTCCATGGCGTTGGGCTCTTCACGGTCGGTGATGAGTTCCGGCGTGACGAGATCCTGCGGCCAGTCGACCCACTGGAGCTTGTCGCGGTTGATTCGTTCGCCCCGCCCGATGTCGGAGCGCGCCGCAAGGACGCGCACGGTGGCGGGCTCGGGCGCTGCGACCGGAGCCGGCGCGGGCTCGTTCTGCATGGCGCCGCGCACCAGCACGGCGGCGACAACCGCAGCGACCGCCGCGACTATAAGTATGACGATGCGCAGAACATTCATGCCTTAAGACCCTTCAGGCGCGTGTGGGCATCCCACCTGAATGAGAGGGCGAAAACCTCAAAGGGCCGTTAATGCTTCAATGATTGAGGTGATTCCGCTGTCATCCCGCCGCGATCGGGGCCTGGGGCAGCGCGATGAACGCTCCCGCCGCAATGGCCAGCGCATAGGGCACCGGCTTGCCGTGCGCGAACATGCTGTCTTCGATAATGCGTTTCGTGACAGGAAGCAGAGGGGCCGCCCGGCGCGCAAGCAGGAGAAAAAGCGCCAGCACGCCGCCGGCAAGACCGGCCCAGACCAGGAACATGAGAACCGAAGGCCAGCCGAACCAGATCGCACCGGCGGCGATCAGCTTGGCGTCGCCTCCTCCGATAAAGCCCGGCGCCCAGAGCGCCATCCCTGCGGCAAGCGCGCCGAGCCCGACAAGATAGCCGAGGCCGATCTGCATCGGATCCATGCCCGAAAGCAGCGCGGCGGGCGCAAACAGGCCTGCGAGCGCGAGCGATATCCAGTTGGGAATGGTGTAGCGCAGCGCGTCGCACCAGGCGGCGGCGAGCATGAGCGCCGGCAGAACGAGCAGCGGAAGTGTGTCGGGCAAGGCGGGGCCTCCGGCGTCTTTCCCACCAGCAGACAGGGCCTTGCTTAACAGGACGTGGACGCTAGCCGGATGCGCGGGCGCAAAAGAAACGGGGCCGCCCGATGGGCGGCCCCGCCGTTCTTCGTCGCGATGTGCGACTTAGATCTGGCTTTCGACCGACTGGAAGGCCGCAAGCAGGTCGGTACCGATAGTCGTAACGACACCGATGATCACCGCAGCGATCAGGGCGATGATGAGGCCGTATTCGATCGCCGTGGCGCCGGACTCATCCTTCAGAAAACGCGAAACCAGGTTCTTCATCCCTAAACTCCTAGAGCAGCTGCTGTATACGTTCAGCCCGGAGCCCGTCCCGACCCGACCTGAACATGCTCGAAGTTATGCCATGCGAACAATTTCGATCGCGTAAAAATACATACTTACTTTTTGGTGAATCACAAAACGTCGATTTATGGTTAACGGGAAATGACTCCGGCGCGCCTTACGCGCACGCGTGGACTCAGAAGTCGCATGCCGCGCTCCCAGCCGCAGGGGGGCTTCGGATTCAGACTTCCTTCACGCGCTAAGCATTATTGAAGGAGCCATCGACGTTTCTGCACGCACGGGAGGCCGACATGGTCCTTCGCCGCTTCTTGATCGCCACGGCCGTCACGCTTGCAGCCGGCGCGGCAGCGTCTGCGCAGCAGGAGCTGGTCGTCGCCGCCGACAGGGCCGAGATCCTGCGCCTTCCCGCCGAAGCGAGCGCCATCGTGCTCGGCAATCCTGCGATCGCCGACACCACCCTGTTCGATACGCGGACCCTGTTTCTGACGGGCAAGACGTCCGGACGCACCAATCTGATCGCGCTCGATGCAAGCGGCGAGGTGATGTTCCAGGCTGACGTGCGCGTGGTTCAGGACAACGCCGGTCGCCTTTACGTGTTCCGCAACACCGAACGCGAAAGCTATACCTGCCTTGAGAACTGCGATCCCGCGGCTGTGGTTGGCGACAGCCAGGAAAGCTTTGACGCGATCTCCGGCCAGGTTCAGACGGCGCAGGCCGCCGCTCAAGGCGGCGGCGGAAGTCAGGGTTCTGTGCCGCCCGGCGGCAACTAGGTGCCGTTAACTATATTATTTAATTGAGAATTTGGCTTTGACCGGCACAATGGTCCAGACGTTCCGCTTAAGGGTCGGAGGCTGGAACCATGTTGACATTGATGCTGCGTCGGCTGACGCGCCGTTTCAGGCGGGACGAAAACGGCGCGACCGCGGTCGAATTCGGCCTTGTGGCGCTTCCGTTTTTCCTGTTGACGACCGCAATCCTGGAAGCAGCGCTGTTCTTCTTCACCCAGACCATCATCGAGGACGGTCTGCTGGAAGCCTCGCGCGACATCCGCACCGGCGCCTTCCAGAACAGCGGCGGAGACGAAGCCGCGTTCCGCGCTGAAATCTGCGGCAATGTGAGTGTTGTCGTAAACTGCGGACTTCTGGAAGTCGAAGTGCGTCGCTTCAACAGCTTTGCGAGCGCTGATTTCAGCATTCCGCGCGACCCGGACGGCAATCTGGATCCGGACGGCCTTTCCTTCGACGACACCGATCCCAGCGACGTCGTTCTGGTGCGCGTCTTCTATCCGTACCAGCTCTACTTCCCGGGCAATTTCTCCGGCGGCCTTGCGAATCTCCCGGGCAACAAGCGCCTGGTCGCCGCCGCGACGGCGTTCCGCATCGAACCCTTCGTCGAAGAGTAAGGCTGGAAAAATGCTCTCCGTTATCCGCCTTCTGCGCCGCTTCCGCCGTGACATCGCCGGCGTCTCCGCCGTCGAGTTCGCGCTCATCGCCCCGTTGCTGATCACGATGTATTTCGGGACGATCCAGATCACGATGGCGCTCGTCGCCGACCGCAAGCTGTCGCAAACCGCCACCACGCTCGGCGATCTGGTCACCCAGGACGAATACGTGACCGACACCGAGCTCGCGCAGATCCTCGGTGCGGCCGATGCGGTCATGGAGCCCTTCCCCACCAATACGCTGAACCTTCGGATCAGCTCGGTGCGCATGGACGAAAACGGCGATCTGTTCATCGACTGGAGCGAGGTGACGGGCAATTACGTCGCCTATTCGAAAGGTCTCGAGCCGACCGGCATTCCCGACGGCCTCATGACCGAGGGCGAATCCATCATCTGGGTGGAGGCAAGCTACGACTACACCGCCCCGCTCGGTACAAGCGGTCAGTTCGGCCAATTCGAGCTACAAGACAATGTTTACCTGCGCCCGCGCCGTTCGCTGTTCGTCCAGCGCGAGAGCTAGGACGCTTCAGCTTCGATCTCGCCCAGCCGGGCGAGCGCGGGATCATTCAGCCTGAGCGGCCGGCGGCCCAGAGCGCGCGCGGGCACCAGCCCGGTCACCGCGTTGAGAACGCCCGCCGCCGCTGCGCTTTCGAGCCGCCAGCCCGGCGCCTCCGCTTCAAGGATCGGGACGCGCGCAGCGCGCGCGGCCTCCAGCAAGGCGGCCCGCGCCGTTCCCGGCATCGCGGCGCAGGACAGGGCCGGGGTATAGGCGCGCCCGTTCTCGATCCAGATCAGCGTCGCGCAGTCCGCACAGCTCAGCCGCCCGGCGGAATCGAGCATCACCGCCATGTCCGCACCTTCAGCCTTCGCGCGCCGGCGCGCTGCGATGTTGTCGGCATAGCCGATCATCTTGGCGCGCGCGTTCAGGCTCGTGGGATCGCGGCGCGGGGTCTCGACGACCGTCAGCACGACGCTAGGCGGCGGAGCGGGTCTCTCGCGCAGCGAAAGCACGACACTGGGCGACGGATCGGCCGGGGCTTCAAGGCCCGGGGCGCCGGGACCGCGGCTCACCGTCAGGCGCGCAACCGCGTCCGAAAGCCCCTGGCGCCGGGCAAGTTCGCTGGCGGCGGCTTCGAGCGTGTCCCACTCCGGCGGATCGATCCCAAGCGCGTTGAGGCCGCTTTCGAGCCGCGCGGCGTGACGCGCCCGCCGCCTCAGCCCGCCGCCGGTCCAGCGCATGGTCTCAAACGCGCCGTCGCCGGTCAGAAAGCCGCGATCGGACGGCGCAAGCCGCGCCGCCGCCTCGTCGAGAACGCCGCCATTGATCCACACGAGGCTCATGGCGATCCGGCGCCGGAGATCGCCGCTGCAAGGGCTGCGATCTTGGCGCGCGTCTCCTCGAGTTCCTCGGCCGGATCGCTGTCGATGGTGATCGCCCCTCCGGATCGCGCCTGCGCCCGCCAGCCCGAGGCGTCCCTGAAAAAGGCCAGCGTTCGGATCATGACGTTGAGATCAGCCGATCCGTCCGCGCCGATCCAGCCCATCGATCCGCAGTACGCACCGCGCGGTTCGCCTTCAAGTTCGGCGATGATCTCCATGGCGCGAACCTTCGGGGCGCCCGTGATGGAGCCGGGCGGAAACGCCCCGCGGATCAGATCGTAAACCGTCCGGCCCGGCGCCAGCCGTCCGGTGACCGTGGAGACGAGATGGTGGACGTTGGCGAAGCGCTCCACCTGGAAGAGCGGATGCGCCTTCACAGACCCCGCGGCGCAGGCCCGGGCCAGATCATTACGCATCAGATCGACGATCATGAGGTTTTCCGCCCGATCCTTCACGCTGGCGGCCAGCTCCGCGGCGAGTGCGGCGTCCGCTGCGGCTGTCGCGCCCCGCGGACGCGTGCCCTTTATGGGCCGGGCCTCCACGGCGCCGTCCGCATCGGCCCTGAGAAAGCGCTCCGGCGAATTGGTGACGACGCAGTGATCCGCATCCAGCCGGAGATATCCGGCGAATGCGGCCGGACTGGACTGTGCAAGACGTTCGAATACGGCGAACGGGGCGTCCGCCCCGCGCGGCGCCGCCTCGAAGGGATGGGAGAGATTGACCTGAAACACGTCGCCGGCGCGGACATACGCGCGGGCGCGCTCCACCGCGTCGAGATAGCGCGCCTCGGGCCAGAGCGGCGCCAGCGGCGCAGGCTGGAAATCGAGCGGCTGAGCCGCATGCGCGCCGAGGCGTTCGGCGAGCGCCTGACCGGCCTTGCGTTCGCCAAGGATCGCGATCGTGCGGGTCTCATGGTCGAATTCGAGGGCTGCGCGATACCAGCCCATGGCCACCGCTGGAAAACCCCTTGGCTGGGCGGCCTCCGGCAAGCGCTCAAGACTGGCTGCGAAATCATAGGCGAAAAGCCCCGCCCAGCCGAACGCCCCGGATCCGCCCGGCCCGCCCGCCTGAAGGATTTCAAGCGCGCCAGAGCCATGTTCGTCCACCAGAGTTTGCTCGGGGAAGGCGAAAAGCAGGCTGCGCCTGCCGCGCTCTTCGGCCCCCCCGCCATGAAGCAGGATGGAGAACGCCTCGTCGCGGAGCCCCGAAAAGGCGATCAGCGGATCGCGCCAGTCCAGCTTCGTCGCGCAGCGCTCTGGCAAGGCTCGTCCTTCGGCGCCCTCAACCGGTCAGGAGCCGGTCGCGCATGCGGGCCAGCTCGTCTTCGCCAAGCCCCAGCGTCTCGCGCAGATAGCGCCTCGGGTCGCCCATCTCTTGAAGCGCGGCGTCGAGATAATCTCCATCCACGCCGAGAAAGGCCTTCAGTTCCGGATCCCGGAATTCGCGCTGGTACTTCGCGCTCAGACGCTCGCGCATGACCGCGGCGATCCGCTCGAAATCAACGACGCGATTGGTCATCAGATAGTCGTCCACGACCGTGTCGTGATCGACGCCCGCCTCGCTCAGGACAAGCGCGCAGAACACGCCCGTGCGGTCCTTGCCGGCGGCGCAATGCACGATGAAGGCTTCGTTCCCGTCAGCGTCCGCCAGGGCGCGCACGCCCTCGCGGAACACATGCATGTTGCCCTTGTCGAAAGGCAGGCGGCGATAGGTCTCCGTCATGAACTGGCGGATGGTGTCGAAGGTCAGATCGTTCTCGCGTAGGAAACGCAGATGCGGCGCCTCGGCAGGTCCGGCATGATCGCTCTCGATGACGCGCACCCCGGGGCGCTGCGGCCAGTGCGACGGCTCAACCTCGCGTTCGCTGGGCCGGCGCAGATCGGCGACAACGGAAACGCCAAGCCCGTCGAGATAGCCGAGATCGGCGTCGGACGCGCGGGAGAACTGCCCGGACCGGTAAAGCCCGTCGCGCACCTGACGTCCGTCCGCGCCGGCATAGGCGCCGAAGCGGCGGAAGTTGTGCACGCCTTCAAGGGGGATGTGACGTTCGCTCATGGCGCTGAGGTACGCGCTCGCGCGCGCGGCGGCAAGCCGCTCACCTGAAGGGCGGCTCGTCAAAACTCCGGAGCTTGCGCGAATGCAGCGCAGCCGAGCCTTCCTGCTTGAGGATTTCCACCGTTTCTATGCCCGCGCGCAAATGCTCGGAGACCGCACGCTGGTAAAACCGGTTGGCGGCCCCGGGCAGCTTGAGTTCGCCGTGCAGCGGCTTGTCGGAGACGCAAAGAAGCGTGCCGTAGGGAACACGCAGCCGGAAACCGTTCGCGGCGATCGTGGCGCTTTCCATGTCCACCGCAATGGCGCGCGACTGGTTGATGCGGCGCGCCTCCTGCATGTAGCGCAGCTCCCAGTTCCGGTCGGCGTAGGTCACCACCGTGCCCGTGCGCAGCCGCCGCTTGAGCGCATCCCCGCTGTCGCCGGTCACGCGCGCGACGGCGTCGTGCAGCGCGATCTGGATCTCCGCAATCGGCGGGATCGGAATCTCCACCGGAAGATCCCGGTCGAGCACGCTGTCATAGCGCAGATAGGCGTGCGCCAGCACATAGTCGCCCAGCCGCTGGGAATGACGCAGCCCGCCGCAATGGCCGATCATCAACCAGGCTTCGGGACGAAGCACGGCGAGATGATCCGTGATCGTCTTCGCATTCGAAGGCCCTACGCCGATATTGACCAGCGTGATGCCTTTCCCGCCCGGCGCGATCAGGTGATAGGCCGGCATCTGGAAACGCCGCCAGGGCGCGCGCTCGACCTCGCCGACGGGATCGTCCGTAGAGGCGTCCACCCGCACGAAACCGGCTGCGGACAACGCCTCGTACTCATTGTCCTCCCGGAGCTTTCCCGCCGCCCATTCGACGAACGCGTCGACATAGCGGTGATAGTTCGTGAACAGGATGTACTGCTGCACGTCTTCCCAGGGCGCGCCGGTATAATGGCGGATACGGTTGAGCGAGTAGTCGGTGCGCGCCGCATCAAACAGCGAGAGCGGCCGGCGCTCGCCGGGCGCTGGCTGGCGTTCGCCGTTGGGAACCGCGTCATTGACGCGCGAGAGATCGGCGTAGGGAAAATGCCGCACGAGCTCGGCCGGCTCCGCCGCGTCGAGATCAAGATCGTCCGCGCCGTCGAGCACGTATGAAAACGGGATCTCCTGCGCCGAGCGCGCGGTCTCGATGGTGACGGGATACTGATGGGCCAGGAGCCCGATCTGCTCGATCAGATGGGCGCGGAAATGCCGGGGCTGAGTGATCGACTGCGCGTATACGCCCGGCTCGGAAAACTTGCCGAAGGCGCGGCTGAGCGGCGGCGGCGGGCCATCCGGCGCATAGGTGATGCGCAACTCCGGATACGCGAAGGCCCCCGCCGCGCGATCCGCCTCGGACGGCGGCGGGCCGCCGTCGAGATAGATCTTCAGCTCCGCACGCAATGCGCCGACCGCCTCTTCATAGAGCGCGATCAGGCGGTCTGCGGCGGCCTCCGGACTGGAGGCCGTCTCGAGATCCGCGCCCGGGGCGACCGGCGACGGCGCAGCACCGTTCATGGCGAGGACCTAGTCTTCGCGCTTGATGAAGGTGACTTCAAACAGGGGCTCGCCGTCGAAGAGCGGCTCCGATCGGCCCTCCTCGTCGATCATGTGAAAGACGGTCGATTCGATGCGGCCTTCGAGGCGGTAACCCTTGTCCGCCATGCGGCCGCGGTGGAATTCGAGCGCAGCAGCCGAAAAGGACCGGGCGAGATAGGTGATGCGGTGGGGGGCGTCGTCGGCCATGGCGGGGAGGCTCTCCAGACTCGTGAGGCAGGCATGGGAAACGCGGACGAGGACCGCCCGCGGGGATCACCCTACGCCGCTTGCTGCGGCCACGCCAAGCCGTTGACGTCGCCCGCGTTGAGACGGGGCGTTAACCGCAATGATCGTATGCTTCGGTCGCCAGATGCTGCGCTTTGAAGGATGCCGCATGGAACGCGCGAACCCGCGCCTCGCCCGCATGGCCGCCGTCGCGCGTCCGCGCGTGACGTTGCTTGTGCCGGTAAAGGACGAGGAGGACGGGATCATCCCCTTCCTCGACGCGATCGACGCGGTCTTCGCGCGCGCCGCCATGGAGGTTGATCACGAGGTTCTCTTCGTCAATGACGGCTCGACGGATGCGACCGAACTCGTCATCCGCAAGGCGGTCGCCGAGCGGTCCGGCGTCGGCCTCGTCAGCCTGTCGCGCAATTTCGGCAAGGACGCCGCGCTCGCCGCCGGCCTCGCACATGCCCGCGGCGACGCCGTCATTCCAATGGATGTCGACCTGCAGGACTGCCCCGAGATCCTCCCGGAAATGATCGCGAAATGGCGCGCCGGCGCGCAGGTCGTGCTGGCGAGGCGGGAAAACCGTGACGAGGACGACTGGCTCAAGCGCGCAACCGCGGGTGCGTTCTACAAGATCTTCAACAGGCTCGCTGAGAGCGCCATTCCGGAAAACGTCGGCGATTACCGTCTGCTCGACCGCCAGGTCGTGGACATCCTCAACGGCATGGGCGAGCGGATCCGGTTCTACAAGGCGATGTTCAGCTGGGTCGGTTTCAAAACCGACGAGGTCACCTTCAAGCGCCGGCCGCGCAGGACCGGGCAGACGAAATGGTCCCTCTGGAAGCTCTGGAATTTCGCGCTCGACGGCATCTTCTCCTCCTCCACCGTGCCGCTGCGCGTCTGGTCCTATCTTGGCGCGCTGATCGCGCTGGCCGCCTTCGCCTACGCAGCATTCGTGCTCGTGAGCACGCTCATCACCGGCGTGGACGTTCCGGGCTACGCCTCGACAATCATCCTCATCCTGTTCTTCGGAGGCGTGAACCTGCTCTCCGTCGGCGTGCTCGGCGAGTATGTCGGGCGAATCTATGCCGAAGTGCGCGGCAGGCCGGTCTATATTGTCGCCTCCACCGTCGGCCTCGACGCGGAAGGCTGAGTTCATGGAGCGCGCCGTCTATCAGCGCATGGGCGAACTGGAAGGCGAGCACTGGTGGTTCACGGGCCGCCGGGCCGTCCTGAAGGCCGTCATCGAGCGCTACGCCCGTCTTCCCGCCCAAGCCCGCATTCTTGAAGCCGGCTGCGGAACAGGCGGAAATCTCGAACTCCTCAAGACGTTCGGGGCGGTCGACGCGATCGAACCGGACGAGGAAGCCGCAGGCATGGCCGCCGCGGCAAGCGGCCTGCCGGTCGTGCGCACAGGCCTTCCGGCGCTGGAAGGGTTTTCAGGCCGCAGCTACGATCTCGTGGCGATGTTCGACGTGCTCGAACACGTCGAGGACGACGCGGGCGCGCTGCGCGCCTTGCGCGAGCGGCTGAAACCGGAAGGCCGGCTCATCCTCTCGGTGCCCGCCTATCCATGGCTCTGGTCGCCGCATGACGAGGCGCACCATCATTTCCGGCGCTATACGCGCGCGGCGCTGCGCAAGACGGCCGCGGACGCGGGTTTCTCCATCGAGGCGGAGAGCCCGTTCAACAGCTTGCTCCTGCCGCCCATCGTCCTGGTCCGCCTTCTCAAGGGCGCCGCAGGGACAGGCGGGTCAGACGACGCGATGCCGCCGCGTGCGCTGAACCGGCTCCTGGGCTGGCTCTTCGCGCTCGAGGCTGGACTTGTCGGACGCGTGCGCGCACCGGCGGGCGCCTCGATCTGGGCGGTCCTCAAGCCGCCGCCATGAAGCGTCTCGCTGCAGCGTTCTCGCGCTATCTCGCCGCCGGCGCGCTTACCACCGTGATCGGACTGTCGGTGATCTGGGGAAGCATGTACGCGCTCGCGCTGCATCCCGCCGCAGCAAACGCCGTTGGCTACGCCGTCGCGCTCGGCGCTGCTTTTCACATCCACCGGATCTGGACCTTCAGCGGCGCCCGCCCCGGCGCCGCAGGCGCCCGGCCCGCACGCTTTCTGGCCGCCTTCGCTGCGGCTTACGCCGCCAATCTCGTTGCGCTCGGCGCCGCCTTGAGCCTCGCGCCAGGCTTTCCCTATCTTTGCCAGCTTGCCGGCATGGCCGCCTACACAGGCGTATTTTTCCTGCTCAACCGGTACTGGGTGTTTCCTGCGCCGGCCGGCGCAGAATGACGGCGCTATAGACCGCCAGACCCGTCACGAGCAGCGCGTTCACGGTGATGTCCGCAAACCTGTCTCCAAGAAGCCGTCCGGGCTGGATCAACGGGTTGAGCGTCACCGGCCACAGGACCGCATAGAAAACGATCCGTTCCGCCGCCCGGCTCCGCGCGACAATGTCGGAGGCGATGAGTGCGAAGCCTGCGCCTGCGGTCATGAGGTCGTATTCGTAAGCGTAGGGCGTCACCGGCGCGAGGGCGATGAGTCCGACACCCCAGAGATGATGCTCAGGCGCACCGCTTTTCTTGTAGGCGGCGAGAGCGGCGATCGTGGCGAGCGCAGCGGCGGCATGAACCGCAAGCGCAATCGCTGGGGGAATCTCCATAGAGGCGAAGACCCCGAAAAACGAGATGAATTTTTTGAGGTTGTAGGTCTCCTCGGCGGTCAGCACCGATGCGCCGCCATCAGCGGTCAAGAAGGCGAGCCAGACCGAGGGGCCGAACACGATTGTGGTCAGCGCGGCAAGCCCGCCCCCGGCAGCGAGGCAAGCGGCGACGCGACGGCGCGTCAGCAGCGTGAGAAAGATCAGACCCGGCCCGAGCGCAATATGCGGCTTCAGGCTCAACAAGGCGAACGCGGCGCCCATGGAGTCCCGCCGCGCCCGCGCGGTCAGAACAAACAGACCGGCGAGTGCGCCGATCATCAGTCCGTGCTGGCCAATTAGGAGGTTCGCCAGCGCAGGCGGCAGAAACACAATCAGCGTGAATTCCCAGCCCTCAGGGGCGAGCCGTCGGACGCAAGCAACGTAAGCCGCAAGGCTTGCAAGACCGAAAAGCGCGAAGCCAATCGCGCGCGGCGGAAGCGAAACCGCTGCGGCCACAAACGCGTAATGCGGCGGATACATCCACAAAAATCGCTGCGGCCCATCAAGATCGCGCGTGAACTCGCTCATGAAGGTTTCAGCGTCATAGGCCTCCGCCAGCCGTCCTTCCCGCGCCATAAGGCCCGCAATTCTGAACGCGTCGAAATCGGGCGCGGCGTTCGCGCCGCGCTGGGATTCATGCTCAAGCGTCAGGGACACGAGGATCGTGAACGCCGCTAGGAACAGGAAGATCGCCGCGCCTGCAATGGAGATGGGGCGCTTCGGCTCGGTGCGGCCTCCGGCGCAGGTGACAGGGCGGCTCATGCGCGATGCTCAGCACGCGCCGGCCGGCGCAGAATGACGGCGCAATAGACCGCCAGACCCGTCACGAGCAGCGCGTTCAGGGTGATATGGTCAAAGGTCTCACCCGGCAGATGCCGGCCGGGACGCACGACGCCAGTTGCAGCCGTCAGCCAGACCACCCCAAGCAGCGCCAGACGATCCCGCAAGCCGGTCCGGTCCAGCAGGTCCGCCGCGATCAGCGCGAAACCGACCGCGGCGACGGGCAAGTCGTAGTCGTACGCGTAGGGTGTGACCGGCACGAGCGCCAGAATCCCCACGCCCCAGACATGATGTTCGGGCGCGCCGCTGCGGCTGTAACGCCAGATCGCGCAAAGCACCGCGGCGCTCAGGGCGGCGTGGATCGCCAGCGCGGGCGCCAGAGGCATGTTCCAGCCCGCAAGCAGGCCGAAGTAGGAGGTGAACTTGTCGAACCGGTAGACGCTCGCATCGTCATTCTGATCCAGCCGGCCCTCCGCGCCCAGGAACGCAAACCAGGCGTCTGCGCCGTAGACCAGCGTCGTCAAAGCCGCGAGCCCCAGACCGGTTGCAAGAAAGATTGCAAGGCGCCGTGCGGTGAGCAAGTGCAGGAAGATCAGACAAGGCGCGAGCGCAAGCTGCGGCTTCAGGCTCATCAAGGCGAGCGGAACGCCCATGCGATCCTCCCGCGCGCGGGCTGCGAGCAGGAACAGACCGACAAGGCCGGCGGTCAGGAGCCCGTTCTGACCGATCATCACGGTCAGGCCATAAACCGGCAGGAACACCAGACCGGTGAACACCCATCCTCGGGGGCTCAAACGCCGCAAAACGAAGGCGAACAGCGCAGACGTGGCGGCGAGAAAGCCGATGAAGGCGACCGGCCGCGGCGCCATCGCAAGCGGCGTTGCGACGAAGAAATAATGCGGCGGATACATCCAGTAATAGTTGGCGGGTTCGCCGAACTCGCGTTCGAACGCCTCCATGAAGGCGTCGATGCGGTAGGCGTCGAGCGGCCGGCCTTCAAGCGCGAGAAGACCGGCCTGCCGGAACGCGTCGAAATCCGCAATCAGCGGGTCGCCTCGCAGCGCCAGCCGGAGATAGGCCATCCCTGCTGTGAGAATGAAAACAAGACCCGCAGCGATCAGCCCTTTGCCGATTAGGGCGGAGCGGAAAACGTCCACCCGCGGTTGAGGCGCGGCGGCGATCGGCGTGTCGGTCATGCAAGGCGCTCCCCACGGCGGACGGCGCAGTCTGCCGCGGGAAGGCTCAAATCGGGGTTAAGCCGCCGCGTTTAGTAGCGCGCGAGCACCTCGACGCCCCAGGTGCGCGGCTCGTTGATGAAGGCGGTGAAGTTGTTGAAGTCGACCCCGCCCTCGACCGCGACCGTGTCGGTGATGTTGCGCCCGAAGGCGGACACCTCCCAAGCGCCGCCGCCATGAACGTAACCTGCGCGCAATCCGAGCTCTGCGCGGCCGTCGTCGCGGAACTCCGCGCTCTCGTACAGGAAGAAGTTGATCTCGCTGCGATAGGCGATGTCGCCGAACAGATACAGCTCGCCCTGCCCGTTATTGACCGGATGGCCGTAGCGCGCGGTGGCGTTGGCGATCCATTCCGGCGCGTTGGGTAACGAATTGCCGTCAATGAGCGCCAGCCCATCCGGGTCGAGGGGATCCAGAACCGTGCACGGCGCGCCGCACACCGCGACGGTCAGGTCGGGATCGTCAATCTCGGTGTTGTTGTAGGACAGGCCCGCGGTCAGCTCGATCCGGTCGGTCGGGCGAAGCCCTGCGTCAAGCTCGAAGCCGAAGCCGGTCACGCTTTCCGCGTTGATCAACTGGTTGAAATTGCCCGCGCCGCCGACGGCGGTGAGCTGCTGGTCGTCGGTCGCGAAGTAGAACACGGCGCCGTTGATGAAGCCGAGCCCGGCCGGCAGCGTGCGCTTGAAGCCCGCCTCGATGCTGTCGATCGTCTCGGTGTCGGCCACCGTGACCACGTCACCGAACAGAATGCGGCCCTGCGCGTTGGGCGCGCGGAATCCGCGGGCGTAGCGGGCATAGACGCTGAGATCCTCGCGCAGGGCGTAGTCCAGCGTGAAATCGCCGGTGAGCGCTGTGTCTTCGAGGTTTTCCGTCAGCGGGCCGAGCGCCGGTCCGCCGAACGGCGCCGACAGCCGGTTTGCCGAGAAATCGCGCTCTTCAACGGAGACGCGCAAGCCGCCCGTCACGTCGAGGCGCTCCGTGGCCGCCCAGGTCGCCGAGCCGAACACCGCATAGGCGGTCGTTTCCTGGTTCTGCACCACGAAGCCGTCCTGGACCGAGCCGCCGAGCGTGGAGAAGTTGATGTTCTCCAGTTCAAGGTCTTCGTAGAAGCCGAAGAAGCCGACGGTCGCCTCTATGTCGCTGCGCGGGCTGAAGGCGAGCCGCAATTCCTGAGTAATCTGGTCATGGGCGGAGATGTTGTCCTGCGTCTGCGCGTCAAATGGGATGAAGCCCGGTCCGAAGGGCGGCGCGAAGACGGCGCCGAAGCCGCCGTCGACATCGCCGCGCGCATCCAGGTCAATGCTCTCCCAGGCGGTGATGGAGGTCACCTCGCCCCAGCCGATGTTCCAGTCCGCCCGCGCGCTGGCGCCGAGATTCTGGATGGTCAGGGTTTGGAGGCTGTCCTGGGCCGCCGTGAAACGGTCAAAGCCCGCAACAAGACCGCCGCCGGCCTGGATTGCATTGGCGCGGAAGGTCCGGCTGCCGCCTTCGACGTCACGGCCATGCACGTTCAAAAGGAGGCTGAAGGTGTCGGTGGGCTGGAAAAGCAGCTGCCCGCGCACCGCAAATTCCTCAAATCCCTCGAATTCCTCGGGAACGCCCGGGATGCGGGTTTCAGCCGGGGCGATGTTGTCCACGAAATCGCTGCGGCGCTGATAAAGCCCGGACAGGCGCGCGGACACCGTCTCGCTCAACGGTCCCGACACGGCGCCTTCGAAGTCCACCGCGTCGAAGCGCCCGAAGCCGAAGCGGGCGTAACCCTCCTGCTCCGGCGTGGGCTTGGCGCTTTCGAACTTGATGACCCCGGCGGGCGTATTGCGGCCGAACAGCGTGCCCTGGGGGCCGCGCAGCACCTCGATGCGCTCGACGTCGAAGACCGGAAAGCCTTTCAGGATGGGGTTCTCCAGCACGACCTCGTCATGGACGATGGACACCGGCTGGTTGGCGTTGAGGTCGAAATCCGTATTGCCCAGACCGCGGATGTAGAACCGCGGGAAAGCGCGCCCGAAGGAGCTTTCCGCATAGACGCTCGGCGTGCGCGCCGCGAGAAACAGGATGTCCTCGCCGGCGGCGCTGATATTGGTCAGTTCCTCGCCTGCGAGCACGTCGAGCGAAAACGGAACGTCTTGCAGGCTCTGTTCGCGTTTCTGCGCGGTGACGACGATCGTTTCAGGCGCATCCGCGGACGCAGCGGCGTCCTGGGCGAAGGCGGCGGAGGCGGGAAGCGCAGCCGCGAGGGCGGCGAGGCTGACGGCGCAGGCGAGCAGGGTCTTCATCCGGCGGTCTTTCCTTCGATTAACCATGAAAAGACGAAACAAGGCGGCGCATGAGACCGCGCCGGTCAGGTGGGTGCGTTAACCTATGTGACGATTCTGACGCAATTGACGCTACCGTGAGGCCCGGCCCGCGCGCTATGTGACTTTGAGATGAATGCTGCGGGTGCTAAGGCGGCGCGGCATTTGCGCAACGCCCCGCCCCGCACCTTGTTTTCCGCCCGAAACCCGACGAGCCGCCGACCATGAATTCTGTTGATAACCGCTGGATGGTGATGAAGTTCGGCGGCACGTCCGTTGCGAGTCCGGACCGGTGGAGCGTCATCGCCGAGCTGGCGCGGGCGCGCCGCGCGGAAGGGTTGCGCGTCTTTATCGTGCATTCCGCCCTTTCGGGCGTGTCCAACCGGCTTGAAGCGCTGCCGGACGAGGCGCTCGCGGGCTCTGACGAGGCCTCGCTCGAGGCTGTGTTCGAAACCCACCGCCATTTCGCGCACGCTGCGGGGCTCGACGCCGACGCGCTGATCGGGGGCCTGTTCGAGCGCGCGCGCCAGCTGGTCGCGGGCGTGCGTCTGCTTGGCGAGGCGAGCCCGCGCACCCGAGCGGAGCTTCTGGCGCTGGGCGAGCTGATGTCGAACGCGCTTGGCGCAGCCTTGCTGGCGCGCGAGGGCCTGCCGGTCGCCACGCTCGACAGCCGGGACATCCTCCGCGCCACAGACGCCGGCCGCGATGCGCGCGCCTATCTCGACGTGCGCGTCGACAGCGCTCCGGACGCCGGTTTCCAGGCCTCGCTCAAGGAGGACGAAATCGTGCTCGCGCCCGGCTTCATCGCCTCCAACGACGCGGGCGAAACGGTGCTGCTGGGACGCGGCGGCTCGGACACCTCCGCGGCGCATTTCGCCGCCATGCTGGAGGCCGAGCGGCTGGAGATCTGGACGGACGTGCCGGGCCTTTTCTCGGCCGATCCCCGCCTCACCGACGGTGCGCGCCTTCTCACCAACCTCTCCTATGACGAGGCCCAGGAGATCGCCACGATGGGCGGCAAGGTGCTGCATCCCCGCTCCATCGGACCGGCGCGGCGCGCAAACGTGCCCGTCCTCGTCAAGGACAGCTTCCGTCCCGACCTGCCCGGCACCCGCATCACGGCGGAACCCGGCGACGACCGGCCGCGGCTCAAGGCCGTGTCGGTGAAGTCCGGCGTGCGCCTCGTCGTCATGGAAGGCGCGGGCATGTGGCGCCAGGTCGGCTTCCTTGCCGACATTTTCGCCGCCTTCAAGGCCTGCGGCGTCTCCGTCGACCTGGTTTCAACTTCCGAGACCAACGTCACCGTGAGCCTCGATCCCGATCCGGGCCTGGACGCCGAACGGCTTTCGCGGCTTCGCGCGGCGCTGGAACGGCACTGCCGGGTGCGCATCATCGAAAACGCCGCCGCCGTGAGCCTTGTGGGCTACGGGGTCCGGCGCATCCTCCATCAGCTGGCCCCGGCGCTTGAGGCGTTCCAGGACCGTCCCATCCTCCTCGTCAGCCAGGCGGCCAACGATCTCAATTTCAGCGTCGTAGTGGATGAAGACCAGGGCCGGCCGCTCGCCGCCAAGCTGCACGAGAACCTGATCAGCGCAGCGCCCGATCCCGCGGTTTTCGGCCCGAGCTGGGCGGAGATCACCGCCCCCGCCCCCAGCGCCGCGCCGGTGCGCGTGGAATGGTGGCGCCGGCGCCGCGCCGAGCTGGAGGCGCTGTGTCCGGCCGAAGGCGGGCTTTACGTCTACGACGCCGCCACCATCGCCGCACGCGCCTCCGCCCTTGCCGCGCTGAGGAGCCCCGCGCGCGTCTTCTATGCGGTCAAGGCGAACAACCATCCCGACGTTCTGCGCCTGATCCGGCGCGAGGGGCTCGGCTTTGAGTGCGTGTCGATGGCCGAGGTCGAGCATGCGCTCGACGCCTGCCCGGACGCAGCGCCAGCGGACATCCTGTTCACGCCGAACTTCGCGCCGCGAAGCGAGTATGAAGCGGCGCTTGCGCGCGGGGTGAACCTGACCATCGACGGCCTGCATCCCCTGCAGCGCTGGCCCGAGCTGTTCAGAGACCGCCCGCTTCTGCTGCGCGTGAACCCCGACCGGCCGCGCGGCCACCATGAGCATGTGAAGACCGCCGGTCCCAAGGCGAAGTTCGGCATTCCCCGCGACCATCTGGCGGAAGCCCGCAGGCTGGCCGACGCCGCCGACGCGCGGATCACGGGCCTGCACGCCCACGCCGGCTCGGGGGTCACCGAAGCTGATCACTGGCGCGAGATGGGCCGCATCCTGGCGGAAGCCGCCGAGATCTTCCCCGAAGCGCGCGTCATCGATGTCGGCGGCGGGCTCGGCGTGCCGGAAAGCCCGGACGATCCGGGGCTGGATCTCTTACGGGTCGACGCGGAGCTCGCCACGCTCCGCACGGCGTTTCCGCAATTTGAACTCTGGATGGAGCCCGGGCGCTATCTGGTGGCGGAATCCGGCGTGCTGCTCACCCGCGCAACCCAGATGAAGGACAGCTTCGGCGCCCGCTTCGTGGGCCTCTCCACCGGGATGAACTCGCTGATCCGGCCGGCGCTCTACGGCGCGCGCCACGAGATCTACAATCTCACCCGGCTCGAGGAACCCGCCGCCGGCCTCGCCAGCGTCGTCGGTCCGATCTGCGAAAGCGCCGATCTTCTGGGCTCTGAACGCCTGCTGCCTGAAACGCGGGAAGGCGACGTCATGCTCATCGCCGACGCGGGCGCCTACGGCGCGGTGATGGCCAGCCGCTACAATCTGCGCACGCCCGCAGGCGAGACCGTGCTGGAGTGATCCGCGCCTCCGTGCGCAGGAATCAATAGTGTCATGAAACAAAGCTAGGCATGGGGCCGTCCGTCACAGGAGGCCGCCATGCTCCGCGCCCTTAGCTTCGCCGTTCTCGCCGCCGTCTTTACGTTGGCGCCGGCGCTCGCGCATCCCGGCTCCGGCCATGCCCATGACGCGGCCGCCGAGCGGCAACCGGCGGACGCAGCGCGCATTCAGCCCCTGATGATCCCGGAGGGCCCGACGCCCTGGACCAGCCTCGAGGCGCTGGACTCCGATGCGAGGTTTCATTTCGTGGTCGTCACCGACAATACCGGCGGCTCCCGCCCGGGCGTGTTCGATGCGGCGATGGACAAGGTGAACCTGCTCCAGCCGGCCTTCACCGTGAGCGTGGGCGACCTCATCCAGGGCTATACCGACGACCGCGCGCAGATCGAGGCGGAATGGGACGAACTCGACGGCTGGGTGGCCGAGCTCGATGCGCCGTTCTTCTACGTGCCGGGCAACCACGACTACTCAAACGAGGTCATGGCCGAGGTCTGGCGCGAGCGGCTGGGACCCGATTATTACGCGTTCAAATACAAGGACGTGCTTTTCGTGGTGCTGAATTCCGCCTTGTTCGACCGTGAAGGCGTTCAAGGTCACGGCCAGCGCCGCGGGCCATGGGCGGAGGAACAGGCCGCCCAGCTCGCCTGGCTCGAACAGACGCTGGCGGAAAACGACGAGGTGCGCTGGACCTTCCTGTTCATGCACCGGCCCTACTGGCGCGAGAGCTTCATCCGCGGCGACCGCAACGAGCCGGTGTCCGCCACCGGGCCCTGGCCGCGCTTCGAAGGCAACCAGCCCGCGGAATGGCTGCGCGTGGAAGACCTTCTCGACGACCGCAACTACACCGCCTTCGCCGGCCACATGCACACCTATGAGTATGACGGCGAGACCGACGGCGAGCATGTCCACGACCGCATCGCGCTCGCCACCACCGGCGGCGTCTCGAACCTGCGCGGGCCGGACTATGGCGAGTTCGACCATTTCGTCTGGGTGACCATGACCGAGACCGGTCCCGTCATCGCCAACCTGCTTCTCGACGGCGTGCTGCCGAAAGACTTCGAACAGCGCTTCCAGCGGCCCTGGTGGGCGCCGCGCGATCCCTCCGACCCCCTCGCGGGCGGGGACGAGGACTAGGCGCGAATCCCCCGATCATGACGGCCTTTCGCTTCCGGAGGCCGTCCGCCCGCCGGCGTCTTGCACCCGCAAAAGCAAGGGGCCCGGGCCGCCGGCCCTGCGCAGGCGAACCCGAGCCCCGATTCGGAGAAGACGCGCCGCGGGCCCGGAGGCCTATTCCGCCGGCAGCTGCTCGGGCACGTTGAGCGTGCGCTTGGCGGAGACCCAGCGGTCGAAATTCGACC
>CAZLOV010000031.1:0-1667 GCA_964561235.1 uncultured Caulobacterales bacterium
TGATGCAGGGCAATTTCGTCATCGGCATCATCGTCTTCATCATCCTTGTGATCGTGAATTTCGTCGTGATCACGAGGGGTTCGGGACGCATCGCGGAAGTCGCCGCGCGCTTCACGCTCGACGCCATGCCCGGCAAGCAGATGGCGATCGACGCCGATCTCTCCTCCGGTCTGATCACCGAGGATGAGGCGCGGGCGCGCCGCAAGAAGCTCGAAGACGAGAGCAATTTCTTCGGGGCCATGGACGGCGCCTCGAAATTCGTCCGCGGCGACGCGATCGCGGGCATCCTCATCACCGCCATCAACCTGATCGGCGGCATGATCATCGGCGTCGCCCAGTCCGGCATGGATTTCGGCGACGCGGCCAACACCTACTCGCTTCTGACGGTGGGCGACGGCCTGGTTTCGCAGATCCCCTCGCTGATCATCTCCGTCGCCGCCGGCCTTCTGGTCTCCAAGGCGGGCGTGGAGGGCGCCGCCGACAAGGCCGTCTTCGGCCAGCTCACCAACAACCCCGCGAGCCTCTACGTGGTTGCGGCCACAGCCTCCGTCGCGGCGGTGCTGCCGGGCATGCCGATGCTGCCCTTCGCGCTGCTCGCGCTCGGGGCCGGCGGATTGAGCGTGCTTGCGCGACGGCGTGTCCAGGCCGCAGCGCTTGAAGCCGCCCAGCCCTCCGCAGGCGGGGCGGCGCGCGCCGGACAGCCGGGCGGCGAGGCCGGCGACGGCGAGGCGACGGCGGAACCGCCCATCGAGGAGACGCTGCATATCGACGAGCTGAAGATCGAGCTCGGCTATGCGCTGCTGCCGCTCATCAACGATGTCGAGGGCCGGCGCCTGACCGACCAGATCAAGGCGCTGCGCCGCAATTTCGCGCAGGAGAACGGCTTCGTGACGCCGTCGGTGCGCATCATCGACAACCTGCAGCTGCCCGCTGAGGACTATGTCATCCGCGTCAAGGAGATCGAGGCGGGCGCGGGCCAGCTGAAGATGCGCCATCTCCTGGCGATGGACCCGACGGGCGCGCGGGTGGAGCTTCCCGGAACCCACGTCAAGGAGCCCGCCTTCGGCCTGCCGGCGACCTGGATCGAGGAAAGCCACCGCGAAGAGGCGACCTTCCGGGGCTACACGATCGTGGATCCGGCCGCCGTGCTGGTGACGCATCTCACCGAGATCCTCCGCGATGCGATGCCGGACCTGCTGTCCTATGCGGCGACGCAGCAGCTCATCGACAAGCTGCCGAAGGAGCACAAGCAGCTCGTCGAGGACATCACCCCGGATCAGATCAGCAAGGCGGGCATCCAGCGCGTCCTGCAGTCGCTGCTCAAGGAGCGCGTGTCGATCCGCGATCTGCCGCTCATCATCGAGGGCGTCGCGGAAGCCTCCGCGCATACCCGCCATACCGACGCCGTCGTGGAGCATGTCCGCGGCCGGCTGGCGCGCCAGATCTGCACCGCCAATCTGAGCTTCGACGGCACCCTGCCCGTGGTGACGCTGTCTTCGGCCTGGGAGCAGGCCTTCGCCGAGGCGATGATCGGCGAAGGCGACCGCAAGCAGCTCGCGCTGGCGCCGACGCGCCTGCGCGATTTCGTGGCCCAGGTCCGCCAGGCCTTCGATCACGCCGCCGCCAGCGGCGAAAACCAGCAGAACAAGGATGAGCGTCGGCATGAG
>CAZLOV010000031.1:1677-20825 GCA_964561235.1 uncultured Caulobacterales bacterium
CCGATTATGCCAGCGGCGAAACCCCGGTGCTGCTCGTCAGCCCGGCCGCGCGTCCGTATGTGCGCTCGCTCGTCGAGCGTTTCCGTCCGCAAACCACCGTCATGAGCCAGGCCGAGATCCACCCCTCCGCCAAGCTCAAAACCCTCGGGCAGGTCTAAGCCATGCGCCTTCGCACCTTCACCGCCCGGACGCTGCACGAGGCGATGGCGCAGGTGCGCCGGGAGATGGGCGCGGACGCCGTCATCATCGCCACGCACGACGCGCCCGGCGGAGGGGTCGAGGTGCGCGCGGCCTCGGAACGCTCCGCGCCGCCGCAAAAAAAGGAAGCGCCCGGCGCGGCGCTCAACCGGCGCGACAGCGAGCGCCGCGAGGCCCGGGGCGATGAAGAAGACGGCCTGACGCGCATCGCCCAGGCGCTGCACTGGCACCGGCTGACCGAACGCGCCGCGCGGGCCCTGCTTGAGGCGGCGGCGGACTTCCGCGACGAACCCGCCGCGGTCGTGCTCGCCCAGGCGATCGAGGCGCGCTACGTGACCCATCCGATCGAGCCGGTTCCCGCCGGGCCGGTCTTCCTTGCCGGACCGCCCGGGTCGGGCAAGACCTCCGTGCTGGCGCGGATCGCGGCGCGCTGCCTCGCTGCGGGCGGGGCGCCGGCGATTGTCGGAGCCGACGGCGGTTCCGGCGCTTTCGAACAACTCTCCCGCTACGCCGAGGCGATGGGCCTGACAGCCGAACTCGCCGAAGGCCGCCGCGCGCTCGCTCAAGCCGTCCAGCACGCGCCGGCAGGCCCGGTGCTGATCGACGGCCCGCCGGTGAACCCCTTCGATCTCGACGAACTCGACGGCGCAGCGGAACTCGCCGACGCCGCCGGCGCCGAGCTAGTCGCGGTTCTGGAAGCCGGCGGCGATGCGGCCGATGCGGAGGATGTCGCCGCGCTGTTCGGCTCGATCGGAGCCGGACGCGCGGTGCTGACCAAGCTCGACGCCGCCCGCCGGCTTGGCGGACTGGTGGGCGCTGGCGAAGGCGGGCTCGCCTTCGCCCAGATCTCCGCCTCGCCCTTCATCGGCGCGGGGCTTGCGCCCGCCAGCCCGCTGCGCCTCGCGCGCGCGCTTCTTGAAGACGCCGACGAGCCTGATGACGACGAACACGAGGAGAGCCGCTGATGACCGCCCAGATCGGACCCCGGGACGCCTTCCAGGCGCCCGGCGCGCGGCCAGCCGGCGCGCTTCTCGCCGTCGCCTCAGGCAAAGGCGGGGTCGGCAAGACGATGATCGCCATCGGCCTCGCCCGAGCGCTCTCGCGCCGGGGCGAGCGCGTGCTTCTGGTCGACGCCGATCTCGGCATGGCCAATATCGACGTCCAGCTCGGCGTGAACCCCAACGGCGACATCGGCGCGGTCGTCGCCGGACGGCAGACCCTGGAGGAGAGCATTTCCGGAGCGCTGGGCGGCGCGGGCAAGCCGGGCGGTTTCGACGTGATCTCGGGACGCTCCGGCTCGGGCGCGCTTGCGGGTCTGGACGGTCAGGCGGTCAACCGTCTCGCCGCCGGACTGGCGGCGGCTGCAATGAGCTATGACCGCACGCTGATCGACCTCGCCGCCGGAGCGGACAAGTCCACCATCCGCCTCGCCGCCGCCGCCGACGACGTGCTCATCGTGATCAACGACGAACCGACCTCGCTCACCGACGCCTACGCCTTCGTGAAGACGTTGCGGCTGCGCGACGAGGGCGCTGCGCCGTTCGTGGTCGTGAACAACGCGCCGGACGCGGTCTCGGCCAACCGCGCCTATGAAACCTTCAAGCGCACGTGCGAGTGCTTCCTCGGCATCAAGCCGGCGCTGGCGGGCGTCATCCGGCGCGACAGCCACGTGCCGGAGGCGGTGCGCGCACAGACGCCCGTCTCGGTGAAGTTCCCGACCAGCAAGGCGTGCGCGGATCTCGAACAGCTCGCCGCCGGCCTCGCCGCGGGAGTCGAAGCGGGGTAGGATTTCATACCTTCGGGAGGGGAGCGGCGCATGGGGGCGTTCTATTTCGAGCGGATCGCAGCCGGGTTCGAGCCAGGCGACTGGTTGTTCCTTGTGCTCGCCTCAACCGTCGCAGCGCTTGTCATGCGCCGGTGGAGCCATCTGACAGGCGCCGTCGTTGCCGCCTTCGCCGCCGACAGCGTCTGGCCGTTCTTCGTCTCCGTGATGACGGGCGTGCCGTGGGACTTCGCCCTGCAGCGCGCCTTCGACCGGCTGGACCTTCACGGGGCGGCCTCCGTCATGCGCTTCTTCATCTACGCCGCCGTCATCGCCGGGGCGTTCATGCTGAAGCTCCGCTATCTGCGCGTGCGCTGAGGCGCCGCAGCGAAAGCGCTTTGGCGCATGCGGCGAGTTGCATAGCGTGCAACCCATGCGCACCGGTCTTCTCTGGTTCGGCTGGCTGTCGCTTGCGGGAAGCATTCTCGACGGACTGATCGCCATCTGGCTGCTTGCCCTCGCCGCCTTCGCCGGCGCCGAGCTATCGCTGAGCGTGGATGCGCACCTGCGCGACCATCTCGCCTTTCTCTACTGGATTCGTGACGTCGCAGAACGGCTGCTGCCCGACGGTTTCGTGGCCTGGATCTTCAACCTGCCCGCGCTGGTCTATTTTCCGGCTTGCGTGGTGATGAGCGTCATTCTCGGCGGGGCGGCGCTCAGCTGGGCGGCGCGGCTGAAAACACCCTGAGGCGAACGCAAAACGCCCCGGCGGCGGAAGCCTTCCGGGGCGTTGCGTCAGGACGGCTCAGGGAGGTCAGCCGTCCGTGCGCGTCTCAACCTGCGCGTCCAGGAGCGCCTGCGCGGCGGCCCAGGCCGCCTCCGTGTCCTGCTCGCCAAACGCGATCAGCTGGGCTTCGCTGAGCATCGGGGCGTAGAGCTGGGTTCCGTCCGCATCGTCCTGAACGACGATCCAGTCAGCAGTGTCTTCCCAGGTGTTCCAGGTGTCGCGCACGCGCGCCCAGTAGGCGGCGGTCTCCTCCATGTACTCGCGCGCGGCCTCGTCGCCCGGCAGGTCGGTGGCGACATAGGTGTTGATCCCCTGCTCGCGCACCAGCTCGCGCGGGTCGCCGTCGCGCAGGATCAGCTTGGAATTGTCCTGCTCGTGCGTCCAGCCCCAGGGAAAGACCGAGTGGCGGTTGACCGCCGCGATGACGTCGTAATCGTCGCGCGTGGTCGCGTCGCGCCGGGGCAGCGGACGCCAGCTGCGCGCAGGCTCCCAGGTGGAGCCTTCCGCCGCGTGCTCCCAGCGGGCGATCCCTGCATAGCGCGGGCTGTCGTCGACCTGGTAGACCGTCTGCGACCACGCGCCGCGGACCTCGTCCTGGTCGAGATCGACCATTTCCCAGCGCTGGAAGCCGCGATAGGCCATCAGCCGCTCGGGCTCGTAGGCCCAGTCCTGGCGCCAGTGCTTGATCACGACGGGACTGTCTTCTGGGCCCACCAGCAGCAGGTGCTGCAGCGAAATGAAGTCGCCTTCATCCTCCAGCACCAGAACGACCTCGCGCGCAGGCGTGATCTTCGGCTCCTTGAGCTCATAGCCCGCCGCAACAGGCACGGTTTCGGTGAAGTCGAACGTGACGGCGTACTCGCCCTGCATGGCGAGAATGGCGTCGCGATCCGCCTGGAAGGCGGCTTCGCTGCGTTCGGCCGCAGCGGACTGCGGCGCAGCCGACAGCGCAGCGCCGGACGTCGCGGCGGGCGCGGCGCAGGCGGTCAGCGCGAGTGTGGAGACGGCGGCGAGAGCGAAAAGGCGCATGACGGGGTTCCCTGAAGGCGTGGCGGTCGGATCCGGCGTCCGGACTCCGCGATCTGCATATTGCGAATGATTCCGACTTGCAATCTCGTTTTGCTCGGATATTCATTGCGCAACTGCGACCCATTTGCAAGAAGGATGCGACATGTCTTTTCGCCGCACAGCGCTTCTCGGCGCGGCGTCCGCCTGCCTGGCCGCCCTCCCCGTCCTGCCCGCGCACGCCAGCAATGACGCAGGCGACACCGCCCCGGAGGACGTGATCATCGTCAGCGCGACGCGCACCCAGCTGTCGAGCTTCGACTATCCGGGCCTAAGCACCGTGATCGATCTCGAAGCGCTCTCGCTCGAACAGCCGACCGACCTCCAGGACCTTCTCGAGAACGTGCCCGGCGTGATCGTGGGGGGCGGCGCGCGCCGCACCGGCCAGACGTTGTCGCTGCGCGGTTTCGGGCGGGAGAACGTCACGCTTCTGCTTGACGGGACGCGTCAGAATTTTGCCTCCGCCCATGACGGGGTGGTGTTCCTCGATCCGTCGCTTCTGCGCCGGGTGGAGACGGTGCGCGGCGCAGGCGGCGCCATCTACGGGTCGGGCGCAGCCGGCGGCGTGATCGCGTTTGAAACCCTTCAGGCCGAGGACGTGCTCTCCGGCGACGAGCGCTTCGGCGCGCGTGCGGCGGCGGGCTACCGCTCCGTCAACGAGGAAAGCCGCGGATCGCTCGGCCTGTTCGCCCGCGCCGGCGGCGTCGACCTCGCCGGCGGCGTGTCCATTCGAAGCTCCGGCGACATCGAACTCGGCTCCGGCGACACCCTGCCTGCAGAAGACGACATCCTTGCGGGCCTATTCACCGCCTCGACCACGCCTGCGCCGGGCTTGCGGCTGGAAGCCGGCTGGACGGGCTTCCGCAATGACGCGCGCGAGCCCAATAACGGCCAGGGCGTCAATACGCCGGGATTCGGCAACGCGCTCGCCGACAAGGAAGTGTCCGCCGACACCTTCCGGGGCCGCGTCAACTGGCGCCCCGAGGGACAGAACCTGTTCGACCTCGAGGCGGTCGCCTATCGCAGCGACAGCGAAGTCGATGAAACGGAACTCGACAGCGGCCGCTTCATCGACCGTGATCTCTCCACGACCGGCGTGCGGCTGGAAAACCGCGCGCGCTTCGCTTCCGGCGAAACCCGCGCCGACCTGGTGACGGGTTTTGAATGGTATCGCGACGAGCAGACCGGCTTCGACAGCAACACCTCCGACAACCGGCGCGGCGGCGTGCCGAACGGAAACAGCACGTTTCTCGCCGGGTATGTCCAGGCGGAGATCACCACGCCCGCCGGCGCCCTTCCGGGCGAGCTGATCCTTGTGCCGGGCGTGCGTTTCGACCGCTTCGAGAGCGAAAGCGACCTTGCCCCGGCCAACGAGGACGACGCTTTCAGCCCGCGGATCTCCCTGACCTGGGCGCCGAACGACAATCTGCGTCTTTTCTCGAGCTGGAGCGAAGCCTTCCGCGCGCCCTCTCTCAACGAGCTCTTCCTGGACGGGACCCATTTCAATCTGCCGCACCCGATCCTCGGCGCGCCGGTCTTCGCACCCAACGAGTTCGTTCCCAATCCCGACCTGCGGCCTGAAGAGACGCGCACGATCGAATTCGGCGCCGGTTTCGACCATGAAGGCCTGTTGCGTCCCGGCGACCGGATCGAAGTGCGCGGGGCCGTCTTCCACACCCGCGCGGACGATCTGATCAACCTTGTCGCGGAAGTGTCTTTCGACCCGACCTGCTTTGCGCCGCCCTTCTTTGCGCCATGCGGTTCGGGCGTTTCGCTTTCGGAGAATGTCGCCGACGCCGAACTGACCGGATACGAGTTCCAGGCCGCCTACACCGCAGGCGGGCTGAGCGTCACGACCGGCATCGCCCGGACCGACGGCGAGGATCGGGAAACAGGCGAACCGCTGGGCTCGCTGCAGCCGCTGACGGGCTTTCTTGCAGCGCGTTACCGTCACGAGCCGTGGCGCACGGAGGTGTTCGGGCGTGCGGGCTTCGCAACGGACTTCGACGACGTCACCGATCCGGCCGCCGAGCGCGCCGGCTATGTCACGCTGGATCTCGGCGTCGGCTTCGAACCGTTCCGCGACCGCAATCTCCGCATCGATGTCGAGGTTGAAAACCTGCTTGATCAGGATTTCGACATCGCCTTCGCCGGCGCGTCGGAGCCGGGCCGTAACTTCCGGGTGGATCTGCGCTGGACTGGAGCGCTTTAAATGAATGAAATAAATAAATAATACTGTTTCGTGACTTTTCGGCGAACCGCTTGAGCGCCGAATCAAGTCAGACTAGCGTCTCCTGGCGGCGATTCAGTGGGGAGGCGGCGTATGCAGCGCATCATCGGATACGGATTGCAAAGCGCCGCCTTCCTGCAGCTCGCCGCAGCCGCCGCCCTGAGCATAGCGCTCGCGGAGGCTTCCGGCGGGGAGACGCGTCCCTTCACTCCCGCCGACCTTCTGCCCGCAGTGCTTCTCGCCGGCGCGGCGGTCACGAGCTTCGCCCGAGCGCGTTTCCTCAAGCGTTAGTGTGCGGCCCGCCGCGCGCGTGCGGCGATCTCGTCCATTTCCGCCTGCTCCTGGGCGCGCGCTGACGCCTCGATGCGCGCCAGCCGGCGCTCCTCCAGAAGCTCGAACTTCTTCAACTCGGCGAACGCGCCCTCCAGACGCGCGCGCAGCGCATGGGCCTGCGCCTCCACCTCGTCGAGCGAGTTGCGCAAATTCTCTTTGCGCTGGATGACCGAGCGCGCGTAGCTGCCATAGGCGAGGTAGCCGTCGCGGCTTTCGTCCGCGGCCGCCTGCTCGCCGGGCACCGAAGCCTCCAGCCGCTCGATCTGGTCGATGATCGCCGCGCGTGCGCGGTCGATCTCCGCCATCTGCTTTTGCAGTTCCTCCACCTTGAACCGGGCCAGCCGGATCAGGGGCGCATGGGATCGCGTCGCCATGGCCTAGTCACCCTCCACCTTCATCCATCCGCCAGTATCGCCGACAGGGCCGCGACGCTCGCCTCAAGCGGGGCGGCTTCGTCTTTTCCCTGGGCGAGAAACGCCTCGAGCGGACCGTTGAGCCGGATGGCCCGGTCCACCTCGGGATTGGAGCCCTGCGCGTACGCGCCGAGCCGGATCAGTTCCTCCATGTCGGCATAGGCCGACAGGGCCTTTCGCGCCTCGACGGCGAGCGGACGCTCGTCGGGCGAATAGACTTCAGGCGCGGTGCGCGAAATGGAACGCAGCACGTCGATCGCGGGAAACCGGCCGCGCTCGGCGATCGCGCGGCTCATCACGACATGGCCGTCGAGAATGCCGCGAACCGCGTCGGCGATCGGTTCGTTGTGGTCATCGCCGTCCACCAGCACGGTGAACAGGCCGGTGATGGCGCCGGCGCCCTCGCGGCCCGGACCGGCGCGCTCCAGAAGACGCGGCAGCTCGGCGAAGACCGACGGCGTGAAGCCGCGCGTCGTCGGGGGTTCGCCCGCAGCGAGGCCGATCTCGCGCTGGGCGAACGCAAAGCGCGTCACGCTGTCCATCAGACAGAGCACGCTTGCGCCCTGGTCGCGGAAGAATTCTGCAATCGCCAGCGTCATATAGGCCGCCTGGCGGCGCGCCAGAGGCGGCGCGTCGGAGGTCTCCGTGACCACGACCGAGCGTGCGCGGCCGTCCGGCCCCAGCACGTCCTCGACGAACTCGCGCGCCTCGCGGCCGCGTTCGCCGATCAGGCCGATCACCGCCACGTCCGTCCTGGCGTCGCGGGCCAGCATCGACATCAGCACCGACTTGCCGACGCCCGACCCGGCGAACACGCCAAGCCGCTGGCCGGCGCGCATCGGCGTAAACAGATCAAGCGCGCGCACCCCAAGCTCCAGCCGCTCCCCGAGCCGGGCGCGGGCATGGGCGTTGAGCGGCGCGCCCTTGAGGGGATAGGCGACGGGGCCGTAGCTGAGGGCGCCGCGGCCGTCGAGCGGCGCGCCGGCGCTGTCGATGACGCGCCCAAGCCAGCCGGGATGCGGGCGCGCGCACGCCCCTTCCGGATCAATCCGCACGTCCGCGCCGGGGCGTACGCCCGTGATGTCGGAAAAGGCCATCATGAGGGCCGTGTCGCCTCGAAAGCCCACCACCTCGCACACGGCCTTGCGGCCGGGGCAGGACACCTCGGCGCGCGCGCCAAGCGTCAGGGCGGCCGGCGGCCCCTCGGCCTCCAGCAGGAGGCCGTTCACCGCCTTGACCCGGCCGTGAAAGATCCGGGTCTCCATGCCCTCGATGCGGTCGAGTATGGCCTGCACGTGCGCTACGCCTTTCCGCGCGCTGGAAAACCGGCGCGTTTTGCCCCGGCGTCAGGCGGACATTAACCGGAACGCGGTTTCGGCCGCGTAAACACCCGCCTGATTGCGTCCGATCGGACGCCGATTCCGCCCGGTTCGGAACAAAACAGGCAGCATTCAATGGGATTGGGTCTCGCGCGTCCTAAATAGGCGTGTTACCCACCCCGCGTCGCCGCCCTGGGGAAGTCCGGGCGGCCCGCATCACCGGCGCATAGGGAAGTCCGCGCCGTTTCACGGCGTTATTGCGCGCCACCGGATCGAACAGACGACGAGGTCAGCCATGCCGCTGAACAACGCCCCTGTGCGTATCGCGGGTTCGCGCCCGAAGCAGAAAGCCCTCTCCCGCCGGCACAAGGACAATGTGTACGGGCAGATCGAGGAGACGAGGTTCAACCGCTATGTGGTGCATGATATCGCGCGCTACCGCGCGTACCTCGCTGAAGGCGGCGCGCCGGTCTATTCCGAGGCCGAGCTTGAGGCGCTTGAGACGGCGGGCGTTTCCGACCGGCTGCCGCCGCGCGCGACCGGGTATTATCTCGAACTGGCCCGGAAAAGCCGCGCGGTCGCCAATCTGATCAAGGCGCGTCCGGAGGAAATGGACGATCTCTCCGGCGAAAGCGATCCGTCCAACCAGCTGAAATACGCGCCGATCCCGGGGCTGCTGCACAAGTACGAACTGGTGCTGCTTTACGTCGTGCGCGCCTGCTCGAGCTGGTGCCGCTATTGCTACCGCTCGGACTTCCTGACCGGAAAGACCGAGAAGGACACCGCCTCCATCCACGAGATCGCCGACTATATCCGCGGCCACAACGCCAAGGTCGCGCGCGGGGAGATCACCGGCAAGCCGAAGGTGCGCGAGGCGCTGCTTTCCGGCGGCGACCCGATGGTGCTCTCCAACCGCAACCTGTTCGACTATCTCAACGGGCTTGCGGAGGCCGGCGTGGAAGTGATCCGCATCGGCACCAAGGAGATGGCGTTCTTCCCGGAGCGCTTCGACGAGCGGTTCTTCGCCATGCTGGACCTGTTCCACGAACTGCACCCGGACGTGCTCGTGGCGTTCATGGTTCACTTCACCCATCCCGACGAGTTCCTGGCTCTCGATGACGGCGGCGCGGTGCTGACCGACGAACAGGGACGCGCCCGGCGCAATCCGCTTGTCGAGGGAGCGATCCGGCGCATGCGCTCACGCCCCTTCGTGACGCTGGAGAACCAGACCCCGATCATCGACGGGGTGAACGACGACGCCGACGCCCTGCGCGTGCTCCATCAGGAGCTCAAGCGCCTCGGCGTGAACAATCATTACATGTTCCAGTGCCGGGAGATCGAAGGACACCGCGCCTTCGCCGTGCCGGTGGAGACCGCCTGGCGGCTGCATGCGGAAAGCCAGCACGGGCTCTCCGGGATCGAACGCTCGCGCTTCTGCCTGTCCACCGAGGCCGGCAAGATGGAGCTGGTCTCCGTCATCGAGGGCGATCCGCGGCTCGCGGCGGCCGGCGGCGAACTCGGCGAGGCGCTCGCCGACGGGCTCGTCGTCTTCAAGCTGCACCGCACCCCGGATGAGTCGCGCCAGAGCGACCTTGTCATCGCCAGACGCAACCCCGAAGCGCTGTGGATTACCGGATATGAGGACCGCATCCTCTATGACGGCCGGCAGGGCGATTGCGACGAAAAATGGGCCGTCGCCGCAGGCCTGCTTGCGCCGGCGCTGGCCCGCGCAGCGGAATGATTTCAATTATTTAATCTAGCTGCACGGTCCCGCGGCGGCGCCGGTGTTGGCGCGGTCTTTCCGATTCCGGAGCAGAGTCAAATCCCTATTAACGACTCTTAAGGAATTCTCGCGTCATCCTGCAAACGACGTTAACCATGGGGATGACGCGCGGGGCTGGTGATTCGCGCGGCGACGCGGAGAGAGGGAACGATGCGGGTTCTGCTCATCGAGGACGATCGCGCCACGGCGCAGGGCATCGAGCTGATGCTGAAGTCCGACGGATTCAATGTGTATACGACGGACCTCGGCGAGGAGGGCGTCGATCTCGGCAAGCTGTATGATTACGACATCATCCTGCTGGATCTGAACCTGCCCGACATGCCGGGCTTCGACGTGCTCAAGACCCTGCGCATGAGCAAGGTCGACACGCCGATCCTGATCCTGACGGGCAATGCGGACATCGACAACAAGGTGCGCGGCCTGGGCTGCGGCGCGGACGACTACCTGACCAAGCCCTTCCACAAGGAAGAGCTCATCGCGCGCATCCACGCCATCGTGCGGCGCTCCAAGGGTCACGCCCAGTCGGTCATCAAGACGGGCGACGTCGCGGTCAATCTCGACGCCAAGACCGTCGAGGTGAACGGCCAGCGCGTGCACCTGACGGGCAAGGAATACCAGATGCTCGAGCTGCTTTCCCTGCGCAAGGGAACCACGCTGACCAAGGAGATGTTCCTCAATCATCTCTATGGCGGCATGGACGAGCCCGAGCTCAAGATCATCGACGTCTTCATCTGCAAGCTGCGCAAGAAGCTCGCCTCCGCCACGGGCGGGGAGCATCACATCGAAACCGTCTGGGGCCGCGGCTATGTGCTGCGCGACCCGGTTGAGGAAAAGGCCGCCGGCGCGGCCTGACCGGTTCATCCCTCGAGCCCGTCCCGCTCGATACGTCAAACCCCCGGAGGCCGCGCCTCCGGGGGTATAGCTATGTATAAGCGTAATTATCTTGTCGCCGGTCTTGTGGCCTACGGAAGTTGCGGTTCGCATTCCAGACGCATCACGGTTGGATGGTCACACCCTCGGATCGATGACAGGCTACGGGTTTTGATATAGCCGAATGAGTTGCTTCGAGCGATAAATCGACGAGTACCGCACAAACCCGCTCGAGTTGAAAAGTTTATCAAGCTCAGACGCATGGTAACTCTTGTAAAATGTATAAGAATTTACCCCCCGCTTCATTAGCCATCCATCGCGATACTTTTTTCTTTACGACGATTGTAGTAAGTTTCACTTTGTGGAACTGCAACCAAAAGAAAGCCGCCCTTGCGAATTCTACGCTTTATTTCGAAAATAATTCTCTTTCTATAAGTAATTGATGGAATAGTATGAATAACAAAAATAAGAAATATTGCATCATATAACGTGCGCTCTAAAATCCACTCGTCATAACATATAACTCTCTCCGAGTTACTTTTAACCTGATCGCAAATTTTCTCTATTAATTCTGGTTGCTCTATATAGTCTACACGATCGAAATGATCTTTTAGAACGGATCTGTTTCGCAGCCGCCCGCGACCGAAGTCTGCTACATGTGTCGCCCCAAGTTCTCGCAGGACCGGCGCATAGTAGCTAACGCAAGCAGCGGGGCGACGCTGACTCGGCGCGGACAGGTGTGTTCGTATTTTGCAGAGCTCGTTCACCCAAATCGGCGTTCTATTTGTTCAAGGAATTCTGACCGAGTTTGATGCCGCATTTCATCGATTTGTGTTCTCACATGCCGCCAAATTTTCGGCTTCAGCTCACATTGTATCTGTATAAATGCGAAAATGGAGAGGCCAGCAGGCAATAGAGCCGACCACGCATAGATTGCATTTGAAAATGGTGAAAAAGAAATTAACAGTGTACTGATCGCTGAAAATAGACCAAAAATAAAAATTTGAAGAGTAGAAAAGTATTGCTCCCAATAAAGAAACGCTTGGCCCCGAAGCACGGTTTGGCGATTTGCCATTGTATAAAACAATTCCATATGCCGTCCACTTTTTATCTTCGATACAGTATTCGATTCGAAACCGCTCGCCTCAGCAGCAGCTGCTAACTCGTCGCGTATATGGGACGATATTCCCCTGAGGAGACCGAAACTCGCATGATCAAACTTTCTATGAAGGGCAAACGTTCGGGACATCGAAGCAAAAACGATTATTATCAAACCACTAGCCGTAGCGAGAACATTAAGGCCGGGTGTTCCGGTAAAAAGAATATCATCAGCTGAACGCCCCACGAACGCGGAGAAAAGCATCCCTATCTCCTCTGCCCAGAACACGAGAAAAGGGATCGACATTGTCGCGATAAGCGCACTCCTCGTGCGCTCCTGGATATTCCGCTCTAGGCGCTCAGCCGCATTGTCAGTCATTGCTCCCCCAACAACGGAAGTGCTGACATTGATGCATTCGTCAAGGGATTCCGCGCATTCGGTCAATTGCTGTTGGCTCGCGAGCCTTAACGGCATCTTTTCATCCGCCGGCTCGCATTCATCGTCAGACACAATGGTGTTCGCCTCCTTTCTAATAAGGTCGACCCCTTAAGCGGCGACAGCCCGCCGTCGCGTCCGCCCAACATCGTACATTCCGCCGTTGAGAACCTTGGGCTCCACGCTCATGCGGCAAGGGCCAAGCGTCTAGGCAGATGTTCGTAGGTGGTCGATCGGTACGCCCCCTCCATTCAAACGGTCGAATGCTTGCGCCGCTGCCTTTGTCGGGTCGTGCTCGAACGGGGCTGTAGGCGCGGGCGGACGCGGCCGCGGCTTCTGACCCGCCCGCGTTGGGTCGTCGACAACCTCGGCGGCAATGACCGGCGTTGCGTCCGCATTGGGTTGTAACGCCACCAGGAACCCGAACGGCTTTACCTAGGCGGCGTGAGGCTTTCACGCGTTGTAGCGGCTCATCCAACGCAGCATGTAAAGCGTACTCGCCCCGTAGCGCTGCATTCCTGGGATGTTGAGCTCATCATGCTCGGCCCATGCGGCTTTCCGCTGAAGCTTGCGGTCTGGCGCTTCGGCGGGTGAAGGTAACCACGCAGGCGCCCGGTCTGCCGCCGCCGCGCCGTCCGCCCCATGATCCTCGACAATCTTTCCCGCGCGATCCGCACCCAGAACTGGCTCGCCGCCGGGATCGAGTTCGTCATCGTCATTGCAGGCGTCGTGATCGGCTTCCAGATCAACGCCTGGAACGAAGGGCGGGCCGACCGCGCGGATGAAGACCGGTATCTCATGCAGGTCGACGCCGACCTCGCCCATGACCTCAACCGCATCGACCATTTCCTGGAGCTCTACGCCGCCCAGACCGCCGCTGCAGAGCGCGTGATCGGCTATCACGAGATGTCCGGCGCGGTGGATCTGGCCGCCTACTACGCCGATGTGATCGCGGTCTTGTATTTCGAGGAGCATGTCCCGCGCTATGCATCGCTCGACGCGCTTCTGGGTTCCGGCGACGTGGCGCTGATCACCGACGAGCGGATCCTGACCCGCCTGCTGGAGATCAATCTGGCCTATGAGGAAGTCGCCAAGCTTCAGGCGCACAAATACGACGATGTGCGCGATTATCTGTACGTCACCTTCGGCGACACCCTGGACTACGCCGACGGCATCGAGGCGTGGTTGGGGGATCCTCCCGCGGTCCTCGCGCCCGACGTGGTCCAGCAGGCGCGCCGCGATTTGCGGGTCAAGAACGGCCTGACCGTGGTCGTGTTCAACAACAACCTGCTTGTCGAGAAGCTGCAGGCGATCCGCGCCATGGTCGTCGAAGCGCAGGGCTTCGTGGCGGGCGCGCCGTCATGAGCCTCACCGCGCCCGCCGGCTTCAAGCGGAAACCCGGCGAAGCGGGCGAGGAAGCATGACCCTTGAGTCGATCTATTATGTCGGCCAGACGATTGCGGTCTTCGCCATCCTGATTTCGCTGATCGCGCTGTGGGTCCAGCGCCGGCAGACCTACAGCGTGGAGAAATCCAACGCGCAGCGGCAGCTGCTCGACGGCTGCCGGTCCTTCTTCTGGAGCTTGAGCCACGACCGGGAGCTCTTCGAGGACGTTCGCTTCTGTCTCCACCGCTATTCAGAGGCGGACGACTTCAGGAAGCAGCGCTTTTCCGGCTGGGCGTTCGACATCCTGATGATGACCGAGCAGGTCTTCTATCAGCACCGCGAAAAGCTGATCAATGAAGCCCAGTTCAACGGCTTCACCACCGGCATGATCATGGTCATCAACACCCCCGGCGGCGGTCAGTGGTGGGACGAGGCGCGCCAGCTGGTCAGCCGTGATTTTTCCGAGTTTCTCCAGGATAGGTACGAGCGAGACGGCGCCGGGACGCCGCGCTGGGACGAGATCCAGTCAAGCTTGCGATGGCCTGGAGAGCCTGCGGCGAACCCGGCGGACGCCGGCCCATGATGCTCGGCGCGCTGGCCCCTTCGCTGGAGGGCGCGCCGGCGAGCCGCGGCCCGCGCGCCGCTTATTCGGGCGCGTCGCCGTAGAGGCAGGGGGCGCCGAGCGGCGCCGGCTCGACGCCGATCACCGTAACGGTGCGATAGGCGCTGGGCGCCTGCGCAAAGCTTTCCTGCACGATGCAGCCGCGTTCGGGATCGACCGCGAGGATGTCGATCACGTCGTCGGCGTAGGGGAAGAGATCGGCTGCGACCGGCGCGCCCAGTGCGTCCGAACGCGCGCTGTAACCGGCGACCGCGCCGCTCTCGTCGGGAAAACCGCGCACATAGAGATCGGCCGTCCCGCCGCCGTCCTTCACCGCCGCATAGGAGGCGCCGCCGAACCCGCTTCTTGAAAAGCCTGAGTAATCCCGCGCGGCGACAAAGCCGCCGGTCCATTCCGCAAACGCAAAGTCGGCGCCGGCCTCTTCGCGGCCCGTCAGCGCGCGCCGGCCGCCGAACGCCAGCGCGCCGCGATTGCCCGCCCACTCGCCGTTGGCGATCAGGCTCGACCGGCCGCCGCCCTCCAGGCTGCGCTCCGCGGCGACATCGTAGAAAAGCGCATCCGTCGAGCGCAGGCTTGAGCGGGTGTAACTCGCCCGAAGCGTATCCTCCGCCGTGCGCCAGCGCAGCGCGGCGCGCCGCGCCGGGCCGAAACGCACGCGCAGCGTCACGGTGGCGGAAGTCTCCGCCTCGCCGTTGAAGGAGAAGCGATTGACGGCCGCCGTCAGGCCCGTGCTCTCGGTAAGCCTCCAGGACGCGCCCAGCGAGGCGCTCCAGTCCGCGCCCTGCCCGGCTTCGTCCTCGAAGCCGGTCCGGCGGAGCTGCCGATAGACCGCACCGGCGTTGAGGCTCAGCCGGCCGCTCGCCTGCACGCTGGCGCTGGCGTCGACCTCCCAGCTGATCGGAAGGGCTGTGAAGCGTGCGCTTTGCCTCGGCGTGCGGTCTGGAAAATCCGGATCGGGCGCGTCGGCTTCAAGCAGGTCCACCGGTTCGGTGAAGCCCGGCACCCCGAAGCGCTGCGAGTACCAGACACCGCTCAGATTGGCGAAGGCCCGGCCGTCAAGAAGCGTATCCCAGTCCTGGCTCAGCGTGACGGCGTAACCCGCCTCGCCGTCGAGCCGCGAAACCGCCGCACCCGCGCGCACCACGCCGCCGAACAACGGCGCGACCAGATCCGCGCCGGCCTGCTGGAGATCCTCCACCGCCTGGAAATCCACCCCTGCGGTGAGATTGCACGCGACCGACCGCCGGTAGAACCCGCTTACGACCGGCGCGCCGGCGTCGTAGGTGAGCCCTTCAAAGCCGAACTCCGCCTGGACGCCCGCCGTCAGGTTCCACTCCGCAATCCCCTCCTCCAGCAGCACCGCCGAGCCGAGACCGGAAAAGTCCACCACCCGCTCGCGGCCCTGATCGTCGCGGATGTTCAGCGTGACGTCTCCGAAGGCGTCCTCGGTGCGGAAGTCCGAGACGGTGTAGCGCCCCGGCGGCACGATACGCTCTTCGACCACCACGCCGTCATTGAGGATCTCAACGACCGAACGCCGCTCGAGCACCAGCAGCCGCTCGCCCGCCCGGCGGATGGAGCGCAAGGGCTGCAGGGTCTCATAGGCCGTGCCCAAAGACAGGCCGAGCAGGTCGACGGCGCCCTGAAGGTTCTGCGGCTCGGTCAGGATGTCGCCGGCGATCAGGCGCAGCGCGCTGTCCGGCCGGTCGTGGACAAGCCGGGTGCGCTCGCGGAGGAACTCGCCCTCGCTGTCGCCGGCGAAGCGGAAGAGGTCGTAGGCCAGCCGCGTCTCGAGCGTGACCCCGCCCGCCCCGCCCAGCCGCAGGCCGCTGTCCAGGCTCGCCGACAGCGTGTCGGAGGCGCCTCCGCCTGCCTCGTCGAACGTGCGCTGGAAGAACACCGCATAGTCATTGACCAGCGAAACCGATTGTAGCGCAACGACCGGATCGCGCGACGCCGGTTCGTCCGACCCCTGCAGGCCGCTTGCGGCGAACGCCGCGATCGCCGCTGACAATGGACTCATCATCCCCTCCTGAGGGCATAATATGTTATGCGCTCTCTTCTGAGGGGAATGCAATAAGCGGGCCGGTCGCCCGGCCCGCCTCATGCAGTCAGAACGCGTCCATCCGGATCAGAGACGGCCGCGGGCGTCGAAGCGGCGCGCGCTGGGCGCAAAACCGCTGTCAGGGTCGGTGGAGTTGGAGACGATGAGACGCGGCAGCAGGCGTACGCGGACCGGAACCACGGTGGCGTTGCCCTCCGCTTGCGTGGCGCCGAGATAGACCCCCTGGAACTGGGCGTCGAGTTCGAGCTCCGGCGGGGTGAAGATCCACTGACCGTTGACGTTGTTGTTGAGCTCGTTGAAGCGGCAGAACCGGTCGTCCGGCCCGCCATTGCTCAGCCCGCGCAGGCTGTAGCGGCGCCATGAGCCGCGATCGACGCGCACCTCAAGATCAACGTCGGATACGCCAAGGACGTAGCGGCGGCCGTATTCCGACGCGAAACGCTGCAGGTCGTCGCAACGGAAATTCACGCTCAGACGCAGCACCGGCGCGCTGGCGTAGCCGTCGATCACCGCCCCGGTGCTGATCTCCGCAGAGGCGAAACGCAGTTCCTGAAACCGCATCACGTCACGATCATTGCCGCGGCGCTGGGCCTCGGCCATGGAGGTGAAGGCCAGCGCGAACGCGCAGGCCGCAAGCAGGATTTTCATGTGTGCTCCCCATTGAAACGATCAGGCTGAATGCGCCTGACGCGGGAGCACGCTATTCATTAACTCGTTCTTTACAAGAGTTATCCGGTCATTAATCGCTTATCGTGCTAAAACTGTTCGATCACGATCTCGTGAAGAGCATTCACGCAGCTGCGAGTTTCGCCAAAGCCGCAGGCTTCGCGTAGAGCCCTCGCTGACCCGGCACCGGCTTGAGCGCTTCGGTCAGCCCGACGACGGTCTCCGCCGCGCCGAGGATCAGGAAGCCGTCATCGGCGAGCTGGTTGGCGAGACGTTCAAGGGTGCGCGCCTTGGACTGGGGATCGAAATAGATCAGCACGTTGCGGCAGAAGATGACGTCGAGCGCGCCGTAGCGCTGGAAATCGTCCAGCAGATTGCCGCTCTCGAAGCGCACCATCTGCCGGATCTCTGGCTTCACCCGCCAGCTTTCCCCCGTCTGTTCGAAATGCTTCACGAGCCGCTGGATGGGCAGGCCGCGCTGCACCTCGAACTGCGAGTAGATGCCCGCGCGCGCCTTCTCGAGGACGGCGGGGACCATGTCGGTGCCGAGAATGTCGGCGTGCAGGCCGCCAAGCTCGTTGATCAGCATGGCGAGCGAATAGGGCTCCTGGCCCGTGGAGCACGCCGCACACCAGATCCGCAGGCCGCGGCCAGCCCGCACCGGCTTGAGCGTCGGCACGATCATCTGTTCGAAGATGTCGAAGGGCGTCTTGTCGCGGAAGAAGAAGGTCTCGTGCGTCGCCAGCGCCTCGCTGGCGAGCGTGCACAGGCGCTGATCGCCGCGCATCATCGCATCGACAAGGCTTTCGATGGTCGCGAAACCCTCGCTGCGCGCGACCGGCGCCAGCCGGCTCTCGACCAGATAGCCCTTCTCAGGACCCAGGATCAGGCCGGAGCGCTTCTTCACCTCGGCGGCCAGGAAATCGAACTTTTGCGCAGGCAGCATCACGCGCCCCCTTTCAGCCGGCGCGCGAGTTCTGCGCCGAGGTCTTTCAACGGCAGGATGCGGTCGGCGAGGCCGGCTTCCGCGACCGCGCCCGGCATGCCCCAGACGACGCTGGTGGCCTGATCCTGCGCATAAACGAAGCCGCCCGCCTCGCGGACATGGCGCGCGCCCTCGCGGCCGTCCGCGCCCATCCCGGTGAGCACCGCCGCAACGAGACCCGGACCGGCCGCCGCCGCGGCGCTGCGGAAGAGCGGGTCGACGGCGGGACGGCAGAAGTTCACCGGCGGGCTCTGGTCCAGCCTGAGCGTCATGGCGCCGCCGGATCCATGCACCGTCATGTGGAAGTCGCCCGGGGCGAGATAGACATGGCCCGGCTTCAGCGCTTCGCCGTCCTCGCCCTCCTTGGCGGGCAGGCCCGCCTTGGTCAGGTGCTCGGCGAGGATCGCGGTGAAGAGCTTGGGCATGTGCTGGGCGATGACGACCGGCGCGCGCGCATCCTTCGGTAACATGGAGACGATTTCGCGCAGCGCCTGCGGGCCGCCGGTGGAGGAACCGATCGCCACGAGCTTCGCGGCGCTGTAGGGAGACGGCGCGGCCGGACGCGGCGCGGGACGCGGCGCCGCGGCTGGCGCCGGCGCGCGCCGGGGCGCCAGCGCGACAAGCTTGTCGAGCAGTTCGCGGCGGTAGTCTTCAGCCCCGGCAACCCGGCCGGCCTCAGGCTTGGGCGCGTAGTCCGCAGCGCCCAGAGAAAGCGCCCTGATCGTGATCTCGCCGCCCTTGCGCGTCAGCGTGGAGGCCATCACGACGCGGGATTTCGGCGAGGCCTTGAGCAGCAGCGGCAGGGCGGTGAGCCCGTCCATGCGCGGCATCTCGACATCGAGCACGATCAGGTCCGGCTGGAGTTCTCCGGCGCGCTTCACGCCCTGTTCGCCATCCGCGCACGTCGCCGCCACCTGCAGCCGGGGATCAGCCTCGACCCAGCGCGCCACGAGCCCGCGCACGACGGCGCTGTCGTCAACGATGAGGACGGTCGGGGTTCCGGGCTGGGCTCCGGTCTGGGGCGCGAAAGCGGTCACGGGCGGGTCCTGCGATTACACCAGGCCCGCGTCGGCGAACTTGGATTCGATGATGTCGCTGTCGAACGGCTTCATGACGTATTCGTTCGCCCC
>CAZLOV010000032.1:0-19869 GCA_964561235.1 uncultured Caulobacterales bacterium
GGCGATCTACTACGAGGCTCGCAGCGAAGGCTTCTACGGACAGATCGCCGTGGCGGAGGTCGTGCTCAATCGCGTGCGCCATCGCGCCTATCCGGGCTCGGTCTGCGGCGTGGTCTTCGAGGGCTCCGAGCGCGAGACCGGCTGTCAGTTCACCTTTACCTGCGACGGCTCCATGTCGGTTGCGCCCTACGGGCGGTCGTGGACGCGCGCGCAGCTGATCGCGGAGCACGCCCTGATGGGCTTCGCGCCGCCCATGACGCGTTCGGCGACGCACTATCACACGGTCGCGGTCGATCCGTACTGGTCGGCGGGTCTTGTGCGCACGTGCAGGATCGGCGCGCACATTTTCTATCGCTTTCCGAACCGGGCGGAGCGTTCGCTGCTGCAGGACCGCGAGGCTTAAAAGCCTACGGCCCCCAGACCGCGTCCATGCCGAAATCGAGATTGGGCGCGGAGTGGGTCAGCGCGCCGATGGAGATGACGTCCACGCCGGTCTCGGCAACCGCGCGCACGTTCTCCAGAGTGATTCCGCCTGAAGCCTCCAGCGTCACCGGCGCGGGCGCCCGTTCGACGGCGGCCGCTAGGTCTTCGACGCTGAAATTGTCCAGCAACACGCATTCCGCGCCGGCCCCGACGGCTTCGCTCAGCTGGTCGAGACGGTCGATCTCCACGGAGATGCGGGTCATGTGGCCGGCGAAGTCGCGCGCCCGGCGGACGGCTTCGCCCACGCCGCCCGCAACGGCGACGTGATTGTCCTTGATCAGGATCGCATCATCGAGGCCGTAGCGGTGCATGGCGCCGCCGCCTGCGCGCACGGCCTGAAGTTCGAGCGCACGCAGGCCGGGCGTGGTCTTGCGCGTGTGGGCGACGGCTGCATCCGTGCCGGCGACGGCCTCGACATAGCGCCTCGTGAGGGTGGCGATCCCGCTCATCCGTCCGAGGAAGTTCAGGGCGGTGCGCTCCGCGGCGAGGATGTCCCGCGCCGGTCCCTCGATACGCGCAATCACCGCGCCGGGCCGTTGCGTGGCGCCGTCGGCGAGCCGCCAGTGGACATGAATGTCCGGATCGATCTGCCGGAAGGCTTCGCGCGCGGCCTGAGAACCCGACAGCACGCCGGCTTCACGGGCGCGGATTTCGAACTTTCCCGTTGCGTCAGGCGGGAGGACGGCGAGGCTGGTCACGTCGCCGCGTCCGCCAAGATCCTCGGCCAGCGCGCGCGCGACGCAGGCCTTAATCCAGGCGGTCGGGATCGGCGCGATCATTCCGCCATCCCCGCTGCGGCGAGACCCGGCGCGGCGGCGGCCCGCGCGGCTTCGTAGGTGAGAAGGGTGTGTTCGGGCGGATCGACCCGGCCCGGGCGGTCGGCGCGGAAATGCCCGCCGCGGCTTTCCTCGCGCATCAGGGCGGCGGCGGCGACGAAGCGGGCGGCGACGAGCGCATCGGCCTCGCCATAGCGCGCCTCGAGCTGATCGATCAGGCCGAGCAGGCGCGAAAGCCCGGCTTCATCGCGCTCGACGCCGGCGTCCGCCGACATCGCCTGGCGCAGACGCTGCAGCGCAGGGCCGGGCAGGGAGGGCGCCGGCCGCCCCGCGCTTGCGGGCGCGCCGGGCTCAAACGCTGAGACGTTGAGCGCGTCAGCAACGCGGCGGCCGAAGACGAGGCCTTCAAGAAGCGAATTGGAGGCGAGCCGGTTGGCGCCGTGCACGCCGGTCGAAGCGCACTCGCCGACGGCGTAAAGACCCGGCACGCTGGTTGCGCCGGCGAGATCGGTCATCACCCCGCCCATGTGGTAATGCGCCGCCGGCGCAACCGGGATCGGAGCCTCGCGCGGATCAAGGCCGGCCTCCATGCACGCCGTGAACACACCCGGGAAGTGCTCGGGGAATGCGGCGCCGACCGCCTCGCGCGCGTCGAGGAAGGCGCGCCCGCCGGACTTGATCTGGCGATGAACGGCGCGCGCGACCACGTCGCGCGGGGCGAGTTCGGCGTCTTCATGCACGGCGCGCATGAACCGTTTTCCCGAACGGTCGGTCAGTATCGCGCCTTCGCCGCGCAGCGCTTCCGTCGCCAGGGGAGCGGGATCGCGGCCCACATCGATGGCGGTCGGGTGGAACTGGACGAACTCCGGATCCCGGATCACCGCGCCAAGCCGCGCCGCCATCGCCAGCGCCTGGCCCTGGCTGGTCCAGGGCGTCGTGGTGACGGCGTAGAGCCCGCAAAGCGAGCCCGCCGCAAGCACCACGCCCCGCGCCGCGATCCTCCGCCGCGCGCCGGCGGCGTCTTCGGCGAGCACGCCCGCGCAGGCGCCGTGAGCGTCCTCAAGCAGGGCCGCGGTCTTCCAGCCGTCAAGGATCGTCACGTGTCCCGCAGCGCGAACAGCTGCGATCATTGCAGCCAGAATGCCGGCGCCGGCCTGATCGCCCTTGACCCGCGCCACGCGGGCGCGTGCATGCGCCGCCTCGCGGGACAGCTGGAACCGCCCGTCCGCATCCATGTCGAAAGGCGCGCCAAGGGCTGCAAGCGCGCGGACTTCCGCAGCGCCCGCCTCGGCCAGCACGCGCGCAGCGTCTTCGTCAACGAGGCCTGCACCCGCCGCGATCGTGTCGCGCGCATGCAGGCGCGCGCTGTCGTCGGGTCCAAGCGCCGCGGCGACGCCGCCTTGCGCCCAGCCGGTGGAGGTTCCCGCGCCAAGTTGCGCGCCCGTCAACAGGATCACCGCATGCGGGGCGAGATGCAGCGCGCACCACAACCCGGCGATCCCGGCCCCTGCGATGATGACGGGACGATCGCTCACAGCCGTCCTCAAACGCTCACATAGGGAACGTTGACGGGATCGCGGCCCGTGTCGAAGGCCGGCGGCTTGCCGCTTCTGGGGAGATCGAGCATGGCCTGCACCGACGCGCGCGCGCGGGCGGCGGTGACGGGATCGACCTTCACCTCGTGCTGCACGAAGCGCAGGGCGTCGTAAATACCCGTCAGCGTGATGCGCTTCATGTGCGGGCAGAGATTGCACGGCTTCAGAAACTGCACGCCCGGGTTTTCGACGGCGACGTTATCGCTCATCGAGCACTCGGTGATGAGGATCGCCCGTGCCGGCGAGTGGTCCTTCACATAGGCCGCCATCGCACCGGTGGAGCCGGCGAAATCAGCTTTCGCCATCACCTCCGGCGGACATTCCGGGTGTGTGAGGATCACCGCATCCGGATGAGCCGCGCGCAGATCGTCGATGTCCTCCGGCGTGAACTGCTCGTGCACCTCGCAGGCGCCCTTCCAGGTCAGGATCTTCACGTCCGTCTGGGCTGCGACGTTCTTCGCCAGATACTCGTCCGGGATCAGGATGACGGTGTCCACGCCGGCCTGTTTCGCTGCGGCTTCAACCACCTGGACAGCGTTGGAGGACGTGCAGCATATGTCGCTTTCCGCCTTCACCTCCGCGGAGGTGTTCACATAGGTGACGACGGGGAAGTCGGGATAGGCCTGCTTGATGCGGCGCACGTCCGCGCCCGTGATGGAGGCGGCGAGCGAGCAGCCCGCGCGCATGTCCGGGATCAGCACGGTCTTTTCCGGCGAAAGGATCTTGGCGGTTTCGGCCATGAAGTGAACGCCGGCCTGCACGATCAATGGCGCGTCGGTCTCCGCTGCGACCTGGGCGAGTTTCAGGCTGTCCCCGGTGATGTCGCCGACGCAGTTGAAGATTTCCGGCGTCATGTAGTTGTGCGCCAGGATCACCGCGCCGCGCGCCTTTTTCAGACGGTTGATCGCGTGGATGACCGGCGCGACGGCGGGCCATTCCATCGGCGTGATCACGTCCTTGACGCGTTCATAAAGCGGATCGGTCTCGGCCTTCACCGCGTCGTCGTAGACGAGCTGATCTGCGTCGGGCCAGTCAGCTGGATTGATCGGGCGAACGGTGGCGGCGGTGTCGAGGCGGTCCAAGGGGTCCTCCTTATGCTCGTGGTGAGCATTTTCGTTGCCGGCGCAAACCGTCCCTGGAGGGATTGCTTGGAGGCCGGAGGAAGGGGCTTATGCTCCGAGTGAGCCTAAGGTGGTCGCGAATATACGCCCTTCAAGAGGGGGCGCAAGATTATTCATGATCACGCGTCCTTGAGGCGTGGCGCGGGCAGGCCCAGCGCGCCGCTTTCCTGCAGGCGTTCCCGGCTGACGCGATAGAGTTCCGCGGGGCGCCCGCCGGTTCGCGCTTCCTGCTTGCCGGTGCCTTCAACGAAACCGGTGCGGTCGAGCGCCCGGCGGAAATTCTGCTTGTGGAGCGGGAAGCCGACGACGCCCTCGATGACCTTTTGTAGATGGGACAAGGTGAAGGTGTTCGGCATCAGTTCGAAGACGACCGGCCGGTACTTGATCTTTCCGCGCAACCGCGAGATCGCGGTCGCCAGGATGCGGCGATGATCCGAGGCCATCGCCTCGCCGAGGCCGGGGGCGATCTGCTCGCCGCCTTCGCCGTTGCGGTCACGCGCACCCTCGGCGACCAGCCCGCCCTCCTAGAGCAGTTCGTAGCGCTCAAGCGCGCGCTCCTCGTTCCATGGCGCGCCGTCGAGGCCGAAGGTCCGCCGCACGCGCGCCGCCCGGGCCTGACGCCGCGCGGGGCTCGGCGCTTCATCCGCCCAGGACAGAAGCCGCGGCGCGATCAAGCGCGCGATGACGGCGGGCCGGCCCTCGCGGTGATCCTCCCATGGAAAGAAGCGCGCCCAGTCCGACCAGCGCGCCGCAGCGTCGCCAAGCGGGCGCGCTTCCGGGGCAAGCCCCAGATAGCCGACGGAGATGACGCGCGCGTCCGCGCCGCCGGCGAGCGCGGCCAGCGGCGCCTCGCGGCCGCGGTCGCCGAAGGTGTAGAGCTGTTCGACATAGCCGAGCTCGAAACCCGTCTGCTCGCGCACCCATTCGCGCAGACCGATTTCAAACGTCCGGTGCGCGGCGGGATCGAACGGGCCGAAGGGAAGGGCGGGTTCGCCCGTGGGCGAGGTGTCCGAGACGAGCACGCGCGGCTCATCGTCCTCAACCGCGAAAATCACCGCGTTGAGCCCGACGACGAGGTCGCGCGCCAGCGCAGGGCCGGACGGCTCGGCGGCAGGGATCATCTCAGACCGGCCGCGGCGCGCGGCCGCGCTCCGGAGAACAGCGCCTCGAACCGGTCAAGGAAGCGGCTCTGGGCTTCGGCGGCGGGCAGCGGGTTCATCTCCACGCGCAGCCCCGCCGGCGGCCGGCCGAAGAACTTGCGCGCCTCCTCGACTGAAAAGCCGGCGATCTGCGTCGCCTCGAAAAACGCGCAGATCCGGTCGGCGCGCTTGATGGTCTTCACCACCGTTTCCGGCAATTCGGCAGGCAGGCCGAAGCGGATATGGATCGCCCGCTCGAGCCGCGCCTCGAAGGCCTTGTAGTCGTAGCCAAGCGCCGCCTTGAAGGGCGAGATCATGTCGCCGATCACGTATTCCGGCGCATCGTGCAGGAGCGCCGCCAGCCGCCAAGCGTCCGGCCAGCCCGGTTGCAGCTCGCCGCACAGCCCCTCCACGATCAGCGAGTGCTCGGCGACGGAGAAGGCGTGATCGCCGTGCGTCTGCCCGTTCCAGCGCGCAACGCGCGCGAGTCCCTGTGCGATATCGTCGATCTCCACGTCCAGCGGAGAGGGATCGAGCAGATCGAGGCGCCGTCCCGACAGCATGCGCTGCCAGGCCCGGGGACGCCCTGCGTCGAACTGCGCGCGCGCCATGCCGACTTGCTCCTTGAAAAGCTGAACCGCTTCAGTCTGTCCTATCGTCACCGCCGGGACTTTCAAGGATAACCCCGGCCAAAGACACCGGCGATCCGCAGCCGGAAGGACAGGGAGGAGGCCTGAATGGCCCGCGAACGCATTCTCGTCGCCCTGCAGGGCGGGGAGTCCGACGACAAGCCCATCCGCGCCGCCATGCAGCTCGCCCCGGCCTACCAGGCCGACGTGCGCGGGCTGTTCGTCGAGCCCGACCCGGCAAGTTACATGCTCTGGACGGGCCCCGGCGCGGCGGGCGCATCCGTGGTGACGACCGCCATCGACGCCGTGCGGCAGGAAGCCGAAAAGGCCGCCAAGGACGCCGAGCGCCGTTTCAACGCCGCAGCCGAGGAGGCCGGCCCCGCGAGCCATTCCTTCAGGCGGATCACCGACAGCCCGACCGACAGCGCCCAGCAGGCGCGGCTTGTGCGGTTGCTCGTGGCGTGTCCGGAAGCCGCCGCCGGGCGCGGACCGCTGGCGGATTTTGTCGCGGCATGCCTGATTGACGAGGCGTGTCCGATCTTCGTCACGCGCAGCGGCGATGTTCCGCCGCGCCGTATCGCCATCGCCTGGGACGGCTCGCGCGAGGCTGCAAAGGCCGCCTTCGCGGCCGCGCCGCTGATCGGTTCCGACACCCGCGTCGTCATCCTCTCAAGCGACCGGAATCTGGATTACCAGGACCGGTCCGCCGCCGCCCCCAACCGCCTTTCGAACTGGCTGCGCGCACGCGGCGTTGAAGCCGACATGCAGCGTCTCGAGGGGTCGGGCCCGGTGGGCGAGCTCATCCTGAGCGGCGCGGAAGGCTGCGATCTGATCGTGGCGGGCGCCTACGGCCATTCGCGCATCGCCCAGTCGATTTTCGGCGGGGTCACCAAACGGCTGCTGTCCGCCGTCGACGGACCTTCGCTTCTCATGGCGCACTAGCGCATCCTCCTCCGGGGCGCGTTCATCCCCGGAACACTGTCTGCAAGAACAGGGACATCCTCATGGCGCTCACCCGCATCGTGCTTCGCCTTTCGCGCAATCCAGACGCCGGATTTCCCGGCGGCGACGATCATCGCGGCTATGTCATTCACGCTCCCCTTGACGCCTCCGGCCGTCTTGACGCCGACATCTGGCGTCAGGATCCGAAGGCTTGCACCGTCGACCGCTTTTCGCCCGACGAGGATGAGCGCGCGGACGGCTGGCTGAGCCATCGCGGTTCGAAATGGTTCCTGCATTACGACGAGGAGCACGAGGGCCCCGACGAGCCGGTCTACAAGCTGGGCGACCACACGCTGCGGCTTGGCGATTACATCACCATCCACGAGGCGGACGGCGACGACCTCGTCTACAAGATCACCGAGGCGGTGAAGGTCTGATCGGTACAAGCGCGCTCCGGCGCCCGGCGATTGGGCAAGGCCGCTGCTTTTCGCGGCGCCAGCGCCATTGTGCGCTGCAAAATACGGCGGCAGGCTGACAATCCGCCCGCTGCGTCGAAGGCTCCTGAGGCAACCGGCCCGACCGCCTCAGGAGCTTCCCGCCCATGCCGTATTCCCCCGGAGACGTCGCCTGGATCCTGACCGCCTGCGCGCTCGTCCTGATGATGACCGTGCCCGGCCTCGCCCTCTTCTACGGGGGCATGGTCAAGCGTGTGAACGTGCTGTCTACGCTCATGCAAAGCCTGGCGGCGGCGGGCGTGGTGTCGGTGGTCTGGTGTCTGGCGGGCTATTCCTTCGCGTTCGGCGGCGAGGGCGCCTTTTTCGGCGGGTTCGAGCGCGTCGGCCTTGCCGGCCTGTCGCTCGACAGCATCGCCGCGGACCTGCCCGAGGCCGTTTTCATCCTGTTCCAGATGACGTTCGCCGTGATCACGGTGGCGATCATCTCCGGCGCGGTCGCCGAGCGGATGCGCTTCGGCGCCTGGCTTGTCTTCTGCGTCGCCTGGCTGCTCGTGGTGTATGCGCCGGTCGCACACTGGGTCTGGGGCGAGGGCTTTCTTTACGACGCCGGCGTTCTGGATTTCGCCGGCGGCGCAGTCGTGCACATCAACGCAGGCGTTGCGGGCCTTGTGCTCGCGCTCAAGCTGGGGCCCCGCCGCGGCTGGCCGCGGGAAGGCTCGCCGCCGCACAATCTCGTGCTCACGGTCATCGGCGCGGGGCTTCTGTGGGTCGGGTGGTTCGGTTTCAACGGCGGCTCGGCGCTCGGGGCGAACGCCTTGGCCGCGCACGCAGCGCTCCTCACGCAGATCGCAGCCGCGACAGCGGCGCTGACCTGGGCGGCGATCGAATGGATCCTGCGCGGCAAGGCCAGCGTTCTCGGCGCCGCCTCCGGAGCGGTGGCGGGGCTCGTCGGCATCACGCCGGCGGCGGGCTTCGTCGAGCCATATGCGGCCTTCGTCATCGGCGCGGCGGCTTCGGCGGCGGCCTATTGGGGCGTCACGACGCTGAAGAAGCTGGGCAAGTATGACGACAGCCTGGACGCCTTCGGCCTGCATGGCGTGGGCGGTCTCGCCGGCGCGATCCTGACCGGCGTTTTCGCTGCGGAGGCTGTCGGGGGCACGCCCGGTCTTGTTGAGGGAAACGCCATGCTCGCCTGGACGCAGACCTGGGGCGCGCTCGCGGTTGCGGCCTATTGCGCCGTGATGACCTTCATCGTGATCTGGCTGATCGAACGCGTGCTGCCGCTGCGCGTGGACGCCGAGGATGAGATCGCCGGCATCGATGTCGCGCTCCACGGAGAGAGCGCCTGATCCACAAAATTGTTGCGCTGCCGAAAGACCGCCCTATCTCAAACCGACCGTAATCAACAGGGTCAGCCATGCTCGCCGCCGTTCTCGCCTTCGCTGCGCTCGCCCCCGAGGATGCGCCGGCGACCTATGTCGCGTGGTTCGCGTTAAGCGACGGCGGCCGCGTCTACGCCCGTCCCGTGATGGAAGCGCGCGCCGGCGAACCTGCGCGCATCGTCGTTGAAGGCGATCGCGGCTATGCGCTCAATCTGGTCCTGGAGGAGCGTGGCGCGCGTGTGCTCGCCGCGGTTGAGCTTCGGCGGCCCGACGGCGAGGCGCTGGCTCCGGATGCGGCGGGCTGGCCGGTGGTTGCGTCCCCGCGCGTCCTGACCGCGCTTGGCGAACGCGCGTCGTTGAGGCTGAACCCTGACGGCGCCGAGGAGGTCGGCGTGGAGCTGCTCATCGAACGGGCGGCGAACTAGGCTTGCGTCTCCAGCGCCATCAGCGTCGCGAGGCAACTCACCATGGCCTGAGGCGACGTGCTTTCCTGGTTTGAGTGATAGTTGAAGGTGGGAATCTGTAGCGTTCCCCCCGCGTAATCCCCGTGCGACAGGGCGATGATCTTGCCCAACTCGGTCAGGCCGAGGGATTTGACCGGCAGGCCGCGGCGTTCGCGCGCGGCGTTTTCCGCCTCAATGAAAGCGTCCTTGAAGATCACCGGCGCGCCGATGGCGCGCGCCGCCGTCTCGAGCTTCGCCACGGCCGCCGGCGGGAAATCCGCCGTGGCGTCGCGCCGGCGCAGCACCACCGCGCCGGCAAGACCGGCTGCGCTGTCGTCAAACGGGCTGGTGTCCAGGACGATCAGGCCGTTCGTCGGACCAAGCCCGCCGTTACGCGCCCAGTCCAGGAAATGCCGGGCGGACCGCCCGATCTCCTCCTCGGCGGTGAAGATGATCCGGCCCGACAGCCCGAATTCCGCAGCGATACGCAGAACCGCGATGGTCAGCGGATTGTCCAGCTGACCTGAGACATAGCCTCCGTCGGAGCGGTCGAGGGCGCGTGCGAACGCAATCGGCGTGCCGGGATCGAGCGCGGGCAGGCCGTCGATCGACAGGATCAGCCGTCCGGCCTCGTCGCGCGCCGCGCCGGCGACGTCGCCATAGGCGATGCGCCCGCCGGTTGCACGGTCATAGGCGAAAACCTCCTCGCCGCGATAGCGCTCGTCCACGCGGGCGACAAGGCTGTCGGAGGCCTCCAGCGCCTCGCCGTATTTCTCGTTGCGCACCGCAAGCGCGGCGTAGATCGCCGCGCCGTCCTCTCCGATCACCCCGCCATGCCGGTCGGCGTGGGCAAGGAAGACCGCGCCCGGCCTGCCGGTGTCGACCACGCAGAGATTGCGCGGCCGCTCGACGGAGAGCCCAAGGCTTTCGAAATCCCGCGCCAGATGGTCGAGGAAGGGCGTTTCATGGCCGACCACGCTTGGGAAATCGAGATATTCGTTGGTTTTTGCGAGAATCCGCGCAGCGGCGGAGTCCGGCGGACGGCGCGTCACGCAGCCCCTCCCGGGCGCTTCTCGACGAACACGGTTCCCGCAGAATAGCCCGCGCCGAACGAGCAGATCACGCCGCGATCGCCGGGCTCAAGGTCCTCGGAATGCTTGTGGAAGGCGATGATCGAGCCTGCCGAGGAGGTGTTGGCGTATTCGTCCAGAATGGTCGGCGCATCCTCGCCGCCCGCATCCCGGCCGAAGACCTTCTTGGCGATCATCAGGTTCATGTTGATGTTGGCCTGATGCAGCCAGACGCGCTTCATGTCTTCAGGCTGCAGGCCAAGTTCGTCCATGTGCGCGCGGATCATGTCGGAGATCATCGGCACGACTTCCTTGAAGACCTTCCGGCCCTCCTGGACGAACAGCTTGTCGTCCTTCGGCGCGCCGTTCTGGATTGGCTTGTTGTCGCCGGTCGCGCGTTCGGTGCGGTTCAGGAAGCCGAAATTGTTGCGGATATTGTTTGAGAATTTGGTGCGCAGCTTGGTGCCGAGGATCGACCAGCCCCCTTCGCCCAACTCGTCGCGTTCGATGAGGACGGCGGTTGCGACGTCGCCGAAGATGAAATGGCTGTCGCGGTCGCGCCAGTTGAGATGCCCCGAACAGATTTCAGGGTTCACGACCAGGATCGCGCGGGCGTGGCCGGCGGCGACCATGTCGGCGGCGGCCTGGATGCCGAAGGTGGCCGACGAGCAGGCGACGTTCATGTCGAAGCCGAAGCCTTCCTCGATGCCCAGCGCATCCTGGACCTCGATCGCCACGGCGGGATAGGCGCGCTGCATGTTGGAAGCCGCCACGATCACGCCGTCGACATCGGCGGCGGTCTTGCCTGCGCGCGCCAGGGCGTCCTGACAGGCCTTCACGCCGATCTCGGCGAGCACGGCGAGCTCGTCGTCGCCGCGTTCGGGGATCGCGGGAACCATGCGTTCAATGTCGAGCACGCCCTGCTTGTCGATCACGTAGCGCGCCTTGATGCCGGAGGCCTTCTCGATGAACTCCACCGACGAAGGGCTCAGCGGCTCGCGCTCGCCGCGCGTGATCTCTTCCGCGTGTTCCGCGTTGTAGCGCTCGACATACGCGTTGAAGCTTTCGACCAGCTCCTGGTTCGTGATCGACTCCGAGGGCGTGAAGAGGCCCGTGGACCGGATGACGGCGGCGCCCATGGCTGGCTCCAATGCATGGCTGGTCGAGCGCGGGGAGGAATCTCCACGCATGCGGAAACTTAGCCCCGGCGCGTCGAGCCTGTCGACAAATTGACGCGGTTTACGCCGCCTGAACGCCGTGGCGGAAGCAGCCGGTCAGGTGGTCGTCGACCATGCCGGTCGCCTGCATGAAGGCGTAGACGATGACCGGGCCGCAGTACTTGAAGCCCGCCCGCTTCAGGGCGTTCGACATCGCGCGGCTTTGGGCCGTCTCCGCAGGGACTTCGTCCATCGAGGCGAACCGGTTCGTCACCGGCGCGCCGCCGACGAAGTCCCACAGGAAGGACGAAAACCCCGGGCCGCTCTCCTCGATCCTGAGAAAGGCCTGCGCGTTGCCGACCGCGGCTTCGATCTTCGAACGCGAGCGCACGATGCCCGCATCGCCCAGCAGCGCTTCGATCTTCGCAGCGTCGTAGCGGGCGATGCGCTCCGGGTTGAAGCCGTCAAAGGCGGCGCGGAAATTCTCGCGCTTCTTCAGGATGGTGATCCAGGACAGTCCCGCCTGGAAGCCGTCGAGGATCAGCTTTTCCCACAAAGCGCGCGGATCGTATTCGGGCACGCCCCATTCGGTGTCGTGGTATTCGACATAGACGGGGTCATCGCCGCACCACGGACAGCGGCCTTGCCCGGTCACGCCGCCGGCTCCGGCAGGTGGACGCGCGCAGCGGCCCCGCCGGCGTCAACCGTCGGCGCATCGCCGAGGCGGTCGACACGCACGCGCGCGAGCGCCGAGCGCCCATGCGCGGAGGTGATCGTTCCCAGTTGGACCTCGCCCGCGCGCACCTCCGCGCCCGCGGCCGCGGCGACGGTTTCGAAATCCAGCCGGACGGTGCGCTTCCTGACGCCGCCCTTGCGATGCATGCGGCTGGCGACCTCCTGGCCGACGAAACAGCCTTTGCGGTAGTCGATCCCTGAGATCAGGTCGTGATTGACGTCGGTCGAGAACACCTCCGACGGGCCGTAATCAGCGCCGAATTCCGGCGCGGCGGCTTCAATGCGGCGCAGCTCGTAGTCCGGATCGGGCGCGCCGGCCGCTTCCGCCGGTGCGATCGCCCGCCAGCCGAGCGACTGCGCGCGCGGATCGGCGCCGGCGGCGAGCGCGTCCGCGCCCGGCCGGCTCAGCGCTGTCGCGACGCAAAGGTCGTCCCGGCGGCTGATGCTGGCGTCAGCGCGCATGCGGTAGAGCGAGAAGCGCTTGATAAGCGCGTCGCTCTCGCTCTCGGGCGCGTCGATGAAAAGCCCGCCGGCCTCGTCGTCGAAGAGGAGGAAATCCGCCAGCACCTTCCCCTGCGGCGTCAGCAGCGCCGAGAACAGGGGCGATCCGGGGCTTACGGTCTCGGGGCCGTTGGTGATGACGCGCTGCAGGAAGGTGCGCGCGTCGGCGCCGGTGACGGCGATGACGGCGCGTCCGGGACGGCGTTGAAGGAATGCAGGTTCGCTCATGGCGACCGATGTAGGCGCCGCGCCGGACTGGCCGCAAGGGCGAACTCGGGCTAATGCGCGGTCGGCATGAAGCGGATCCTGTTCATCAGTTCAACGCGCATCGGCGATGCGGTCCTGTCCTCCGGCCTGCTTGCGCATCTCGCGCAGGCGCATCCGGAGGCGCAGATCACGGTCGCCTGCGGCCCTCTGGCGGCGCCGTTGTTCCGCGCTGCGCCGGGTGTCGAGCGCGTGATCGTGATGGCCAAGCGCCGAATGGGCGGGCACTGGATTGACCTGTGGCTCAAGGCGCTGCCGCATCGCTGGGATCTTGTGGTAGACCTGCGCGGCTCGGCGACGGGCTGGTTTCTCAATGCGCGCCGCCGCCGGGTGAAGGCGAAGCTTGAGTTCGAGCGCGATCCGTCGGTGCACAAGGTTGTCGAGGCCGCCGAGGTGCTCAGGCTCGATCCCGCCCCGGCGCCGGTGCTCTGGCTGGACGACGCCGCGCGCGCCGAAGCGGCTGCGCTCTTGCCCGGCGGTCCGCCCATTCTTGCGCTGGCGCCGGCGGCCTCGGCGGCCTTCAAGGAATGGCCGGCCGGGCGCTTCGCTGCGCTCGCAGCGCGGCTTACCGGACCGGGCGGCGCAATGGCGGGCGCGCGCGTGGCGGTGTTCGGCGGTCCGGGCGACGAGGAGACCGCGCGCGCGTCCGTCGAAGGGCTGGATGCGGCGCGCGTGATCGATCTGTCCGGCCGCCTGGGCATCCTGGAAAGCGCCGCCTGTCTGGCGCGCGCCGCGCTGTTCATCGGAAACGACAGCGGGCTCATGCATCTCGCCGCTGCAGCGGGAACGCCCGTGCTCGGCCTGTTCGGGCCCACCGACGAGCGTCTGTACGGGCCGTGGGGCGGGCGGGCGGTGCGCGCGGGCGAGGCGATGCCCGAGCGCAAGCGCCATTCGCTCAACACACATGAGGGCAGCCTGCTCGGCGCGTTGTCCGTGGACGCAGTGGAGCAGGCTGCGCGCGAGGTGCTGGACAGCCGCGCGTGAACGCTATTCGAGATATGTGCGGCGGAGCCGGTCGGCGAGCCGTTCGCCTTCCTCGGCCAGCCGGCGTTCGATGCGCTGCGTCTCCGTTCCGCAGGACAGGCGCGGGCGGGCGCGCTGGCGGTCGGCGAAGCCGCCGTTGAACTCTGCAATGAGCCGCTCGCGATAGGGGCCGCGCACCGGCGCCTCCAGTTCCAGAAGCTCCGCCATGCGCTCGCGCCAGACCTGCGCGCCGGGGCCTTCGCACACGAACCGGATGGCGTGCAGCTCGCCCATCACCCGTGACAGCCGCTCGACCGGGTAGGACGAAACGTTTTCCTGTGCCCGGGCGGCGGCCGGGACAAGCAACAGGGCGGCAAGGATCAGGATGCGGAGCATGGCCGCCTATTCGCCAAAGGACTAAGGCGCGGTCAAGGCGCGTTCACGCTGGCGTCACGAAGCGTTCAGTTGTCCGCGAAGTTCGTCGCCGGAAGACTGGCCGTCTGACCGCCGGATGGAAGAGGAATTGGGCGATGAGATTCTTGGCTTTTCTGCTGCTGCTTCCGATGCTGCTGAACCCGGCGGCGAACGCGCAGACAGGGGGTGTCGATCCGATGGCCGCCCGGCTCTGGCCCGACATGGACTGGTCGACCTCCATCGTGCCGGTCGGGGAGATCATCTCGGGCGGCGTGCCGATTGACGGCATTCCACCCGTGTACGATCCCCGTTTCGAGACCTTCCGCGAGGCCGGCCTTCCGGCGTTGGAGCCTGTGATCACGCTGCGCGTGGGCGAGGAGGCCAAGGTCTATCCGCTGCGCTACATGACCGCTCACGAGATCGTCAATGACGTGATCGGCGGCGTTCCTGTCGCGGTGACCTACTGCCCGCTTTGCAACACGGCGATGGTCTTCGACCGGCGGGAAGGCGGCGTCGAGCGTACGTTCGGCGTTTCCGGGCTCCTGCGGCACTCCGATCTCATCATGTGGGATCACGAGAGCCGGAGCTTGTGGCAGCAGTTCGAGGGCCGCGCGATCGTGGGCTCCCGCGCCGGATCCGAGCTGCGGCGCATTCCCGTGCGCATGGAAAGCGTCGCCGAGGCCCGCCGCCGCGAGCCTGACGCTCAGGTGCTCGCTCCACCGCGCCGGGCGTTCAACTATGGCCGCAATCCTTACGTCGGATACGACGAGCTCGGCTCGCGGCCGTTCCTCTACCGGGGCGACATGCCCGAAGGGGTCGCGCCGATGCTCCGCGTCGTGGTGGTTGACGGTCGCGCCTGGTCGCTCGCCCAGATCGCGGAGGCCGGAGAGATCATCGAGGGCGATTTGAGGCTGGCGGTGACGCACGAAAAGGCGTCAGCCCTCGATGCCGCCCGGATCGCTGACGGACGCCGGGTTGCCGGCGTCGTTGTTCAGGAACGCGAGGGCCCCGACGGCGAATGGCGCGATGCGGCGCACGAAGTCACCTTCGCCTTTGTGTTCCACGCCTTTCATCCTGAGGGCGAATGGATGTTCGAGCGCGCCCTCTGAGCGATCAAGGCGCGGCTTTCCTCGATCACGCGGTGCGTCTGATCCCATTCGAGCCGGGAGAGCGCCTCCTCTCGCGGCACGAACGCGGCCTCGGCGGCGTCGTCTCCAGCCGCCGGTTCGCCGGCGATCCAGCGCGCGGCGAAATCGATGAGCACGTAGTGGCCGTGATCGCCGATGGAGTCGACGACATCGATCAGACCGGCGATTTCAGCCGTCACGCCGGTTTCCTCCCTGAGTTCCCTCAGCGCCGTCTCGCGCACCGGCTCGCCGGGCTGGATGCGGCCGCCAGGGATCGACCACAGCCCCTCGAAGGGCGGCTTGCCGCGGCGGATAAGCAGAACCGCGTCACCGCGCCAGACGACGATACCGGCGGCGGCGACCGGGCGTGCGGGATCGTTCATGGCTTGACCTTCGGCGGCGCGCGGGGGAGGGCTTGTCCACCATGTGCGGACGCTACGTCATCACCTTGACGCTGGAGGAATTGCAAGCGGTCTTCGACACGAAAGACCGCCCGAACCTGCAGCCGAGCTGGAACGCCGCGCCCACGCAGGACCTGCCGGTGGTCCGCCGGGGACGCGAGGGCGAACAGCGCCTGACGCGGGTCCGCTGGGGGCTGGTTCCCTCATGGTCGAAACAGCCGCCCGCCAAGGCGAAGCCCCTGATCAACGCGCGTTCGGAGACGGCTGCGGAAAAGCCCGCCTTCCGTGCGGCGATGAAGCGCCGCCGATGCCTCGTGCCCGCCGACGGGTTCTATGAATGGTCCGGCGAGAAGGGCGACAAGCAGCCCTGGTTCATCACCCGGACGGACGGCGAGCCGATGGTGTTTGCAGGCCTGTGGGAGCGCTGGACGGGCGCGCCGGAGCCCGGCGCGCCGGAAGAGAGCGTGGACACGTTCTGCATCCTCACCGCTGAAGCCTCCGCCGACATCGCGCATCTGCACGACCGCTGCCCGGTCATTCTGGAGCCCGCGGCGTTTGACGCCTGGCTTGATCCGGAGGCCGATCCGCAGCCTTACCTGCATGCGCCGGGCGAGGGACGGCTTCAGGCCCGCCCGGTGTCGCGCCGCGTCAACAAGGTGGCGGAGAACGACGCGGGCCTTCTTCAGCCGGCGGATTAGGCCTCCGTTCCGTCGAGATATTCCGTTTCAAGATCGACGGTGGAGCGCTTGCCCACGGCTTCGGCATGGGCGTCCAGCCAGCTCTTCGCGGCGTGCCGGCCCGCATCGCGCAGCGCGACGAGAAAGCGCCAGCTCGTGTCGTACTTGGTCGAGGCGGGATAGGGCCGCAGCGCATCGTCCGCGCGCACGGAATGCACCAGGATGTCGCGAAGACGCGCCTTCTGCGGGTCTTTCAGCAGGTCCTTGCCGATCAGCTTCTTCACGAACGCGATGGCGCGCAGTTCCGCAAGCAGGGCGGCGTTGAACGTCACCTCGTTGACCCGGTCCATGATGTCTTCGCTGGCCTTCGGCGTGCCGTCGCGCACCAGCGGATTGATGTGCACGATCACGAGGTCGGCGGGCGTATCCGCGTAGAAGAGCGGCCAGAGCGCGGGATTGCCGGTGAAGCCGCCGTCCCAATAGGCCCGCCCGTCGATCTCCACCGCCTGGCGCAGGAAGGGCAGGCAGGCGGAGGCCAGCAGCGCGTCGATCGTCACGTCGCGCCCGGTGAAGATCTTCGGCTTGCCGGTCGTCACGCAGGTCGCCGCGATGAACAGCGCAAGCTGGTTGCAGCTGTGGATCGCCTCCAGGTCGATCTGGTCGTTCAGCACCTCGCGCAGCGGATCGTAGTTGAACGGATTGACGTCATAGGGGCTCGTCAGCCGGGTCAGCGCATCGACGACCGGGAAGGCGCGCTTCCAGGCCTGGGCGAGCGGGCCGGCGCCGAAGCCGGGGCGGAACGGCGCGCCCGCCCGGCTCACCGCGCGCCAGAAACGCTCAAGCGCCTCGCGCGCGCCGTCCGGTCCGCCGCGCTGCAGCCCTTCGGCGTAGGCTGCGGCGTTCATCGCGCCGGCGCTGGTGGCGGTGATCGCCTTGGGCTCCAGCCGTCCGTCCTCAAGGATCGCATCGAGCACGCCCCACGTGAACGCGCCATGCGCCCCGCCGCCCTGAAGCGCGAGCGAGACCGGCTTGGCGTTGGAGGGGTTCGCGTTTGACGCCACGGGCTCCGCCTTTCTTGCTGCGTTGCAGCAAGAAAGGCGTCCGCACGCGCAAGGTCAAGTCACGCCTGAGCGACGGAGCCCCACGGCGCGGGTCGTCAAATAGGGAAACCCGATATATTCTTGTTAAGGTATTCCTTGACGCAGAATGCATGGGCGCTATGATCCGGTCATGGAAATCAAGACGCTTGGAACGCTTCTTCCTCACCGGGACCGTCTCCCCGCGTGAGGGATGGTCAGCGCTGTCCTCCGTGGTTGCCCGAAAACTGGATATGCTCGAGGCGGCTGAGCGCCTGGAGGATCTGCGGGCGCCGCCGGGCAATCGGCTGGAAGCGCTTGCGGGCGATCGGGAGGGATGTTGGTCGATCCGGGTCAATGATCGCTGGCGGATCTGCTTTGTGTGGAGAGACGGCGCGGCCGAGGAGGTTGAAATTGTCGATTACCACTGACAGCCGCGTGCGCATCCCGGCGCATCCCGGAGAGGTGCTGCTTGAGGAGTTCCTCAAGCCGCTAGGCGTTTCGCGCAACCGGCTTTCGCGCGAGGCGGGCCTGCCTCTCTCGGCGGTCTCCGCGCTTGTGTCGGGCCAGCGGGCGGTGACGGCGTCAACCGCGCTGCGGCTCGGCCGATATCTCGGCACCACCCCGGAATTCTGGATGAACCTTCAGGTGAACCACGACCTTGGGCGCGCCCGCGCCGAACTCGGCGCGCGCGTCAACGTCGAGGTGCGCCCGGCGGCTAGGGCTGCGGGCGGGTGAAGAGGAGCTTGTCCGGCGTGGAGCCGTCCGCGTCATAGGCGTAGCCCGCGACATTGAAGGCTTTCAGGCGCTCCGGATCCTCGATGCGGTTCTCGATGATCCAGCGGGCCATCATGCCGCGCGCCTTCTTGGCGTAGACCATCAGCGCGCGCAGCTTGCCGTCCTTCTCTTCCTTGAAGTCGCAGGAAATCACGCGCGCGTTCAGCTTCTTCGGCTTGACCGCCTTGAAGTACTCGTTCGAGGCCAGATTGATCACGACCGGCTGCGGATCGTCGGCGACCAGCCGGTTGAGCTCCCTGGTGATGTCCTCGCCCCAGAAATCGTAAAGCGTCTCGCCCTTCTTCGTCTTGAGCTTCGTGCCCATCTCCAGCCGGTAGGGCTGGATGGCGTCGAGCGGGGCGAGCGCGCCGTAGAAGCCGGAGAGGATGCGCAGCCGGTCCTGCGCCCAGGCGAGATCAGCGGGGGAGAGCGTGGCGGCGTCCAGCCCGCGATAGACCTCGCCGTTGAAGGCGAGCGCGGCGGGCTTGACGCTGTCGGCGTCAGGGGAGGCGTCGGGATCGAACGCCTCGAACCGCGCCTTGTTCAGCTTTGCGAGATCGTCGGAGATGTCCATCAGGGACTGGAGCTTCTTCGCCGACAGCTTCGCTGTGACCTTGGAGAGCTCGCGCGTGCGCTCGTTCAGCGCCGGGCGCGTGGGCGTCAGCGGCATGCCGGCGAGTTCGAAATCAAGCTGCTTGGCGGGCGAGAGCAGAATCAGCATGGGCGCAAACCTCCGTCCTTGAATACGCAGATACGGCTGCTTCGCGCTCGATCCAACCCCTGTTGCGGCTCAGGCGCCCGGGATCAGCACCCTTGGATTCATGATGTTGTTGGGATCAATCGCCTGTTTTATGGCCCGCATGACGGCGAGTTCGACGGGCTTTCGCCGGGCGAGTTCCTCCTGCTTGAGCACGCCGATGCCGTGTTCAGCCGAGATCGAGCCCCCGTGCCGGTCGACAAGATCATAGACCGCCGGCGTCGCCTTCGCTGCAGCCTCGAGGAAATCGGCGTCCGCGCCGGGCGCCTTGCGAGAAATGTTGAAGTGCACGTTGCCGTCGCCGACATGGCCGAACGCGATCACGAGGGCTTCAGGCAAAAGGCGTTCGACCGCCGCAGTCGCCTCCGCCATAAAGGCGGGCATGCGCGAGACCGGCACCGAGACGTCATGCTTGACGGCCTTGCCATGCGCTTTCTCGCCCTCGGGAATGGTCTCGCGCAGCAACCAGAATTCCTGCGCCTGGGCCTCGGACTGGGCGATCACGGCGTCCTGGGCGAGGTTGTCCTCCAGCGCGGCGCCAAGGGCGTCCTCCATCAGCGCGCCGGCGCGGCCGGGCTCGGCGGAGGTCAGTTCGATCAGCACGCTCCAGGCGGGATCGCCCTCCAGCGGGGCGCGCGCGCCGGGCAGATGGGCGAGGACCAGATCAAGCCCGGCTTTGGGCATCAGCTCGAAGGCGGCGACCGCCCCGCCGGTGCGCGCCTTCATGAAGGAAAGCAGCGAAACCGCGGCCGCCGGATCGGCGACGGCGGCGATCGCCACCGCACTGGAGGCGGGACGGGGAAACAGCTTGAGCGTGGCGGCCGTCACGAGCCCCAGCGTGCCTTCCGCGCCGATGAAGAGCTGCTTCAGGTCATAGCCGGTGTTGTTCTTGCGCAGGCCCGACAGCCCGTCGAGGATGGAGCCGTCGGGCAGCACGGCCTCCAGGCCGAGGACCAGATCGCGCATCATGCCGTAGCGCAGCACA
>CAZLOV010000033.1:0-19020 GCA_964561235.1 uncultured Caulobacterales bacterium
AGGTGTAGAGAATGCCGATCACCAGGACGGCGAGGATCAGCCCGTTGATCGCCGGGTTCGCCTGGAAGGCCTCGACCAGGGGCTGCTGAAGCAGCACGCAGGTGATCAGCACCGCAGCCAGGAACACGGTCATCCAGAGCACGTACTGCCCCGGACCCGTGAACCGCGCCGCACTATCCCGCCGCGTCGCCATCTCGCCTCTCCTCGCCACACCTGCCTGCTTGCATCCCGCAAGACGCAGAAAGACGCAAGGGTGCGGCGATTTATGGGCGCGCCCCTGCGGAAACGCGGGCGGATCGCGCGCAGGCTTAGGCGTTGGCTTTCGCGAGGCGCTCGCGAAGCTCGGCCAGCACCATCTCGTTGCCCGCGGCGATGTCGCCGGTCTCCATCACGTCGCCGGTGTTCTGGATCGCGCCTGCAAACCCGCCGGCCTCGCGCACCATCACGATGCCTGCGGCGATGTCCCACGCTTTGAGCTCGCGCTCCCAGAAACCGTCGAAGCGGCCTGCGGCGGTCCAGGCGAGATCCAGCGCGGCCGAGCCGTAGCGGCGGATGCCTGCAACCATCGGCATGATCTGGTGCAGCTCCTTGAGGAAGCGCGCATGGCCGGATTTCCCGAACCAGGGCGTGCCTGTCGCGATAACGCAGTCCTGAAGGTGCTTGCGCCCCGCCACGCGCAGCCGCCGGTCGTTGAGATAGGCGCCGCGGCCCTTCTCGGCATGGAAGAGATCGTCCACGGCCGGATTGTAAATGACGCCCGCGACCAGCTCGCCCTCGCGCTCCAGCGCGATGGAGACGGCGAAATGCGGCTGGGCGTGCAGGAAGTTCAGCGTGCCGTCGAGCGGATCGACGATCCAGCGGTGGGTGCGGTCGCTGCCCTCGACCACGCCGCGCTCCTCCATCAGGAAGCCGTAGCCCGGACGCGCGCGCGAAAGCTCCTCGAAGATGATCTCCTCAGCGCGATGATCGGCGGCGGAGACGAAATCCGACGGGCCCTTGCGGGCGACCTGGAGGTGTTCCAGCTCGCCGAAATCACGCGACAGCGAGCGCCCCGCCTTGCGGGCGGCGCGGATCATCACCTCGACGAGGGCGGAAACCTGTCCCAAAGCCGATCAGTCCGCGCGGCGGACGTAGGAGGCGTCTTCGGTGGCGACGACGATTTTCTCGCCCACCCCGATGAACGGCGGCACCTGGGTGCGCACGCCGCCCTCGATGACCGCCGGCTTGTAGGAATTCGCCGCGGTCTGACCCTTCACGACCGGCTCGGTCTCGACGACCTCGACCTCGACGTGCTGGGGCAGATCAAGGCCGATCGGCTTCTCCTCGTAGAATTCAAGCGTCACCGTCATGCCGTCCTTGAGAAAGGCGGCGCGCTCCTCGCCGACGAAATCGAGCTGGAGCTCGATCTGCTCGTAGGTCTCGGAGTCCATGAAGGTCAGCATCTCGCCCGAGGCGAACAGGAAGGTGTGATCCTTCTGCTCAAGGCGCACGCGCTCGACCTTGTCGGCGGCGCGGAAGCGCTCGTTGAGCTTGCGGCCGTCGAGGACGTTCTTCATCTCGACCTGCGCGAACGCGCCGCCCTTGCCCGGCTTGACGTGCTCCGTCTTGACGACGGTCCAGATGGTGTCCTGATGCTTCAGGACATGGCCCGGCTTGATTTCATTGCCGTTGATCTTCATCGCGCGCCTCAGGCTGCAGGCGAGCGGCGCGGGACAGGCGTGAACGGCCCGGGTGACGCGCCCTCGGCGTTGGGATGGCGGCGTTTAACAGGCTCGGCGCCGATCCGGCAAGCGGGGCGTCACCGCCCGCCGGTGTCGAACGCGGCGCGTTGCTGAAGGCGCGCGCGCACATCCGGCGCCAAAACGTTCTCCAGCGCCGCCTCGAGACGCACCCGGTCGGGATCGTCGGCCAGCTCGCCGGCGGCGCGCAGGGTCCATACATACGCCTGTTCGAGATCGCGCGGCAGCCCGTCGCCGGTCGCCAGCGCGACCGCGTACAGAAGCGCTCCCTCCGCATCGCCGGCGATCGCCGCGCGGCGCGCATGGTCCGCCCCGCGCACCGGATCCGGCGCGCGGCCGGGGCCGCCCTGGTAAAGCAGGAGCGCATACTGGCCCATCGCGCCGGGATGGCCGGATTCAGCCGCCTGGCGGACGAGGGCGAAACCCTTCGCGGGATCGGGATCGCCGCTCTCCCCCGTCAGTTCCATCAGCCCGGCCTGCAGGGCGGCGTCGGCGTCTCCCATCGAGGCGGCGCGCTCATACCAAGGCAGGGCCAGGCGCGGATCGGAAGGCCCGTGCACCCAGCTGTCGAGCGCGATCGCATACTCGATGAAGGCGGGCGCATGACCGGCCTCCGCAGCCAGACGCAGCCAGTCAATCACCAGCCGCGCCTCGCCGGGATCGACGGAACGCTTGAGATGGAGGCCGTATTCCAGCGCCGCGCGCGCATCGCCGGTATCGGCCGCATCCGCCAGGAAGCCGCGCGCCTCGAACGGCGAAAGCCCCGCCTGTTCGCCTTCGGCCATGCGCGCGAGCACCAGCAGCGCGTCGACATCGCCCTGTTCGCCGGCACGCCGCAGCCAGCGCGCCGCAGCCTCCGGATCGGGCGTGCCGGAAGCGAGGCCGTGAAGGCGGATATGCCCAGCAAGCGTGGCGCCGCGCGGTTCGCCGGCGGCGGCGGCGCGCTCGGCATGGATGAGCGCGGTGCGGTAATCCCGCGTCAGATAGGCGCCCGAAGCCAGCGCCATGGCGCGGTCGGACAGCGCGCGCCCCTCATGGACGTCGCCGGAACGGTCTTCGCCGAAATCCGCCGCAAGCCCCGGCGGCAAAGGCGGCGCGGCCTGCACGGAGGATGGATCGTTTGCGCCTTGCGCAAACGCGCCGCTGCTCGCGGCCATGAGGCTCAGGATGAGGACAATCGCGCGCAAATCCGTTCCACCGCGGCTTCAGGGCCCTTCTCGTGGGACCAGACCCCGCTTGAGACCGCGACGTAATCCGCCCCGGCGCGCGCAAGGTCGGCAGCGTTGTCCTCGGTCACCCCGCCGATTGCGACGCAGGGGATTTCGAACAACGCGCTCCACCACTCCAGAATATCAAGGGAAGCCTGCGTCTTGGGCGTTTTCGTGACGGTTGGATAAAAGGCTCCGAACGCCACATAGTCCGCCCCCTTCTCTCCGGCCTCCATAGCGAGATGGCGGCTGTCATGGCACGTGACGCCGACGATGCCGTCGCGGCCCACCGCCGCGCGCGCCTCGGCGTAGCCGGCGTCATCCTGACCGACATGCACGCCGTCCGCGCCCAGGCGCGCCGCGAGCGCAGGGTCGTCATTGAGGATCGCTGTCACGCCTGCGGCCTTCGCCGCAGCGATCAGCTCCCGGGCGTGGCGTTCGGTCTCTTCGCGCGGATGGTCCTTGAGCCGGACCTGCACGGCGGCGACCGGTCCGGCGTTCAGCGCGCGCGCCAGCAGACCGGAAAAGCCCGCGTCGATTTTCGGCGGCGTGAGGAGGTAGAGCTCGGCCATGGCGTCACGCGGCGGCCTGACCCTCCATCTCCTCGCTCCACTCGCCCAGAGCGGCGAGGCCGTTCATGCGGGCGCGGTGGTTGAAGGCGGCCTGAGCGGCGGCGACGTTTGCCGGTTTCCCGCCCCAGGCGCTCAGCGGCGCAGCCTGGAGCGCGCGGCCATAGGAGAAGGTCAAAGGCCAGGGCAGATCGAAGCCCGAATTCATCAGATTGAGGTGCGCGGTGGCGTCGACGTCGGACTGGCCGCCGGAAAGGAAGGCGATCCCCGGCACCGCCGCCGGCACGCAGTTGAGCAGGCACTGCACCGTCATCTCGGCCACTTCGTCTCGGTCCGCCTGGCGCGCGGCGGCCGTGCCCGCAATCACCATGTTCGGCTTGAGGATCGTGCCCTCCAGCACCACGCCCTGCTCGAACAGTTCGGCGTAAAGGCGCTTGAGCGTGAACTCGGTGATTTCATAGCAGCGTTCGATGGAATGATCGCCGTCCATGATGACCTCGGGCTCGACGATCGGGACGATGTTCGCCTCCTGGCAGAGCATCGCATAGCGCGCCAGCGCGTGCGCGTTGACGTTCACGCAGTACTGGGACGGACGCTCGTCCGTCCCGTCCGGGCCGATATTGATCACGGCGCGCCATTTCGCGAAACGCGCGCCGAGAGCGTAGTATTCATCCAGACGCTCGCGCAGGCCGTCGAGACCTTCCGTGACCGTCTCGCCGTCAGCGCCGGCCAGCGGCTTGGCGCCGGTGTCGACCTTGATCCCCGGAACCGTCCCGGCCTTCCGGATCAGCTCGACCAGCGGCGCGCCGTCGGCGGCGTTCTGGCGGATCGTCTCGTCGTAGAGGATCACGCCGGAGACATGGTCGCTCATCGCCGGTTCGGTGCGGAACAGCATCTCGCGCCAATCGCGGCGCGTCTCAGGCGTGCTTTCCAGCGAGATGGACTCGAAACGCTTGCCGATCGTCTTCGTGCTTTCGTCGGCGGCGAGGATCCCCTTGCCGGGCGCGACCATGCGCAGGGCGGTTTCGTAAAGCGCGTCGATATCCATAGAGCCTTCTCCGAAAGGACAGGTCGATCAAAAAACGGGTTCGTGCCGGAGCCGGGCCGGGCATAGCCGCTGCGCCGCCCGGCCGTCGAGCGAAACCTGAATCTCAGCCGCGGGCGTCGTCGTGCTCGCGCAGCGCCGCCACGCCGGGCAGGGTCCGCCCCTCCAGCCATTCAAGAAACGCGCCGCCCGCGGTGGACACGAAGGTGAAGCCCTGCGCCGCGCCGGCGTGGTTCAGCGCGGCGACCGTATCGCCCCCGCCGGCGACGGCGACGAGATGATGCTCGCGCGCGCGCCGCGCGGCGTACTGGGCCGCCTCGACCGTCGCGGTGTCGAACGGCTCCAGCTCGAAAGCGCCGAGCGGTCCGTTCCAAACCAGCGTGCGCGCGGCATCCAGCGCGTCGGCCAGGCGGTCGACCGTTTCCGGTCCGGCGTCGAGGATCATCGCGTCCGGGGGCACGTCCTCGACCGGTACGGTTTCATGCTCGGCGTGCGCCTTGAATTCGCGCGCCACCACGGCGTCGACCGGCAGCAGAACGTCCGAGCCAGCGGCCGCGGCCGCATCGAGAATGTCGCGCGCCGTGCCGACAAGATCGCGCTCGACGAGGCTTGCGCCGACCTGATGACCCTTCGCAAGCAGGAAGGTGTTGGCCATCGCGCCGCCGATGAACAGCCGGTCCACCTTCTTTACGAGGTTCATCAGAAGGTCGAGCTTGCTGGAGACTTTCGCGCCGCCCACGACAGCCAGAAGCGGCCGGTTCGGGCTCTCGAGCGCGGCGGTGAGATGGTCGATCTCCCGCTCCATGGAGAGGCCCGCCCAGGCCGGCAGGCTGCGCGCCACCCCTTCGGTGGAGGCGTGCGCGCGATGAGCCGCGGAGAAGGCGTCGTTGACATAGGCGTCGCCAAGCCGCGCCAGCGAGAGCGCGAAGGCCGGGTCGTTCGCCTCCTCGCCCGGATGAAAGCGGGTGTTCTCCAGCAGCAGCACCTCGCCTGCGCCGAGCGCCGCAGCGGCGGCTTCGGCGGCCTCGCCGACCGTCTCCTCGCAGAAGGCGACCGGCGCGCCCAGCACTTCCGCAAAGGCCGGGGCGACCGGCGCCAGGCTCATCTCCGGGACGCGCCGACCCCGGGGCCGGTCGAAATGCGCGCACAGCACGACGGCGCACCCGCGCGCGCGCAGCCATTCAACCGTGGGAAGCGCCGCGCGCAGCCGGGTGTCGTCGCCGACCCGGCCGTCCTTCATCGGGACGTTGAAATCGACGCGGACAAGCACGCGGCCGCCCTGGATCCCGGAATTCTCAAGCCGGCGCAGCATGCCTGTCCCCCTTCGCCCGGCCCGCTTCTAGACGAAGCGGCCCATCGCCTGCGCCGTGTCGATCATGCGGCAGGCGAAACCCCATTCATTGTCATACCAGGTCATCACCCGGGCGAGCCCGCCCTGGACGACATTGGTCTTGTCCAGCGCCACGACCGAGGAACGCGGATCGTGGTTGTAGTCCGTGGAGACCAGCGGCAGGTCGTCATATCCCAGCACGCCCTTGAGCGGACCGGCGTCGGCAGCCGCGCGGATCGCGGCGTTGAGCTCGTCCGCGCTGGTTTCGCGCTCGGGCTGGAAGACCAGATCGATCACCGAGACGTTCGGCGTCGGCACGCGCAGCGCCGCGCCGTCGAGCTTGCCCTTCAGTTCGGGCAGCACTTCCCCGACGGCTTTCGCCGCGCCGGTGGTCGTCGGCACGATCGACATGGCGGCGGCGCGCGCGCGGTGCAGATCCTTGTGATTGCGGTCAAGCGTGGGCTGGTCGCCGGTATAGGCGTGGATCGTCGTGGCGTGGCCGCGCGCGATGCCCACGGCGTCGTGCAGCACCTTGGCGACCGGCGCGAGACCGTTGGTCGTGCAGGAGGCGTTGGAGACGACGACGTCGTTGGCGGTCAGGTCCTGATGATTGACGCCGAAGACCACGGTGCGGTCGACATTCTTGCCCGGCGCCGAGAGCAGGACGCGCCTGGCGCCGGCGTCCAGATGCGCGGACGCGGCGGCCTTCTCGTTGAACTTGCCGGTGCACTCCAGAACGATGTCGACGCCGATCTCCTTCCAGGGAAGGCGGGACGGGTCGCGGTCGGCGACCTTGCGGATTTTCCCGAAACCGCCGTCGATCCAGTCCTCGCCGTGGGTCACCTCTCCGGGATACCGTCCGTGGACGGTGTCGTATTTCAGAAGGTGGGCGTTGGTGGCGGCGGGCGCGGAGTCGTTGATCGCGACCACCTCGACGTCCGACCAGCGCTGGTGCTCCAGGACGGCGCGCAGGCAAAGCCGGCCGATGCGGCCGAAACCGTTGACGGCGACGCGAAGGGCCATCGGCGTGTTCCTCGACTATGAAACCGAACTTCGGTGGTGAAAATGTCGGCGGGGATGTACCCGCCGCTCGCCTCCGCGTCCACCGTCCGGGCTGCGCTGCGGCGGCGCAAGCTTGCATCCCGTCAGCGGTCCTGCCAGAACCCGCTGCAAATCCGACACGACAGGCGGCTCAAGCCGGGGATGCAAGCAACATGAAAGTGATCGTTCTGGGCGGCGACGGGTTCTGCGGCTGGCCGACGGCCCTTCATCTGTCGAATCTGGGCCACGAGGTGGTGATCGTCGACAATCTGTCGCGCCGGAACATCGACATCGAACTCGAGGTCGACAGCCTCACGCCCATCCGCCCGATCGGCGAGCGCCTGGCCGCCTGGAAGGAAATCACCGGCAAGACGATCGCCTTCCACCGGCTCAATATCGGCAAGGACTACCAGGAGCTTGTCGATCTCCTGATGTCTGAAAAGCCCGACGCGATCGTGCACTTCGCCGAACAGCGCGCCGCGCCGTATTCGATGAAGTCAGCGCGCCACAAGCGCTACACCGTCGACAATAATCTCAACGCCACCAATGACGTGCTGGCGGCGATCGTGGAGACCGGGCTCGACATCCATCTCGTGCATCTCGGCACGATGGGCGTCTACGGCTACGGCACCGCGGGCATGAAGATCCCGGAAGGTTATCTGCGGGTCAAAGTGGAGACGTCGGAAGGTCTCAAGGAACAGGAAATCCTGTATCCGGCAAACCCCGGCTCCATTTACCACATGACCAAGACCCAGGATCAGCTTTTCTTCTACTTCTACAACAAGAACGATAAGGTGAAGATCACCGACCTGCACCAAGGCATCGTCTGGGGCACCCAGACCGCCGAAACGAAGATGGACGACCGCCTGATCAACCGCTTCGACTATGACGGCGATTACGGCACGGTGCTGAACCGCTTCCTGATGCAGGCCGCCATCGACTTCCCGCTCACCGTGCACGGCACCGGCGGACAGACGCGCGCCTTCATCCACATCCAGGACACGGTGAAGTGCATCGAGCTGGCGATCACCAACCCGCCCCAGACCGGAGAGAAGGTGCGCATCCTCAACCAGATGACCGAAACCCACCGCGTTCGCGACCTTGCCGCGATGATCGCCGAACTGACCGGCGCGGAGGTCGCGCGCCTGCCCAATCCGCGCAACGAGGCGGACGAGAACGATCTGCACGTGGAAAACGAGACCTTCCTGTCGCTGGGCCTCGATCCGATCACGCTCAAGGCCGGCCTCATGGAGGAGGTCGCCGAGATCGCGCGCAAGTATTCCAGCCGGTGCGACCGCTCCAAGGTGAAGTCGGTCTCCTTCTGGAACAAGGAACGCGAAGCCGCCCAGCAGGGCGCCTAGACGCTCCGCGCACTTAGCGGCGGGATTCCGGCCGGTCCGGCGTATCCTTCCTGACGCAACTGCGTGAGGAAGGTTTGATGACCGCGCTCCATGCCGCCATCGCGGCGACCCGATTCGGCCTTGGCGCCCGGCCCGGCGAGATCGAGGCCGCCGTCCGTGATCCGCAGGCCTGGCTTCTGGCCCAGCTGGACGCGCGGGGCGCGCCGCTGCCCGGCGTGCCGTCCTCTCAGGAGGCGCTCGCGGCCACGCGCGCTTATCTGCAGGACATCCAGCGCCTCCAGCGCGAGGGCGGCAGCGATCTTGAAGACCTTCAGGCGATGGTGCGCCGTCAGGTGCGCGAGCCGCGGGTCGCCCATGTCGCTGCGCGCACCGAGGCGGCGCTTCAGGCCGGAACGAGCTTCCGCGAGCGCTGGATCCGCTTCTGGTCGAACCATTTCTCCGTCTCCGGAAACGGCGCGCAGGAGGCGATGGTTGCGCCTACGCTGGAGAGCGAGGCGATCCGCACCCACGCCTTTTCGGATTTCGCGACGCTGCTTCGCGAAGCCGAGCTGCACCCGGCAATGCTGGTCTATCTCGACAACGCCGCCTCCGTCGGTCCGAACAGCCGCGCCGGCCGCCGCGTGGGGCGGGGACTGAACGAAAACCACGCCCGCGAAATCCTTGAACTGCACACGCTCGGCGTCGGCGGCGGGTATGATCAGGCCGATGTCGAAAGCTTCGCGCGCATCCTCACCGGCTGGACCGTCGGCCGGCCGCGCCTTCACAACGCGGATCAGCTCGACAGGGCGATCTTCGACGCCCGGCTGCACGAGCCCGGCCCCCAGACCCTGCTCGGCCGGCGGTTTACCGGCGACGGGCCGGACAAGGCGCGCGACGCCCTCGACTTTCTGGCCGCGCAGCCGCAAACCCGCCGCTTCGTTTCCACCAAGCTCGCGCGGCACTTCTTCGAGGACGACCCGAAAGAGGCCGACATCGCGCATATCGAAGCCGCGTGGGCGGCCTCGGACGGCGACCTCAAGACGATCGCACGCGCGGTCGTGACCGCCCCCTCCGCGTTCGATCCGGAGGCGAAGAAATTCAAGACGCCGGAGGAGTTTCTGATCTCGGTCCTGCGCGGCATGGACGCCGACGCGCCGCCTGCGCGCGGCATCGGCGGCAGCTATGCAGCCATCGGCCAGTTGCCCTTCACCGCGCCCAGCCCGGAAGGCTGGCCCGATCGCGAGGAGGACTGGGCCGGCCCGGACGCCCTGCTCAAGCGGGTGGAATACGTCAACACGCTGGCCGAACGCGTCGGGCCGGCCGGGCGTCCGCGCGAGCGCGGTCCGCAGATCCTCGGCCAACGCCTGAGCGCGCGCACCGCCGAGGCGATCGCCCGCGCGGAGAGCACCGAGCAGGGCCTGGTGCTTCTCTTCATGTCCCCCGATTTCCTGCGCCGTTAAGGGAGGCGTCCGCAATGACCCGCATCCTTACCCCCAGCCGCCGCTTCCTGCTCCAGGCCGGCGCCGGCGCGGCGCTCGCCGCGCCGTTTTCTTCCGCCGCCTTCGCCCGCACCCGGCGCGCGGACGGCCGCAAGCTCGTCCTGATCATCCTGCGTGGCGCGCTCGACGGTCTCGCCGCCGCCGCCCCGCAAGCCGACCCGCGATATGAAGCCCTTCGCGGCCGCCTCGCCTATGAAGGCGGCGCCGACCTCGGCGAAGGGTTCCGGCTGCATCCCTCCATGCCGGTGCTGGGCGAAATGTGGCGCGGCGGCGAGCTCAAGATCGCCCACGCCGTCGCCAGCCCCTATCGCGAACGCTCCCATTTCGACGGGCAGGACGTGCTCGAACACGGCGGCGAGGAAACCGGCGCGCTGCGCGACGGCTGGCTCAACCGCACCTTGCAGCTGATGGGCGCAGACGCACCAGGCGCTGTCGGTGTCGGCCCCGCGATCCCGCTGGTCCTGCGCGGCCCGGCGGAGGCCTCAAGCTGGGCGCCGGCGGTTCTTCCGTCTGCGGATGAAGCGACGATTTTCCGGCTGATGGATCTTTACCAGCACGACCCCGCCCTGTCTGACGCTCTGGCTGCGGCGATCGCCACCGAACAGGCGGCCGAAGGCATGACCGGGATGGAGGACGGGGGCCGAAGGGGTCTGCGCGGCGGCGGTCCGAACGCCTATGCCGAGCTCGCCGGCGCGGCTGCAAACCTGCTCACCGCGCCTGACGGTCCGGATCTCGCCGTCCTCGGCTTCGACGGCTGGGACACGCACGTCAACCAGGGCGCCGAGACGGGACAGCTCGCCAACCGGCTTGCAGGGCTTGATGCGGCGGTTGCGGCGCTGAAGCGCGGGCTGGGCGCGCGCTGGGAGACCGCCGCTGTGCTCATCGTCACCGAGTTCGGGCGGACGGTGCGCGTCAACGGCGCAAACGGCACCGACCACGGCACGGGCGGCGCCGCCTTCCTGACCGGCGGCGCGGCCTCGGGCTCGGGTTTTGTCGGCGACTGGCCGGGTCTTGGACGCCTGTACGAAGACCGCGACCTCTATCCCGCCAATGACCTGCGCAGCCTGTTAAAGGGCGTGCTGAGCGAGCACTGGGGGCTTGACCGCAACGACCTCGATCGCACGGTCTTTCCCGGCGGCGCGGACGCGCCGGCGTTTTCCGGGCTGATCGGCTGATCAGGACGCGCTCAGACGCTCGCGCAAGCCGTCGAGAAACTGCAGGCAGGCGCCAAGCTGGCTGATCGCGATGAACTCGTCCGGCTGATGGGCCTGGGCGATCGAGCCCGGCCCGCACACCACGGCGGAAAAACCCGCGCGCTGGAACTGGCCGCCCTCGGTGCCGAAGGAAACGGTGCGTTCCGCATTGTCGCCGGTGAGCGCGCGCGCGAGCGTTTCCGCTTCGCCGCCGGGTTCCGGAGCCAGAGCGGGCACGTTGGACAGGATCTCCACCGTGACCCAGGCCTCAGGCGCGGTCCTGCGCATCTCCGCCTGCAGGGCTGCAGCGCGCGCCTTCAGGCGCTCGCCGAGGCCCGGACCGTCATCCCACGGCGCCGGGCGCATCAGGGCTTCAAACCAGGCGTCCCGGGCAAGGATGTTCACCGCCGTGCCGCCGCCCATGCGCCCGATGGTGAGCGTGCCGGCGGGCGGGTCGAACGGGCTGTCGGCCGGGGCGGCGGCGGCCAGCGCGGCGGCTTCCTGGCTGAGCCAGTGCATCAGCTCGACGACGTGCGTGACCGCGCATGCCCCGTCATGGATCAGGCTGGAGTGGGCTTCCCTGCCCCTCACCTCGACACGGACGGAAAACAGGCCCTTGTGGCCGGAGACGACTTTCATGTCCGTGGGCTCGCCGACGATCACACAGGACGGTCTTGGCGCACTCCCGGCGATGCGCTCGATCATGGCGGGCGCGCCCAGGCAACCGACCTCCTCGTCGTAGGAGATGGCAAAATGCACCGGCCGTCTCAGCGGCGCTGCGGCGAACGCCTCCGCGGAGGCCAGCGCGCAGGCGATGAAGCCCTTCATGTCGCAGGCGCCGCGCCCGTACAGCCGGCCTTCGCGTTGCGTGAGCGCGAAGGGATCAGACGACCAGTCCTGGCCGTCGACCGGCACGACGTCGGAATGGCCCGAGAGCACGACCCCGCCGTCGGTTTCGGGGCCCAGCACCGCATGCAGGTTCGCCTTGGCGCCGTCGGCGCTGACGATCCGCTCGCAGCGCGCGCCGAGCCCCGACAGGAACGCCTCGACATACGCGATGAGGGCGAGATTGGAATCGCGAGACGTGGTGTCGAAGGCGACGAGCCGGGAGAGCGTCTCGACCGCCGCCTTCAGGCGCGGGTGCTCAGCGGCCATCGCTGTCTTCAGCAGGCGCGTCGTCGGCCGCGCGGCCCGGAAGACCCAGAAGCTCGACCTTGAAGACAAGCGCGGAATTCGGCGGGATCGGCCCGCCCGGAGTGCCGCGTTCGCCATAGGCGAGCTCCGGCGGGATCATCAGGGTCCAGCTTTCTCCGACCTTCATCTCCGGCAGGGCTTGCACCCAGCCGCGGATCAGCCGGTCGGAAGGAAACACCGCGGGCTGCTCGCGTTCATAGGAGCTGTCGAACACCGTGCCGTCGGGCAGCCGGCCTTCGTAATGCACCTGGACCAGCTCGCCGGAATTGGGACTGGGCGCCGCGTCATTGACCGCCTGGTCGATGCGGAACATCAGCCCGTTCTCGAAGGAATACACGCACGGCGCCGCAGCGGCGTGCTCGAGGAAGGCCGAGGCGACGGCGGCGTTGGCGGTCGGCGCGTCGGCGTCCTGCGCGACGTCCGGTGCAGTAAAGCTCACAATCACGTCCGACGTCTCGCCTTAGCAGGCGCGCGCATCGGCCACCACGGCGCTTGCAGCGGCCGGCATGCCGGTTTCCGTGCCGGCGGCTTCAGCCGTTTCGGTTTCGGTTTCGGTTTCAGCCTCTGCGGCCTCGTTCGAGCCGCCGCAGGCAGCCAGCGTCATGGCGAGGGCGGAGGCGGCGAGGATCGAAAGACCCATTGGGGAGGAAGACATGAGACAAATCCGGAACTGGCTGAAAAACAGGGCGATGAAGGCTCCAAGGCGGCGCGTCCGGTCCTGGCCGGGACCGGACGCGGCCTTGATAAGGCGTGGCGGAGCCTAACGGCTGAGCACCTCGCGAAGGAAGAGGGTTTCCGCGGCGCGCTGGAAGTCGCGATTGGACTTCTTGCGGAAGCCGTGCCCCTCGTCCATCGCCAGCAGATACCAGGGATCGCCGCCCGCTTCGCGGACGGCTGCAAGAATCTGCTCGCTCTCGCTGGCGGGCACGCGCGGATCGTTGGCGCCCTGGATGATGAAGAGCGGCGCGGTGATCCGGTCGGCCTGGTTGGCCGGCGAGATTTCCTCGAGAAAGGCGCGCATCTCCGGATCGCGCTCGTCGCCGTATTCCGCGCGGCGCAGGTCGCGGCGGTAGCCGTTGGTGTTCTCCAGGAAGGTCACGAAATTGGAGATGCCCACGATGTTGACGCCGCCCGCAAGCCGGTCGGAATAGTGCGTCAGGCTGGCGAGCACCATGTAGCCGCCATACGAGCCGCCGTAGACGACGACCCGCTCGCTGTCGAGTTCGGGCTGTTCGGCGATCCAGTCGAGCAGCGCGCCGATGTCGCGCACGCTGTCCTCCCGGTTCATCCCGTTGTCCATCGCGACGTATGCCTTGCCGTAACCGGAGGAGCCGCGCACGTTGGGCGTGATCACCGCCGCGCCGAGTTCGTTGACCCAGTACTGGATGCCGGTGTTGAAGCCCGGACGTTCCTGGCTTTCCGGGCCGCCATGGATGTCCACGATGACGGGATGCGGGCCTTCGCTGCGGGGCGCGTAGTAGAAGGCCGGCACCTCGAGCCCGTCGAAGCTCTCAAACGTGATCAGCTCCGGGGAGACCAGCTGGTCCGGGTTCAGCCCGCCGAGCTCGCTCATCGTCCAACGGGTGAGTTCGCTGGAGGCGAGATCATAGGTCCACGCATCGCCGGAAGACGTCGGCGAGGTGAAGGTGAAGCCCAGGCGCTCGCCTGCATCGTCGAACTCCAGCCCGCCGACGATCCCGTAAGGCAGCTCCGGGGCGGGGCGCGCCTGCCCGGTCGCAGCGTCGATGAGGCGGATCTCGCTCACCCCGCCGGCGTTGATCGTATAGGCCAGCGTGCGGCCGTCCGGGGACAGGTCGAAACCCGAAACATCCCAGTCGTGCGCCGGCGTGACGACGCGCTTGTCGCCGGTCTCCAGATCGATTTCGAGAATGCGGCGGAAATTGCTGTCCTCGTCAGTCACCACGAACACGCTTTCGCCGTCGCCGCTGAACGCCGCATCGCCATAGGCGACGGTCGCGCCTGGATTGATCTCGGTCAGCTCGCCGCTTTCAACGTCAAGCACATAGAGATCGGAATGCGTGATCGAGTAGTAGCGCCCCACGAGGATGCGATCGCCCGAGGGCGACCAGTCCGAGGCGAACATCGCGCCTTCGCCTTCCAGCACCACGCGGCGCGAGGACGGATCGGACGGATCGGCCACGAGGATGTCGGAATCCGGATCGCCGTCCTGCTGCCGCGTCCAGGCAAGCTGCGCGCCGTCCTCCGTCCAGGCGCCCGGCTGGTTTCGGGTGCCGGCCTCGGTGAAGCGGAGGCTCTCGCCCGTCTCCGGATCGAACAGAAAGGCCTGGAAGAACTCGTCGCCGCCGACGTCGCGGCCAAAGATGAACGCGCCCTCGCCGCCCGGGCGGGCGGACGCGCCGCCGACCGGCTCGTCATAGAAGGTCAGCTGCCGGCGCATGCCCATCGGCTCGCCGACATGGAAGATCTGGCTCGTCTCCCCGAACCGGGTGGAGATGTAGATCCCGCCCTGCGGCGCGAAATCAGCGAAGCTGGCCGAGCGCGCGTTCTGATAGCGGCGAATGTCCTCGCGGACCTCGCTGGGTATCTCAGGGATGTTTTCCATGACCAGATTGCCCATGGTGACGCGCTCCGGCGCGTCCTGGGCGAAAGCGGAAGCGGCTGCGGCGAACGCAGCGAGGCTTGCGGCGGTCAATCGGAGCATGGCGAAGTCCCCTCCTGTCATGAACGAATAGGCGTACGGACCGAAGATTAACGCGATCAGTCCCCGGCGCGAGCGGATTCAGCGCCGCCGGCCTCGCCCTGCGGCAGGATTTCAACGCGCAGCGCGCGTTCCGGACGCAGCCAGCGTTGCGCCAGCATCTCGATCTCGCCGGGCGTGACGGCGCGATAATCCGCCTCAAGCGAGCGCAACGCCTCAAGGCGCTGCGGCCGCCGCTGGCTTCGCGCAAGCCGCTCCAGCCAGAAGGCGTTGCGTTCAAGGTCCTTTTGAAGACCGCTGAGGATGGGTTCGCGCGCCCGGGTAAGGTCGTCGGCGCTGACGCCGTCTTCATAAAGGCTCTGCGCGACCGTCTCGATCAGCGCGATCCCGCGATCGGCTTCCGCGGCGTCTGCGCCCATGGACACCCCGATATAGCCGTAGCCGGGGAACACCTCCGACATGACGTTTTCGACCAGCGGACTGAACGTCGCGCCCTCGCGCTGGCGCAGAACGTCGAGCGCGCGGATGCGCAGCACGGTGGCGAGCATCGACGCGGCGCGGGCGGTGCGCAGGTCGGAGGCGTCCTGCGTCGGCCAGTAGACGCCCACGCGGGCCTGGTCAGGCTGGCCATTGAAGCGAAGAACGACCGGATCCGCCTGCGGAGCCGGAAAGCTGATCTCACCTGTGTCTTGCGCCAGAACCGGCTCGGCCTCGCGTTCGGGCAGCGCGCCCAGCGTGGCCGCGACCGCATCGCGCGCCTGCTCCGGCGTGACGTCGCCCACAATGGTGACTTCAAGCGCGCCGCGGGCGAGCGGCTCGGCGAGCCAGGCCTGCGCCGACTCCATGGTGAAGGCGTCGACCTCCTCAGCCGTAGGAAAGCCCCAGCGCGGATCTCCCGATCGCAGGAGGCGCGGAAGCCTCGCGGCGGCGAGCTGAGCTGCGTCGGCGTTCTGGTTGCGGCGCACTTCAGGGGCGACGGCGCGGAAACGGCGCAAGCCGTCCTCCCGCCAGCCCGGCGCGGAGAGAAAGGCCGCGACGACCTGCAGCTGAAGCTCGAAATCCGCAGGCGTCGTCTCATGCGAAAAGACGAAGGACTCATCCTCCACGCACAGCCCCCAACTCACCGAGCGGCCTGCGAGCAGGCGCTGGAGGGCGTCGGCGTCATGCGCCTCCAGACCGCCGCCGCCGAACGAGCCGCACACGATCCCGCCCATGCCCGCCGAGGGGGCCGGCCGCCGTGCGCCGGCGCCGAAATCGACCCGTACATGCACCGCGTTCGACTCGAAATCCGTCGGCTTGACATTGAGCCGGACGTTATTGGCGAAGCGGTACTGAACCAGCCCGAGATCCTCGACCTCCGCACGCGCGGCGACCTCTCCAGGCGGACCGAAACCGGTGTAGGCGAAAGCGTCCGGTCCGGACGCCTGCGGCGGCTCCACGGGCTGGGCGCGCGCCTCCCGCCAGGCGGCTTCTACCGCGGCGGCGCCGTCCTCCATCGCCGTCGATCCCGCCACGAACACGCGCGGCGCCGCGCGGCCCCACATCGTCTCGAAGGCCGCTTCGACCGCCTCGACCGTGAGGTCCGGCTCCATGGCTTCGTACAGGGCGGCGTTGTCGGCGGGATGCAGGAACACCTCCCGCGAACGCCAGCTTTCAAACAGCGCATCCGCCAGCGCGGCGGTCTCGCGCGTGCCGGCCTGTCTGGCGGCGATGGACACCGAATTGCGCAGATTGGCGAGTTGCTCCTCGAGCTCCGCCTGGGTGAAGCCGTGATCGCGCGCGGCGCGCAGGGCCTGCTCGATCTCCGCCAGTCCCTCCCGCCAGCGGGCCGGCGCGGCGACGGCGGACACGCCGGTTCGCCGGGCGGCGCCGAAGAACTGCGCATCGAAAAGGTTCACGCCCAGAAGGGCGCTCTCGCCCGCATTGACCCTCGACTGGAGCCTGCGCTGGACGATGGACAGGCCGAGCCCCCGCAGAATGCGCATCTTGCGCGCCTCCGGCGTGTCGGCGGGCATGCGCGCAGGGGTGACGATCTCGACATTGATCAGCGAGATCACGTCGGGATCGTAGAAATATCCGTACTCCGGCGCCGCCAGCGCCTCGATATCGCCGATCCGCGGGGTCGCAAGGGGAGCGTCGGGGGCGCTCCAGCTCGCGAAGGAGGCTGCGCGCTCCACCTCAAGGCCGGGAATATCGATCGCGAACCCCTCGCGCAGCATCGTCTCGATACGATCAGGCTGGACGTCACCGACGACGATCAGGAGGGCGCGGTCGGGACGGTAGGCCCGCCTGTAATACGCCTCAAAGGCCTCACGCGGGGCTTCGCGCACCACCTCCTCCAGTCCGATCGGCATGCGCTCGGGAATGATCGTGCGCGGAAAGAGAAAGCGGAACAGCGCATCCTGGTATCGCGCGATCGGCGTGTTGCGAAAGCGCTCCTCGCTCAGCACGACGCCGCGTTCGCGATCGATCGCCCCGGGTTCAAAAAGCACTTCCCCGGCGGCCTCCCGGAGCAGGAACAGTCCGGCTTCCAGACGCGCCTCGTCCGCGCTGGGCAGATCAAGCTTGTAGAAGGCGAAATCAAACGAGGTCCCGGCATTGGCGTCGGCGCCGAATGTCAGGCCGTAGCGTTCCAGGATCGGCGTGATCGCGCCCTCGGGCGCGTTCGTGGTGCCGCGAAACGCCATGTGCTCGACGAAATGCGCAAGGCCCCGCTCGTTGTCCTTTTCGAGCAGCGAGCCGGCATCCAGCACAAGGCGCAGCGAAGCCGCGTCAGCGGGCGTGGCGTTGGGCAGGATGGCGTAGCGCAACCCGTTTTCGAGCCGCCCGAAACGCACCGCCGGATCGGGAGCGAAGGGGCTTGTCTCATGCGCCCAGCCGCGCACGGGCTCGTCCGGCGGCGCGGGCGTCTCATGCGGTCCGTCGCACGCAACCAGGATCGCCGCGGCGAGCGCGGCGAGCGCGAGGCTCAGACGGGCGATCGGGCGCGGCGTCGTCAATCGGGTCTCCTTTTCCGCGCGCAACAGGCGGCGCAGGCGCTGGAACCTAGCCTTGCGGGTCCCGGCGCGGAAATGACGATGCATACAGGTTCAGCCGGTCTCCAGAACCGCCTCGATCGGATCGTGCTCGGCGACCCAGTGACCGGGCGCCACCTCCACGAGAGCCGGGCGGTACTGCTCCGCATCCGGATCATCGATCAGCCGCGACTTCAGGAAGCGCAGGGAGGCGCGGGTATCGAGCGGGCTGGGCAGGTCGCCGCCGAGCTTCAGGCGCTCGCGGCTCCGCTCCAGCGCGGGATCAGGGATCGGCACCGCCGAGATCAGCGCCCGCGTATAGGGATGGCGCGCGTCGTCGTAGATCGCGTCGCGGCCGGCCATCTCGACCACGCGGCCCAGATAGAGAACCATCACGCGGTGGGAGACCTCGCGCACGACCGACAGGTCGTGGCTGATGAACAGCATCGACAGGCCGAGATCGGCCTGCAGGTTCATCAAAAGATCGATGATCTGCGCCTGGATCGAGACGTCCAGCGCGGAAACCGCTTCGTCGCAGATCACCAGCTTGGGCTTGAGGATCATCGCCCGGGCGATGCCGACGCGCTGGTTCTGGCCGCCCGAAAGCTCGTGCGGGTAGCGGTTGATCATGTCCGGATCGAGGCCCACGCGCTCCATCATGGCGCGCACCTCGGCGTCGCGCTCCTTGCCGGTCATGGACTTGCGGAAGACCTGCATCGGCTCGGCGATGGAGGCGCCGATCGTCATGCGCGGATTGAGCGAGGCCAGCGGATCCTGAAAGACGATCTGCAAATCCTCGCGATGGTCGCGCATCTTGCCGGCGGAGAGTTTCAGCAGGTCCTTGCCGATCCAGCTCACCACGCCCGCGCTCGCGGGAACCAGCCGCAGAACCGCGCGCGCCAGGGTGGACTTGCCGCAGCCGCTTTCGCCGACGATGCCCAGCGTCTCTCCGCGGGCGAGGTCGAACGTCACCCCGTCGACGGCGCGCAACGGCTTGGTCTTGGGAAACAGGCCGCCGCCGACCTTGACGGGAAAGCGCACCTGAACGTCGTCGACGGAAAGCAGCGTTTCCGCCCCGGGGGCGAGCGGCTCAAGCTTGGCGTGGCCGTCGCGGTCGGGCTGGTCGATGCGCGGCATCGCGTCGAGCAGCATGCGCGTATAATCATGG
>CAZLOV010000034.1:0-8703 GCA_964561235.1 uncultured Caulobacterales bacterium
CGAAAGCGGCGCGGCCCGACCAGGCGCTCTGGAACAGGATCTCCCCGGCGTTCGCCGGCGCAGCCTTGTTGACGATGAAACGGACATCGCCCGAGCCGGGCGTCACGTCGTCATGGGAGAAGAGCACGGCGTCGCTCTTCACGGCGAAGCGGTTGATCGCGTCGGCGCTCGTGTTGACGCCCAGCCGGTCAAGCGCATCGGCCGCCGCCGACAGCGGAACCCATCCGGCGCCGTCATGCACGACGGCGCGCGCCGCACTCTTGTCCCACGCGATGAAGCCCGCCTGCGGAACCGCGAACCGCAAGCCCTCCGGATGCCAGGTCGCGATCTCTCCCGCATGGCCCGCCCAGGCCCCTTGCGGGTCCGGACCGGCCGCCCAGCTCGCGCCGGGCGCAGGCTCCGGCGGAGGGGAGGACGCAGAAAGCGCCTCCAGCGCGAGCTGGACGATGCCGTCGAGGCGCATCAGCGCTTCATTGACGGTGACGTGCTTCTGCGCCTGGGCCGGCATGACATAGGGCAGCGCGTGGCGGGGGGTCTGATCGGTCATTGCGGCGTTCCCGGCTTGCACGAGGATGCGCAAGCCTAAGCCGGCCGGCCGGACCCGGGGACGCCGCGGCGTCTGTCCCCGGCCGCTCAGAGCTCCTGGTCGAAGGCGCCGATCTCGGGATGACGCGCAAGTTCGCCCTTCACCGCCTCGAAGATGCGCTTGACGTCGTCGTGGCTGTCGGGGCTCTCGATGACGACGACGAGGTTGGGCTTGTTCGAGGATGCGCGCACCAGCGCCCAGGCGCCGCCCTCAAGCGAGAAGCGCACGCCGTTGACCGTGTTGACCTCGGTGAGCTTGCGGCCGGCGAAGAGCGCGCCATCCTCCTTCAGGCGGCGCACGTCGGCGACGATCCGGTCGACGACGGCGTATTTCTCCTCGTCCGCGCAGTAGGGCGACATGGTCGGCGAGCCGTAGGAGACCGGCAGGTCGCGCTTGAGGTCGGCCATCGACTTGTCGGGATTGTTCTGCAGCATCTCCAGGATGCAGCGCGCGGCGACGAGCCCGTCGTCATAGCCCCGGCCGACAGGGGGTTGCAGGAAATAGTGGCCGGACTTCTCAAAGCCGGCCAGCGCGCCGATCTCGTTGGCGCGGCGCTTGATGTAGGAATGGCCGGTCTTCCAGTACTCCGTCGAGGCGCCGTTGGCCTCGAGCACGGGATCGATCGCAAACAGGCCGGTCGACTTCACGTCGACGACGAACTTCGCCCCCGCATGCCGGGCGGAGAGATCCCGCGCCAGCATCAGACCGACCTTGTCGGCGAAGATCTCCTCGCCCTCGTCGTCGACCACCCCGCAGCGGTCGCCGTCGCCGTCGAAAGCCAGCCCGATGTCGGCGCCGTGGGCCTTCACCGCCTCGGCGACGGCGTGCAGCATCGCCATGTCCTCAGGGTTCGGGTTGTAGCGCGGGAAGGTGTGGTCGAGTTCCGCGTCAAGCGGGATGACCTCCGCGCCCATCATCGACAGGGCTTCAGGCGCGAACGCGCCCGCCGTGCCGTTGCCGCACGCGGCGACGACCTTGAGCGGGCGCTTGAGCGAGAGGCCGGAGGCGACATCGGCGACATAGCGTTCGCGCACGCCGGTCTCGCGCACATAGCCGCCGCCGGAGCGCGCTTCGCCCTCGCCCTTGAGCACGATGTCGCGCAGCCGCTCCATCTCGGCGGGTCCGAAGGTGAGCGGGCGCTGCACGCCCATCTTCACGCCCGTCCAGCCGTTCTCGTTGTGGCTGGCGGTGACCATCGCGACGGACGGGACGTCGAGGTCGAACTGGGCGAAATAGGCCATCGGCGAGAGCGCCAGCCCGATATCGTGGACGACGATTCCCGCCTGCATCAGGCCCACTTCCAGCGCCTGCTTCACGCTGAGCGAATAGCTGCGGAAGTCGTGGCCGGTCACGATGGCCGGGCGGACGCCGAGCTCATGCATCAGCGTGCCCAGTCCGAGGCCGAGCGCCTGGACGCCGTAGAGATTGAGCTCGGGCGCCTTGGCGGGGTCCGCCCCGGGGGCGCCGATCCACCAGCGCGCGTCGTACTCGCGAAAGCCGGTCGGCTTGACGAGGGCCTCCGTCTCGAAGGCGAAGGTGTTGGGTTCAAGCGCGGCGTGCGGGATCATCCTGGTCCCTCCTCAATGGCGGCGTCCGGTTCGGGTTCGGGTTCGACGACGCTGACGGCCATGCGCCGGATGAGCACGGCGCGGCCGCGGCCTTCCGGGTCGGGCCAGACGCCCGCCCATTCCCGGCCGTCGGCGGCGGCCCCCGCCGGCACGTCGAATTCGATGGCCACGGTGGCGTAGCGGTCTCCCACAGGCTGGGGAATCCATCCGCTCGCCCCGCTCGTGGCGGTGAAATAGCCTATCTGGATGCGCTCGAGATCCGAGTCGACGCGGCGCAGCTCGACCTCGAAGCGGACGCGCCGGCCGATGGCGGCGGCCTCGATCTCGGCGGGCACCGGAACGGCGGCCCCGGGAAACAGGCGCCCGCCCACCTCGATGGTCTCATCCGCCCGGACCCGGATCACAGGCCCGGAATCGCTGCGCGGGATGAAGTCGACGCGCACGCCGGGACCGGGAAGCACCTCATTGAGCGCGCGGCCTTCCAGGACGACCGAGCCGCCGTCCACCTCCGGCACGGCGTCCGGCGGACGCAGTGAAAACGCCAGCGCCACGGTGAGCACTCCGGCCAGCGCCGCACCCGGATAGAACAGCCAGTCCGGAGGCGAGAAACGGGACAGGCCGGCGCGGATCATTTCACGCCTGCGCGCAGAAGGTCATGGATGTGCAGAAGCCCGACCGGGCGGCGATCCGCGTCCACGACGAAGATCTGCGTGATCTTGCGCGCGCCCGCCGTCATGGTCCGCAGGGCGTCCGCGGCGAGCACGCCGGGCGCGAGCGTGACGGGGTCTGCTGTCATCACATCGCGCACGCGCCGGGACAGGAGATCGCCGGCCATGTGGCGGCGCAGATCGCCGTCAGTGACAAGCCCGGCGAGGCGGCCGTCATCCTCCAGCGCGCCGACGCAGCCAAAGCCCTTGGCGCTCATCTCCAACAGCGCCTGTCCCATGTCCGCCTCCGCGGCGACGAGCGGCATGGCCGGGCCCGCGTGCATGAGCGTTTCCGCCGTCGCCAGAGCCGCGCCGAGCGCGCCGCCGGGATGGAACACGGCGAAGTCCGACGCGGTGAAGCCGCGCGCCTCGATCAGCGCCACGGCGAGCGCGTCGCCATAGGCCATCATCAAGGTGGTCGAGGTTGTCGGCGCACGGGTCTCCCCGCAGGCCTCCTCGGCGTCCGGCAGCAGAAGCGTGACGTCGGCGCCGCGCGCCAGCGTGCTCTGCGCCCCGGAGGTCATCGCGATGAGCGGCACGCCGAAACGCCGGCAATAGGCGATGAGATCGCCGAGCTCGGCGGTCTCCCCCGACTTGGACAGCGCCAGGACGGCGTCCTTCGGGGTGATCATGCCCAGATCGCCATGGCTGGCTTCGGACGGATGCACGTATTGCGCAGGCGTTCCGGTGGAGGCCAGCGTTGCAGCGATCTTGCGCGCGACATGGCCCGATTTCCCGACGCCTGCGCAGATCAGCCGGCCTTCCAGCGCCGCAACGCGGCGCACCGCCTCGAGCGCCGGCTCGCCCAGGGCGTCCTTCAGCGCGTCGAGCGCGCGCGCCTCGAGGTCGAGCGTGCGGCGCATGGCGCCAAGAAGATCAGCCGGCGCAGGGTCGGAAACAGGCATCGGGCGGTATCGGATCCGGAAGACGTCTGGAGGGCGCAGCGGTCTGAGCTTCACCGCGCCCCGGTCTAGCAGCGCGCAGCGCGCCTTGCTAGACGGAGCGCCAACCCGAGAAGCCGCCCGCAGGAACTCGCGACCATGGACATCCAGCGTTTCGACATCGAAGGCCCGCTTGTCATCACGCCCCGGCGCTTCGGCGACGATCGCGGCTTCTTCAGCGAAACCTGGAACGAGCGCACGCTCGCCGAGGCCGGTTTCGAGGCGCGTTTTGTCCAGGACAATCTTTCCTATTCCGCCCAGCCCGGCACGTTGCGCGGGCTGCATTTCCAAGCGCCGCCGATGGCCCAGGGCAAGCTGGTGCAGGTGATCACCGGCGCGGTTCTCGACGTGGTCGTCGATGTCCGCACCGGCAGCCCGACTTACGGCCGTTACGTCTCCGCCCGCCTCGATTCGCGCAACGGCGCGCAGATGTGGGCGCCTGAAGGCTTCCTGCACGGCTTCCTCACGCTCGAACCGGACACCCGGGTCGCCTACAAGGTCACCAACTTCTATTCCAAGCCCCATGACGGCGCGGTCGCATGGAACGACCCCGACCTCGCCGTCGACTGGGGCGTCGCGGAACCCGTCTTGTCGGAAAAGGACGCCGCGGCGCCGCGGCTTCGCGACATTCCGCCGCCCTTTCCCGCCGCCTGAGGAGCGCACCGTCCATGTCCCGCCTGATCCTTCTGCGACACGGCCAGAGCCAGTGGAACCTCGAAAACCGGTTCACCGGCTGGGTGGACGTCGACCTGACCACAGACGGCGAAGCCCAGGCGCGCCGGGCGGGCGAGTTGATGAAGTCTGCAGGCGTGGAGCCCGACATCGCCTTCACCAGCGTGCTCAAGCGCGCCATCCGCACGCTCTGGCTGAGCCTCGAGACGCTCGATCGCGTCTGGACGCCGGTCGTCAAGGACTGGCGGCTCAACGAACGCCATTACGGCGCGCTGACCGGACTGGACAAGACCGAAACCGCCGACAGGCACGGCGCGGATCAGGTGAAGATCTGGAGGCGATCCTACGACACCCCGCCGCCGCCGCTCGCCGAGGACCATCCTCACCACCCCGCCCAGGACCCGCGCTATGCCGGTCTAGCAGCAGATGACCTTCCGGCGGGCGAAAGCCTCGCGCTGACGCTGGAGCGCGTCCGGCCCTGTTTCGACGAGCTGATCGCGCCGCGCCTTGAAGCCGGGGAGACCGTGATCGTCGCCGCGCACGGCAATTCGCTGCGCGCGCTGGTCAAGCTGATCTTCAACACCAGCGACGAGGAGATCGTCGGCGTCGAGATCCCTACCGGCAATCCGATGATCGTCGAACTCGACGGGCTGAAGCCGGCCTCTGCGCGCTATCTCGACGAGGCGCGCGCCCAGCCCGTGCCCGCGTTCGCCCCGGCCTCGGCCTGAGGCGTTCATGTCCGACGGCTTCCCGCCCGTCGACCGGCGTTTCATGGACGCCGCCCTTGCGCAAGCCTTCGCCGCCCTGGGCTCGACGGCGCCGAACCCGGCTGTCGGCTGCGTGCTGGTGAAGGACGGACGGGTGCTGGCCGCCGCCGCCACCGCGCCGGGGGGCCGGCCGCACGCCGAACGGCTCGCCATAGACAAGGCGGGCGTGGCGGCGCAGGGGGCTACGGCGTATGTATCCCTTGAGCCCTGCGCCCATCACGGCGTGACGCCGCCCTGCGCGGAAGCGCTGGCCGAAGCCGGCGTCGCGCGGGTGGTGATCGCCTGCCGCGACCCGTTTCCCAAGGTCGACGGGCAAGGCGTCGCAATCCTCAAGGCAGCGGGGATCACGGTTGAAACAGGCCTCCGCGAGGCCGAGGCGCGGTTGCTCAACGCCGGGTTCTTCATGCGGCTTGAAAGCGGCAAGCCGCTTCTGGCGGAGGACCCGAGGCCCGCGCTGTTCGACGCCGAGCTGAGCGCGGAACCGGGTGAAAGCGAGGACGACGCGCTCCGCCGGCTGGGCGAAGCCGGCGCGACGCGCGTGCGCCGGCCATCGCGAACGCAGAGTTAACCGGCCCGCGCTAGGGTGCCGTTTCCACTCGGTACGGGGACCCGCGCGCGCCATGATCGGCCACGCCATCGTTTTCGAGCGCCTGAACCAGAAGCGGCTCGACGACATCTGCGACCGCCATGCGGATTTCGTCAGCGGGCGCATGGGCGGCGGGCGCGCGAACCTCGCATACAAGGTTCTCGAAGGCCTCGACCTTTCCAACAGGAATCTGGCCGGAGCGAACTTTTCCGGGGCCATTCTGACCGGCGCGCAGCTGAGCGGCTCAGATCTTACAACGGCGTGCTTCTTCTCCGCCGACCTGCGGCGCGCAGACCTGTCCGGGGCCAATCTCGCGCGCGCCGATCTTCGGGGCGCGATCCTGCGCGGGGCCAATCTCACCAACGCCGACCTTGAAGGGGCGGACCTGCGCGAAGGCGCGATCGCGCAGCTCGACAACAAGATGGGGCTGGTCTCCATCCATCCTTCCAACCGCCCGAGCGACGGCGGGGACGCCAACTTCACCGGCGCCAATCTCAGGGACAGTCATCTCGCCGGCCTCCAGGCCAAGCGCAGCGACTTTTCCGATGCGGTGCTGATCGGCGCAAACATCCGCAACGCCAATCTCAAGGGTTCGAAATTCACAGGCGCGAACCTGCAGAACGCCGATCTGGCCGGCGCCGATCTCTCCCAGGCCGACCTCACCGACAGCGTGCTCGTCGGTGTGAAGCTCCATCCGGGCCAGATCCGCGGCGCGCGCATTGAAGGCGCGCTGACCGAGCGGCCCGTGGGCATTGCGCTGACGGCGGATTCCGTCGAGGCGATCATCGCCCTGCAGAACCACGCCCGCTGGTGCGAAACCGGCGGTGCGGAGGGCGCGCCCGTCAGCTTCGAAGACATGGACCTGCGCGCGCTCGACTCGCTGGCGAACCGGAACCTCACCGCGCTCAAGGCGCCGCGCGCGACCTTCTACGGGCTCAACATGGAGGGCGCGCAGCTCCAGGGCGCCAATCTGCGCGGGGCCGATCTGCGCTGCGTGAAACTTGCCGGGGCTGACCTGCGCGGGGCGGATCTGACCGCCGCACGGCTCAACAACGCCGATCTGCGCGGGGTCAAAATGGCGCCGCTCCTGCTCTCGCGCAGCCGCCGCCATCACGCCTGTCTGGACAACGCCGCGCTTCGCTATGTCGATCTCTCCGGCGCGGATCTGCGCGGTCTGCGCGCGCGTACCTCGGACTTCTCCCACGCCGTGCTCATCGGCGCGGACCTGCGCGGCGCGGCGCTGATCGACAGCTGCTTCACCGGCGCGCGCCTGCCGGCGGGAATCGAAACGGCCGCGGATCTGACCGGCGCCGTCGACGTCGCAGCGGCGTGACCCTCCCTCAGGTTTGCGCCGCCGCGATTTCGGGCGTACACCGGCTAATACTCGTTTTGAGCAAAAGACCCGCCGCGACATGACCCTTACCCCGCCCGGCTTCGACAATCCCTATTCACACGGTTTCGTGCGCGTGGCTGCGTACTCGCCGCGTGTGACCCCGGCGGACCCGAACGCCAATCTCGACGCCATGCTGCCGCTGCTCGAAGCAGCCCACGAGGCCGGTGCGGGCGTGTGCCTGTTTCCCGAGCTGGGCCTGTCGGGCTATGCGATCGACGACCTGCATCATCAGGCTGCGCTGCTGGACGCGGCTGAAGCCGCCGCCGCGCGGCTGATCGCGGCGAGCGCGGAACGCCGGCCGGTCGTGCTCGCAGGATGTGCGGTGCGCCAGGCGAGCCAGCTCTTCAACTGCGCTCTGGTGATCCAACGCGGACGGCTTCTGGGCGTCGTCCCCAAGAGCTATCTGCCGAACTACCGCGAATTCTATGAAAAGCGCTGGTTTTCATCCGCCGAAGGCGTGCTGCGCGACGAGATCCGCTTCGCCGGCCAGACCGCGCCGTTCGGCGCCGACCTCCTCTTCGAGGCGCAGGACGCCCCTCACCTCATCCTGGGCGTGGAGATCTGCGAGGATCTGTGGGCCCCGATCCCGCCCTCCACGCGGCTGGCGCTGGGCGGCGCGACGCTGATCGCCAATCTGTCCGCCTCCAACGCCACCATCGGAAAGTCGCGCGACCGCGCGGCGATCTGCGCGGACCAGTCCCGGCGCACCCAGTCGGCCTATCTCTTCTCCGCCGCGGGACCGGGGGAAAGCACCACCGATCTGGCCTGGGACGGCCAGCTCAGCCTTTTCGAGCTTGGCGGCTTTCTCGCCGCCAGCGGGCGCTTTCAGGAAGACGCGCCGGCGGGCCTCATCGCCGACGCCGACCTCGAACGCGTCGTGCAGGACCGCATCCGGCTTTCCACCTTCCGCGACGCGGCGGAGCGCGAAGGCGCGCTACTGCGCCATGTCGGCTTCCGCCTCGATCCGCCTGCAGGCGATCTGCCGATGGCGCGCGATGTCGCCGCCTTCCCGTTCGTGCCGGACGACGCGGACCGTCTGGATGAAGACTGCTTCGAGGCCTACTCCATCCAGGTGCAGGGGTTGACCGCGCGCCTGCGCGCAACCGGCATCGAGAAAGCCGTCATCGGCGTGTCCGGCGGGCTCGACTCAACCCAGGCGCTGATCGTAACGGCGCGCGCCTTCGACCTTCTGGGCCTGCCCAGGACAAACATCATCGCGGCGACGCTGCCGGGCTTTGCGACCAGCACCCAGACCCGCGCCAACGCAATCGCCCTGATCGAGGCGCTCGGCGCTCAGTGGCGCGAGATCGACATCCGCCCGGCGGCGGAGCAGATGCTGTCCGACATCGGCCATCCCTACGCGCACGGCGAGAAAACCTACGACGTCACGTTCGAGAACGTTCAGGCCGGACTGCGCACGGATTACCTGTTCCGCATCGCCAATCACGAAGGCGGGCTGGTGGTCGGCACCGGCGATCTGTCG
>CAZLOV010000034.1:8713-18600 GCA_964561235.1 uncultured Caulobacterales bacterium
TGTCGGAGCTGGCGCTGGGCTGGTGCACCTACGGCGTGGGCGATCAGATGGCCCATTACAACGTCAACGCATCGGTAGCGAAGACGCTGATCCAGCACCTTATCGGCTGGGTCTCCAGGCGTGGCGAGTTCGGCGCCGAGGCGAGCCGCGTGCTCGAGGCGATACTCTCCACCGAGATTTCGCCCGAACTCGTGCCCGCCGACGCGCAAGGCGCGATCCAGAGCACGCAGGCCGTCATCGGGCCGTACGCGCTGCATGATTTCTTCCTCCACCATGCCGTGCGCTACGGGATGGCCCCGCGCAAGATCGCCTATCTCGCCGCGAAGGCGTTCTCTTCCGAGGCCGCAAGCGCGGCCGGCCGGGACGGGCCGGTCTACGAAATCGGCGAGATCGTGGGCTGGCTTGAGGTCTTCGCCCGGCGCTTCTACGCGACGAGCCAGTTCAAGCGTTCAGCGATGCCCAACGGGCCGAAGGTCACATCCGCGGGCGCGCTGTCGCCGCGCGGAGACTGGCGCGCGCCGTCGGATGCGTCCGCGCGCGTCTGGCTTGAGGATATCGCCGCGCTGCGCAGCGAGCTCGGCCTCTGACCGGGCATGAAAAACGCCCGGCGCGCGAGGGGAGCGCGCCGGGCGAGGCTCTTCAATCTGCGCGTCAAGCGGCCGGGGAAGGAACCGCTGAGCGCATGCGGACGCGCCTAGGCGGTGTCCGACTTGCCGCCTTCGATGAGGCGGGCTTCCGTATTCCCGTTGATGGCGATGCGCCGCGGCTTCTTCGCTTCGGGGATTTCGCGCTCGAGCCGGATCGAGAGCATGCCGTTCTCAAGCTTCGCCTCGCGCACCTGGACGTGATCGGCCAGGTGGAAGCGCCGCTCGAAGCCGCGCTCGGCGATGCCGCGGTGCAGGAAGGTGCGCTCGGCGGCGTCATCCTCGATCGCGCGCTTGCCGGCCACGGCGAGCACGGAGTCCTCCACGGAGACCGTCAGTTCAGCCTCGGAGAAACCGGCGACGGCGAGCTCGATCTGGTATTCGTGCTCGCCCAGCTGTTCGATGTTGTATGGGGGGTATCCGGCCCCGGTCTCCAGCTTGCCGGCTGAGTCGATCAGATTGGCGAGCCGGTCGAAGCCGACGATGGTGCGGTAAAGCGGGCTGTAGTCAGTCGTACGCACATGATCCTCCATTGAGCGATCGTTTCGGTTCACCGGCGGCGCTTCACCCCGTCAGGCGGCGAGACGTCCTCCGGCCGGGCCCCGTCTTCGGCGACCCGCGTTTTGAGTTAGGAACGCGCCCCGGCCCGCGCAAGACAACGCGCGTGCGCGGTGGCTCATCCGGACCAATCGGGCTATCCAGTCTCCCGGACGCCTTGAGCCCCGGAGGGAGACCCGCGCCATGACCCTGAAACTGAACGCCCTGCTCGCCGCCGCCGCCGCGCCGCTGCTTCTCGCCGCCTGCGGAAGCCCCGAGCCCGCCGCCGGCGAGACCGAAACCGCCAACGCCGACGTCCAGACCGGCGAAGCCGCCCCGGAGGCGCAAGCCGAGGCCCCGGAAGCCGCCGGTCCTGAAACCGGTTCGCTTGAATGGGCCGTGGCCGGCGACTGGCGCGGCGAAAGCGCCGCGCGCGACGAATGGCGCCATCCCGTTGAAACGCTGCGCTTCTTCGGCGTCGATCCGTCGACGACCGTCATCGAGATCACTCCGGGCGGCGGCTGGTACACCCAGGTGCTCGCGCCCTGGATCAACGCCAACGGCGGAACCTATGTCGCCGCGCACTTCCCCACGGACAGCGAAGCCCGCCAGCGCGTGGTCGACAACTATCTCGCGCGCTTTTCCGGCGAACCCTATGGCGAGATCGAAATCGCCAGCTTCGGCCCGGACAGCGAACAGATCGTCGCGCCCGGCACGGCGGATTACGTGCTGACCTTCCGGAACACGCACGGCTGGCTGGGCGGCGGTTACGCCGAGAAGGCGTTCGCCGACTTCTACGCCGCGCTGAAGCCGGGCGGCGTGCTCGGTCTGGTGCAGCACCGCCTCCCGAGCACGGCGGAGCAGGATCCGCGCGCCGGGACAGGCTATGTCCAGCAGGACTATGTGATCGCCATGGCGGAAGAAGCGGGTTTCGTCCTTGAGGAAGCCAGCGAAATCAACGCCAACCCCGCCGACACGGCCGACCATCCGTTCGGCGTCTGGACCCTTCAGCCCGTCGCGCGCACCTCGCCGTTCGGTGAAGATCCGGACCCGGAATTCGACCGCGCGCCGTATGACGCCATCGGCGAAAGCGACCGCATGACCTTGCGCTTCCGCAAGCCGGCGGAGACGGCGGCCCCGGCCGACGACGCCTCCGGTTCGTAGCCTTAGACGGCGGAGCCCAGCACGCGGAGCGTTTCCGCGTGCAGGGCTTCGCCGGCGGCCGCCACAACCGCGCCTGAGGCGGGGTCCTCTTCGCCGTTCCAGCCGGTAAAAACCCCGCCCGCTCCGCGCACGACCGGCGCCAGCGCGGCGCGGTCCCACAGCTTCAGCCCGCTTTCCACGACAAGATCGACGCCGCCAAGCGCCGTCATGGCGTAGGCGTAGGCGTCGAGACCGTACCGCGTCAGGCGCGCCCGCGCGCGCACCGCCTCGAACCGCATCCGCTCCTCGCCGGCGAACAGGTTCGGATCCGTCGTCGAAAGGATCGCCTCTTCCAGACGCGCACGTCCGGAGACGCGCAAGGGCCGCCGCTCTCCGCCGCGCTCTATCCAGGCGTTGCGCGCGCCTTCGGCGTCAATGCCGAGAAAACGTTCATCCGTATACGGTTGGTCAATCACGGACAACGCCGGACGCCCGTCCTCGACAAGCGCGATCAACACGCACCAGGTCGGCAGGCCGGCGATGAACGCGCGCGTCCCGTCAATCGGATCGATCACCCAGGTTCGCCCGCTGCGCCCCTCCTGCAGACCGCCTTCCTCGCCCACCACGCCGTCGTCGGGCCTGGCCTCCGCCAGCACGGCGCGTATGGCGGCCTCGGTCTCCCGGTCGGCGGACGTAACGGGGTCGAAGGCCGCCCCGTCTGTAGCGCGCGCCTTGTCGGTCACGGCGGTCTGTGTGCGGAAGTGCTTCAGAGCCGGCGCACGGGCGGCGTCGGCGAGGCGGGCGACGAGTTCGAGATCAGAGGTCTGACGAGCGTTCAAGCCGTTTCCGGATCATCCGAACCGTCCTTGAAACGGGCGTCCGGATCGAGGGCCTTGGCCAGCTCGAGAAGCCGGCGGCGGGGCCGCTCGCCCAGCTTGTAGTACGCCCGGACCAGGTCGACGGTCTCTTTCTGCGACAGGATGTCGGGCGCAAGCTGTTCGCCCTCCCGGCCCGCGTTTTCCGTGCGGGTCGAGAGCCCTTCATAGAAGTACTGGACGGGCACGTCGAGCGCTTCGGCAAGCTCGAAGAGACGGCTCGCGCTGACGCGGTTGGCGCCGCATTCGTATTTCTGCACCTGCTGGAACCGTATCCCGACGGATTCGGCGAGTTGCTGCTGGGTGAGCCCGAGAAGGCGGCGGCGGCGGCGCAATCGCTTGCCGACATGGTGATCGATTTCGTTGGTCATCGCCAACACTCCCAAATGTTTTGGCCGCCGCGGGCTCCGGGAGTCGCGCCGGTTCAATGCCCAAAAACTGTCCTGAACGGATTCAGGGACGCCCTGCGGTTAAGCGCAGTTAATGATTTAATTGTTACAGAAACGTGATGAGCGCGCCAAGCGCCTATTCGGCGGCTTCTGCGCCGTATTCAGGTGCGCCGACGAGCGCCTGCATCCACAGGCTCAGACGACGCTTCAAGGCGGCGAACCCGGCTGCAGGCCGCACGCGCGCCTCATCCATGTAGAGCGCCCGGTTGATCTCGATCTGGAGCGCATGCACGCCCTCTTCCGGGCGCCCATAGTGTTCCGTCGTCCATCCGCCCGCGTACGGACGGTTGCGGACGACGGAAAAGCCGAAACGCCGAAGCGAGACTTCAGCGCGCATGATCAGGCCGCGGTCGCAACTTGCGCCGAAGCGGTCGCCAAGAACGATGTCCGCCCCGCGCGCGCTTGCGGCGGGCATGGAATGGCAGTCGATGACGACCGCCTCTCCGAACCGGGACCGCACGGCGTCGATCTCGGCGCGCACGGCGTCGTGATACGGCCTGTAGAAGGTCTCGAGCCGCCGCTCCGCCTCGGCGAAGGGCAGCTTGCGCGCATAGAGCGGCCGGCCGTCCGCAGCGACGCGCGGCACCACGCCGAGGCCCGCGGCGGCGCGCGGGCTCAGCTGATCGGGATCGCCCGGGGGCGCATCGGCGAACATGGCCGGGTCGTACTCAAAAGGCGCCCGGTTGGGGTCGACGAAGGCGCGCGGAAAATGCGCCACGATCTGCGGCGCGCCGAGCTCGGGCGCCGCATCGGTGAGCCGGTCGACAAAGGCGTCCTCCGAGCGGCGCAGAAGCGCCAGCGGCGCATCGGTCTGGGAGAGCCAGCTCTCGCTGTAATCAGCGCCGGAGTGCGGACAGGTGAAGATGAAACGCGACGCGCACACCTGCGGCCGGCGCACGCTCACTGCGCGCGCCGAATCCGCATCGTCCGGAGGGGGCGTCTGAAACTTTGTCACTTTTCCATCTTCGGGCGCGCACTGCGCTGCGGTCAACGGGGCAAGGCGGCGCAAACTGTCGCCCCGGCGCCGCAAATGGGCGGGCTTGCTCATCAGGGTGTTCAATCCCCCTTTACCGGCAAGGCCTAGACCTGATCCTATCGCTATGGATTCTCGGGGGAGCTGACCGATGGCCCGCATTCTGCTGGCGGAAGACGACTCGTCGATGCGCGATTTTCTCGCCAAGGCGCTGAGCCGGGCGGGTCATGACGTGGAATCGGTTTCCGACGGCGAGGCCGGCCTCACCGCGCTCGGCGAGCATCCCGGCGTCTACGACCTGTTGCTGACCGATATCGTCATGCCCGGCGTGGACGGCATCGAGCTGGCGCGCCGGGCGGCCGCGCTCGACCCCACGATGAAGATCATGTTCATCACCGGCTTCGCCGCCGTCGCCCTCAACGCCGGCTCGGCGGCTCCGAAAGACGCCAAGGTGCTCTCCAAGCCGTTCCATCTGCGCGAGCTGGTCGATGAAGTCGCCCGGGTGATGGACGCGGCCTGAGGCTTCGCCCCGGACGCTGGACGACAAACCGCCGTGCGCCGGCCGCACGGCGGTTTTTTCATGGACCGCAAAAGAAAAGGGCCCGCTCCGGAGAGCGGGCCCTGAGGCTTCGTCCAGCAGGCTGGATCAGAAGACCTTGGAGATGTTCATGAAGAACGTCCGGCCGTTGAGCGAGTAGCCCAGGCCGAACGGCGTGCCGGTTTCGCCGTCGCTGGGAATTGCGACGTCGCGCACCACCACGGTGTTCATCAGGTTCTGGACACCGCCGCGGATGCGCCAGGTGTCGTGCTGATAAACCGCCGTCAGGTCGTGCAGGGACACGTTCGGCAGATCGATGTACTCGGTGCAGCCCGAGCTGTCTTCGCCGCGGGCGTTGAGCGCCGGCACGCAGACATTGCCGCCGCCGAACGGGTTCAGCCCGTTGTCGGTGGCTTCACGGTACTGGTAGCGGTGCAGAACCGTGAAGTCGCCCCAGCTGAGCTGGTTGGTGATGTTGTACTGCAGCTCCGGGAAGCCGAACTCGCCGAGATTGTCGTTGAAGACGCCGTTGCCGCTCACGTCTTCCGCGTTCTCCAGCGACTGCGTGGCGCGGAACGTCACGCCAAGGCGAAGGTCATCGCCCATCGGCGACATGTACTGGCCGAGCTGCGGCAGGTCGGCGAGGTTCATGTTGAACTGCGCATTGTAGTCGATGCCGCGCGAGGTCAGGACGCCGAGATTGAACGAGGCTTCGTTGACGAAGGTCAGAAGGCCCGTATTCGGATCACGCTCCTGGAACTGGCAGAGATCGCCCTGGATGACGCCGTTGACCACAACCGCGTTCGGGTCGTTGAAGCAGTTGCCCAGGATCAGGCCCGAGCTGAGCTGACCGATCGAGTCTTCGACTTCGTATTCGAAGTAGTTGATCGACAGGCTCAGGTCGAACATGTCGAACCAGGGCTGCTGCAGGGTGGCCTTGGCGAAGAAGGCTTCCGAGGTTTCCGGGTTCACCGTCGTCGAGCCGCCATTGGCGAACAGCACCGAGAAGTTCTGGAACGAGCCTGACGGCGTGCCCAGACCGAACAGGCCGAGCGCCGAGGCGCCGGCGACGTCGAGCGGACCGGTGGGAAGCTGGACGCCGAGCTGTTCGCAGAGATCGATCACCGACTGCTGACGCTCGTCCTGGGTCGCGTCGTAGAACACCACGCCGTCGGGAACTCCCGGCGGGTTGTTGGTGCCGTCGGCGGTCTCGAGCGTGTTGGTCGAGGGCAGGCACGGGTCCTGGCGCGTGAAGGCCTGGAAGGTCGTGCCGGTGCCGAACTGCTCGCCGGTGTCCGGCGCGCGGAACGACGTGCCGAAGCCCGCAGCGACGGAGAAGTAATCCACCGGCGCATACTCGCCCTTGATCTGGTAGGTCCACGCCGCGCCGAAGAACTGCTCTTCGGTGTAGCGCGTCGCCACGTCGATCTGGAAGCGGTCGACGAACGGCTTGTTCTCGATCAGCGGGATGGAAAGCTCGAGGAAGCCTTCCCAGATGTTGCGCTCGCCGTTCGAGCCGACATCGGTGTTGCCCGAGGTGAAGGAGTTCGGCGTGGCCACGAGGCCGTCATTGACGGTCTCGATCTGGTCAAGCCGGTATTCCCAGCCGATCGCCGCCGACACGGTGCCGCCGAACGGGATGTCGTAGAGATCGCCCGAGGTGAAGCCCTGGAAGGTGAACTGGTTCACCAGCGTGGTCTGCAGGGCGTTGGCGAAGATGAAGTCGTTCGACGCCTGATCGGCGAAACGGCCCGTGGTGATGAATTGCGGGTCGAAGAAGTTGACCGGCGGGCACACCGTCGGAACGTCGAAGAACGAGCCCGTGCCCGGCTGGTCGCGCAGGTCGCACTGGAACGTGCCATTGGCGTCAACCGAGCCGAGGAGCACGGCGGCGACATTGTCGGTGCGCGGACGCCCGAAGATCGCCTGGGTGCCCCGCGAGCGGTGATAGAGAAGCGAGGTGTCGTAGGTCCAGTTCGACAGGCTGGAGCCGAACGCGCCGTCCAGGAAGGGCAGCTCGCCGCGAAGCCCGGTTACGCCGCGCACGACGGCGATGTTCTGGTCGACGGTTTCCTCAAGCAGGTTGACGATGATGCCGTCGGAGAACCCCGGATTGCCGAAGGTGTCTTCGGTGAAGTCGATCACGCCCTGGTTGAAGGCGACCGTTTGCAGGTCGCGCTCGGAGTAGTTGAACTCGAAATAGGCCTGCGGGGCCGTATACAGATCGAGATCATATTCGCCGGTCACGTAGAACGTGTACCGCTCGGTGTCCGGGATGACCGTCGCCAGCTGGTCCTGCGGGAACGAACGGGTCAGCGGCTGGTTGATGTCGCCGAACGTGGTGGGATCGTTGAACGGAGGGCCCGCCAGGCGCGAGAAACCCGGGAAGCCGAAGTTCGTGGTGCCCGGGGTGACGACGATCGTGCCTTCCGAACCGAAGGTGATGAAGTCCGCAAGGAAGCTGGAGCAGCCGCGGAAGATCTCGCCGGTGTTCTCGTTGATCTCCAGCTCCGGGTCGCAGAGCAGGCCGTCAGGCAGCTGATCGGACTCGTTGATACGGCGGCGGTCCGCCCGCGTCACCGCGTTCTGCTTGTTGTACTCGAACGCCGCCGTCCAGCTGCCGCGGTCGCCCTGAACGCCCGTCGCCGCGGAGATGACCATCGAGCGGTCGTCGCCGACGAATTGCGACTGGGTGCGGAAGACGTCGACTTCAAGCCCGTCGATGTCGTCGCGCAGGATGTAGTTGATCACGCCCGCGATGGCGTCCGAGCCGTAGATCGAGGAGGCGCCGTCGAGCAGCACTTCAACGCGCTCGATGAGCGAGCCCGGGATCAGCGAGACGTCCGGGTTGGCCGGTGCGCCGCCGACGCCGATCGGACCGTAGCGGCGGCTGTTGACGAGAACCAGGTTCCGCGAGCGGCCCGTGATCGAAGAGGCCAGACCGCGCAGCGACGGGGTGACCGCGCCGAAGGTCGTGAAGGCCTCGGTCGGCTGGACGACGGTCGACACCCCGAGGTCGGTCTGCTGACCCTGAATGACCGTGAACTGGTCAAGGATGTCGTCGGCGTTCACAAGGCCGAGGTCGCGGGAGACTTCGCCCGTGACGACCTGAACCGGCGAGATCGAGGTGAACTCGTTGCGGCTGATGCGCGAACCGGTGACGACGATGCGTTCCTGTTCGCCAGCGCCTTCTTCCTCGTCCTCGTCGTCCTCGACGACGACGGGCGCGTCCTGATCTTCATCCTCGGCTTCCTGCGCGAAGGCCGGAGAGAACCCGAGGCCGGCCGCCAGGAAACCGGCAAGAATCGTGGAGCGCAGAAGGCGCTCCTTATCCCAATTGCTCACGATCATTCCCCTTTATGAGCTTTTCAAGCTTCTCCGCTTGGCGCGGAATTATCAGCGCGGATCAACGCACCTGATCAAAGTATGACAACCACGTAATGATGTAGTCCAGCGCCGTTCGCGGGATTCCGCAGCATGTCGCCGCGCTCCGGGGCGCTGTGTGACATTGAAGCCATACTAAAAATACGCGAAGGGTCTGCCTCGCAACGCCCCGAAGCCTGTGCCGGGCCGGGCCGATCCGACGCCGCAAGGCGCCGGCGTCCGCGCCGCAAGCGTTGCATCCGCGCCGCACGCGCATGCTCGGGGTAGACATGTGGAAAGCGCCGTCAGGCGGCGTGACGCGGGCATGTCGGCGGGCTCAACCCGGCGCTTTCGGCCGCCTGCGCAAAGCCGCATCCTGCGCTTGATCCGCCGGGCCTCATGCGGCTATAGCCAAGGCTTGCCTGTCGGTGAGGGCGCGTAGCTCAGTTGGTCAGAGCACTACGTTGACATCGTAGGGGTCACAAGTTCGAATCTTGTCGCGCCCACCACAGGTTTACCCAGAAAATTCAAGTGCTTGAGCGGCATGTAAACGCGCGCAGCACGCGCCCTTGCGCACGCCGGCGGACCCGTCCGCCAAAGGCTGGAAAAGCCGCAAAAGAAAAAGGCCCGCTTCAATGAGCGGGCCTTGAAAATCCAGGAACTCGTAACGACTACAAGCCGCCGGGGCCGCAGTCGTTTGAAAGGAAATTTGAAATCTCAGTGTAGAGTTCGATCTGATGTTCATAGAAAAGCGTGTTGAAGAAGTGATCAGCACCTTCGAGAATAACGAAGCGATGCGGCTTGTTATTCCGCTCCAGGCCATTCACGAACGCTCTGCTATGGCGGATCAGAACGCGCTGATCCAAATCACCGTGCACCAGCATGATCGGGATGTTCACATCCGCGGTCATGTCCTCGGGAACGAGGCCGGCATAACCTTCTTCGAGCTGGGCGAACTGTATCCGGCTCAACCCTCCGCCCCTGAAATTTGCCCGGAACCGGATCGGATCGCTCACCGGCGCTCCAGCGATCGCGCACTGGTAGAGCTGGTCGTCCCGTAATGAGGCGACCAGCGCGGCGTACCCACCGTAGGACCAGCCGAACATCGCCAGCCTGTCCGGGTCGGCGAGCCCCTGCCCAACAAGCCAGCGTGCGCCGTCGTCCTTATCGTCCTGCATCGCGAGGCCCCACTCGCCGAAGCTGGAGGTCCAGTGATCAATGCCATAGCCAAGCGAGCCTCGGAATTGTGGCTGCATAACGAGGTAACCGCGGCTCGCGAGAAACTGGCCCCACTCGTCGTAATTGATGATCTCTGACCTGCGCCCCGTTTGGCCCCGCATTTAAAATGGGAGTCCGCTCAACAAG
>CAZLOV010000035.1:0-453 GCA_964561235.1 uncultured Caulobacterales bacterium
CGACATCGCCCTGCGTATCGGCAAGCACCTGTATTTCGACATGCCGTCCCCGGGCGACATAGCGCTCCAGCAGGACGGCCTCGTCGCCGAAGGCGCTCTTCGCTTCACGGCGGGCGGACAAGAGAGCCTCGTCGAAATCCGCTTCGCGCTCGACAAGGCGCATCCCGCGGCCGCCGCCTCCGGCTGACGCCTTGATCAGAAGCGGAAAGCCCACGTCGGCGGCTTTCGCGCGCAGATGCTCCGGCGACTGGTTCTCGCCCTGCCAGCCGGGCAGGACAGGCACGCCCGCCTCGATCATCCGCGCCTTGGCTCTGGCCTTGTCGCCCATGGCGGAGATCGCCTCCGCCGGCGGACCGATGAAGACAAGGCCGGCCTCGCCGAGCGCGCGCGCGAAGCCGGCGTTCTCCGACAGAAAGCCATAGCCGGGATGGACGAGCCTCGCGCCGGTTTGCT
>CAZLOV010000035.1:463-14651 GCA_964561235.1 uncultured Caulobacterales bacterium
AGCATGAATGACGGCGTCAATGTTGAGATAGCTCTCGGAAGGCGGCGGCGGCCCCAGCCGGACAGCCTGATCGGCGAGCCGAACATGGCGCGCGTGCGCGTCGGCGTCGGAATGGACGGCGATCGTGCGCAGGCCCATCGCGCGCGCCGTGCGGATGATGCGGCAGGCGATCTCGCCGCGATTGGCGATGAGCAGGGCGGGCCCGGTCATGACCCGATCAGTTGCTCGCCCGCTTCGGCAACGTGCCTTCCAGCTTGGCGATGATGCTCAGCATGACCTCGTCCGCGCCGCCGCCGATGGAGATCAGACGGCCGTCCCGGAAGGAGCGGCTGATCGGATTGTCCGCCGTATACCCCATGCCGCCCCAGTATTGCAGGCAGCTGTCGGCGACCTCGCGCGCCAGGCGTCCGCATTTGAGCTTCGCCATCGAGGCGAGCTTGGTGACGTCCTTGCCCTGAACGAACTCCTCGGCGGCGCGGTAGGTCAGCGAGCGCAGGCACTCCACCTCGGTGCGCAGCTCCGCGAGGCGGAAATGGATCACCTGATTGTCCAGAAGCGGCTTGCCGAAGGCCATCCGTTCGCGGGTGTACTCGATCGTGGCGTCGATCTGCATGTCGAGGGATTTGAGGCTGGAGGCGGCGCCGTAGAGCCGCTCCTCCTGGAACTGCAGCATCTGGTAGACGAAGCCCGCGCCCTCGTCGCCGATACGGTTTCGCTTGGGCACGCGGACCTCATCGAAGAAGAGCTGGGCGGTGTCGCTCGAGTGCATGCCGATCTTCTCGATCTTGTGGCGTTCGATGCCCGGGCTGTCCATCGGCACGATGATGAGCGACTTGTTGCGGTGGGGATGGTCGTCGGAGGTGTTGGCCAGCAGGCAGCACCAATCGGCCTTGAGCCCGTTGGTGATCCACATCTTGGAGCCGGTGATGACATAGTCGTCGCCGTCGGATCGCGCGGTCGTCTTCACCGCCGCGACGTCGGAGCCGCCGCCCGGTTCGGACACGCCGAGGCAGCCCACCACGTCCCCGGCGATGGAGGGCCGCAGAAACTCTTCGCGCAGCGCGTCGGAGCCGTAATTGGCGAGCGCGGGCGTGCACATGTCGGTGTGCACGCCGATCGCCATCGGCACGCCGCCGCAGCGGATCGTGCCCAGCTCTTCGGCAAGGACGAGCGAGTAGGTGAAATCAAGCCCGGCGCCGCCGAACGCCTCCGGCCATCGCAGGCCGAGCAGGCCCAGATCGCCCATCTTCTTGAAGACCTCGTGGCTGGGAAACTCGCCGGCTTTCTCCCAGTCGTCGACATACGGATTGATTTCGTTGGCGATGAACTTCGCGACGGTGTCGCGCAGCGCCTCGTGTTCCGGGGTGAAGTGCATGGCTCGTCTCCTCCTCGTGGTCAGGTCCGGGGCGGCTAGAAGCGCGCCACCCCGAATGCGTTGGGCTGCAGCACCCGCGCCTCGGCCTCCGCGCAGATCGCCAGGCAGAGATCGAGCACGCGGCGGGTGTCACGCGGATCGATGATGCCGTCGTCCCAGAGCCGCGCCGTGCCGAAAAGCGGCTGGGACTGGTCGTCGAGCGCGCCCTTGACGAAATCGAACATGGATTTGAGCGCGTCCTCGTCCACGGGCGTTCCCTCGCGCGCATGCTTGGCGCGGGTGATGATCTCCATGACGCGCGCGGCCTGCTCGCCGCCCATCACCGCGGTGCGCGCGGTCGGCCAGGCGAAGATGAACCGCGGATCGAACCCGCGTCCGCACATGCCGTAATTGCCCGCCCCGTAGGAGCCGCCGAGCACGATGGTGATCTTCGGCACGCGCGCATTGGCGACCGCCTGGATCATCTTCGACCCATGCTTGATCGCGCCGGCGCGTTCGGCCTCCGTGCCGACCATGTAGCCGGTCGTGTTCTGAAGAAACACGATCGGCGTGCGCGACTGGTCGCAGAGCTGGATGAACTGCCCGGCCTTGGCCGAGCCGGACGGCTGGATCGGTCCGTTATTGCCGATCAACCCGGCCAGGCGTCCGCCGATGCGGGCGTGCCCGCACACCGTCTCGGAGCCGTAACCCGGCTTGAACTCGAGAAAATCCGACGCGTCCACGAGCCGCGCGATCACCTCGCGCACGTCGTAAGGCGTGCGGTCATCCGCCGGAACCACGCCCAGCAGCTCGGCCTCGTCACAGGCGGGCGGCTCACCCGCGCCGATCGGACCGGCGGCGTCCCAGTGGAGCTTGTCCATGATCTCGCGGCCGTAGGCGAGCGCTTCGGCGTCGTCCCGCGCATGGTACTCGCCAAGGCCGGTGACGGTGGCGTGCATCTCCGCGCCGCCAAGGGCCTCCTCGTCGCTCTCCTCCCCGATGGCGGCCTTCACCAACGGCGGGCCGGCCAGAAAGATCTTCGACGCCTTCTCGACCACGACGACATAATCCGACATGCCGGGAAGATAGGCGCCGCCGGCGGTGGAGGAGCCGTGCACGATGGCGATCTGCGGGATGCCGGCTGCCGACAGGCGCGCCTGATTGGCGAAGGAGCGGCCGCCGTCGACGAAGATCTCCGCCTGGTGCATGAGGTTGGCGCCGCCGCTTTCCACCAGATGGATCATCGGCAATCGGTTCTGCAGCGCGATTTCCTGCGCGCGCAACGATTTGCGCAGGCCCATGGGCGCAACCGTGCCGCCCTTGATGGCGCTGTCGGAGGCGCCGACGACGACACGCTTGCCCGCCACCGACCCCACGCCGACGATCGACCCGCCGCCCGAGGCGCCGCGGGCGCCGTCGTCGTCATGCATGTTGAGCCCCGCCAGCGGCGCGATCTCCAGAAACGGCGCGTCGCGGTCGAGCAGGCGGGCAACACGCTCGCGCGGCAAGAGCTGTCCGCGTTTGTCGAACTTCTCCTTCTTGGCGGCCGAGTTTTCCCGGACGCGGTCTTCCAGCGTCGTAACGCGCGCAAGCTTTTCGCCCATCGCGTCAGCCGCCGCTTTGAAGGCGTCCGAGCCTGGATCAAGCCGGGAGACGAGCCTTGGCATCAGGCCTCCTCCCCGCGAAGCACGTCCGGCGGCACGGCGCGGTGAAAGCCGTTGAAGATCGGGAACCGGTCATGGTCCTCCAGCGGAAAGGCCCGCTCTCCCAGAGGCGCGCCGCCGTCAACCGGCAGCGTCACGCCGGTGATGAAGGCCGCAGCCGGCGAGAGCAGGAACAGGACCGCCGCGGAGACCTCCGCCTCGGAACCCATGCGCTTCGCCGGCAGATGCTGCTTGAGCGTCGGGATGAGCGCCTTCATCGCGCCGCCATAGGTGTCCATGCCGCTTGAGGCGATCCAGCCGGGAGCGACCGCATTGACGCGCACGCCGTATCGCGCCCATTCGAACGCCGCTGTCATCGTGAGATTGGCCATGCCCGCGCGCGCCGCGCCCGAATGGCCCATGCCCGGCATGCCGTTCCAGTTGTCCGCTGTGATATTCACGACCGCGCCGCCATGCGCGCGCATCGAAGCCTTGAAGACTTCGCGCATCATCAGGAAACCGCCGGTCAGATTGGTCGCCACGACCGCGTCCCAGCCCTTCTTGGAGATGTCCTCAAGATGGGCGGGAAACTGTCCGCCGGCGTTGTTCACAAGCAGGCCGATCCGCCCATGCTGCGCAGCAATCTTCGCAGCATGCTCGCTGACCGCCTCTTCATCGCGAATATCGAAAGCGGCGGTTGTCACGGCGCCGCCGTCCTGAGTGATCTCCTCCGCCACGGCGGCGAGCTTCTCGGGCTTTCGCCCGACCAGCACCACATGGGCGCCGAGCGCGGCCAGCTCGTGAGCCGTACACCGCCCTATGCCCGATCCGCCGCCTGTGACGATCGCGGTTTCGCCGGCGAAAAGCCCGGGTCGGAACACGCTGTCATAGCGGGCGTTCTCGGTCATTGGCGAAGGGACCTTGTCAGCGGCGCGAAGGATCGGAAGAAAACTCTCCCTTACGCTGACGTATGCGTCAACTTGATCTTGTTTGCGTCAAGCCGAAGGGGGTATCCTCCCTGGCGGAAGGACGCAGGCATGGCCGACGGCGAGGATGTTCACGCACGGACAAGCGGGCGGCTGTTCGGCATCGCCGAGCTGGCCGAGCGCCACGGGATCACCCCGAGGGCGCTTCGTTTCTACGAGACCAAGGGCCTGATCAGCCCCTCGCGCGTGAGCGGCCAGCGCGTGTTCACCGAGCAGGACGACAAACGCCTCGCGCTCTTGCTGCGGGCGAAATCGATCGGGCTAAAGCTCGCCGACATCAAGACATTTCTTGATCTTTACGGCCGCGAGGGCGAAGGCCGCGAGCGCCAGCTTCGCTTCGTCATCGAGAAGACCGGGGAACGCATCGCCGAGCTTGAAGCCCGCCGCGCCCAGATCGACGAGACGCTGGCGGAGCTGCGCATCATCCATGACGGCTCCAAGGCGCGCCTCGCGCGACGGCTGGGCGGCGCGCCGCGCTAGACAAGCGCGCGCGACAGCTCGCCGGCCTCGTGCACGCCTTTCGCCGAGAGGCGGGCGGCTTCCGCGATCTGCGAAACGCCCTGGTCGAGCGCCGTGACGGTATCGGCGACCGAGCGCAGATTGGCCGAAATCGTCTCGGTGACCTGGCTCTGCTCGGTCACGGACGCCGCAATCGATGCGGAGAATTCCGAAATCCGCGAGACGACCGCGCTGACCTCGTCGATGGCGGAGGCGGCGTCCTTGGTCGCGCTCTGCATGGCGGCGACCTGATCGGCGATGTCGCCGGTTGCGCGCGAGGTCTGGGCGGCGAGCTGCTTCACCTCCGTGGCGACGACGGCGAAGCCCTTGCCGGCCTCGCCAGCGCGCGCTGCTTCGATGGTGGCGTTAAGCGCGAGAAGATTGGTCTGGTCGGCGATGGAGTTGATCAGTTCGACGACTTCGCCGATCCGGCGCGCGGCGTCGGAGAGCGCGCTCATCACCGTCTGGCTGCGCGCGGCCTCTTCGCCCGCCCCGGCTGCGACCCGGCGGGCCTCCTCGACCTGCACGCTGATCTCTCGGATCGAAGCGGAGAACTGTTCCGCGCCGCTGGCGATCGACTGGACGCTTTCGGCGGCGCCGCGAGAGGCGTCCGCCACATTCTCCGTCTCCCGATCCGCGTTGCGGACCGCGCCTTCAACGGCGGTAAGGCGCTCGTGAAGCTGTTTCTGCAAGCTTGCGCGCCGCTCGGCGCCCAGCTTCTCCGCCGTTATGTCGACGGCGTATTTCACAACCCGCTCGGTCTTGCCCATGTGATCTTTCACCGGGCTGTAGATTGCGCGGATCCACACGGGCTGTCCGTCCTTGCGCACGCGCTTGAACTCGCCGGTGAAGCTCTCCGCCGCCTGAAGCCGCGCCCAGAAATCCGCGTATTCGGCGCTCTGCGCATAGGCCGGCTCCACAAAGATGCGGTGGTGCTTCCCCTTGATCTCCTCGAAACGATATCCCGTCGCCGCCAGGAAGTTTTCGTTCGCGTAGAGAATCTCCCCTGTCGTCGTGAATTCGATGACGGCGAAGCAGGCTTCCGCCGCGGCGAGCCGCGCCATGTTCATGGCTTCAGCGCGCTTGTCCGCGGTTATGTCGACAGCGATCTTGAAAACACGCACCACGGAGCCGGAGCCGTCGCGAAGGGGCACGTAGCTCGCCCGCAGCCAGAGCTCATCGCCGTTCTTGCGGACGCGCCGGACTTCGTCACAGAGGAATTCGCCCCGGCCAAGCCTCGACCAGAAAGACCTGTAGGCCTCGCTTTCGCGCTCAGAGCGATGAACGAAAAGGCTGTGATGCCGCCCGCGGATCTCCTCGAGCGCATAGCCGGTCGCCTGCTGAAACAGATCGTTCGCGTCGAGTATTTCGCCTGTCGGCGAGAACTCGATAACCGCATGCGTGTCCGCAAGCGCCTTGAACCGCACAGCCGCGCCGGACCCCAGACCGATGCCGAACATCCCTGATCCCTATAAAAAATGTGGCTTAAGACGCCTCACCTCTTTCAGTGAACAGATGCAGCCGATTTTCTTAAGCAGAGGTCAATCATGCGCGCCATGCCCGACCGGAGCGCTACGTCATGCGCGCCTGACCTCCCGGCTTGCGACGGCGCGCACCAGCGCGGACGGCAGGAATTTCATCGCCTGATAGGCGATCCGCATCCGCCAGCCCGATACGCGGAAGCGGGCTCCGGTGTCGATGACGCGCTCGATGTCGGCGGCGACCTCGGCGGCGGTGACAGCGGTGAAGCTCTGGAAGGTCAACACGCCGTCCATGCCCGCGCGCGTCTTGAAAGGCGTGTCCTTCACAGCGGCCGGACACACGACCGAAGCGGTCACCGGCGAACCCGCCGTGGCCAGCTCCATCGCCAGACCCTCGGTGTAATGGCGCACGAAAGCCTTTGTGGCGGCATAGGCGGCCAGCCGCGGCAGCGGCGTGAAGGCCGAATTGGAGGCGATATTGATCAGCATGGCGCGGCGGCCGGTTTCTTTCGCCCGCGCTTCAAGCTGCGGCAGAAGCAGACGGGAGAGCGCATGCACGCCGCCGACATTCAGAGCGATCATCGCCTGCTCCGCTTCAAGCTGCGTCTCCCGCCAGTCGCCGTAAACGCCGACGCCGGCGTTGTTGACGGCGACATCAACGGCTCCCTGCTTCGAAAGCCAGAGCGCGGTCTGCTGCGCCGCTTCGGGCGCGGCAAGATCGACCGCAAGCGCCTCGACCGCCGCGTCAGGATAGGCGTCCAGCAGGGCGCGCCGGCCGGTTTCGATCTCCTCCGCCGACAGGCTGGCCCAGTAGAGCCTGATCCCCCGCCGGGCGAGACGTTTCGAGAGCGCAAGACCGATCCCGCTCGACCCGCCCGTGATGAAAACGCCCGCTGGGATCACCGAAGGCCGTCCGGCATGACCCAGCTTTCAGCAGTCTCGCGCTCAAGACCGACGGTCCAGATCATGCCTTGCCAGGGCGCCACCCCAGACACGCCGAGACCCTCGCCGTCGGGCGCGCCATGAATGGCCGCGAGCGGCTCGCCCTCCGGCGACACGGCAAGCGCCATCAGGGGCGCAGGCGTCGGTTCCGGCAGGCCGGTGATCTGGAATACGCGCCAGGCGATGCGCTTCAGGAAGGGCTGGCCGTGCAGTCGCTCAAGGTCGGTCTCGCGCTGACCGACCAGCGCCACCCACAGGCAGCCGCATTCGGCGTCCCAGTGATTATTGTCGGGATAGCCCGGCAGGCCGTCGACAAGGACGGAGCGTTCGCCCGTCGCCGGGTTCCAGGCGTGAACACGCGCCGCCAGCGTCTCGTTGATGTAGACGATCCCGGTTGCGGGATCATGCGTGATCCCGTTGGAGAAGGCGAAACCGTCCAGCACCACCTCACGCTCGCCGTCAGGGCCGTAGCGCAGGACCCGGCCGGTATGCTCGGCTTCGAGGAACGACATCATGTGGTCGCCGTAGCCGTGACGCTGGCTGGCGTCGGACAGGATGATCGAGCCGTCCTCCAGCACCGTGAGATCGTCGGTGAAGACAAGCCCGGGCGGCGGGCCGGCCGGCTCGATGACGGCGCGGCTTCCATCCCGCTCGAAGCGGAGCAGGCCCTGAAGCGCGTCGGCGACGAGCAGGCGGTCCTGCTGGTCGAAGGCGAGGCCGAGCGGGCGCCCGCCGGTGTTTACAACCTCGCTCCAGCCGCCTTCGGGCGCGCGCGCCATGACGCGGCCGTCGCGAAGGCTGACATAGAGCCGCCCGTCAGGGCCCGGTTCGGCGTCCTCCGCGCCCGGCAGGCCTGTTTCGGCGGAGGCCGGGGTTGCGGTCTCATCGAACAAAGCGGAAATCTCCGGATCGGCCGGAGCGGGATGAAAAGGGGCGGTCTGCAGCGCGCCGGGCCCATAGGCCAGGCCCAGCAAGATCAGGATAAGCCCCGCGAGAATGAGCGCGATCACGCGGCCCATGCCTGCCTCCCCCGTTAACCTTTTCCCGGAGGCTAGTCCGCAGTCCCCGGCGGAGCAAGCAGGCTCAGGTCACCGCGGCGCGCGTCTGAAACTGCGGCTCTTCGTAGACGCGGCTTTCCAGAACTTCCGCCAGAACGTCTGCGGCGTCGAACACCTCTGCATGGGAAAGGATCAGCGGCGAAAAGCCGAAGCGCATCAGATCGGGATCGCGAAAATCGCCCACCACGCCGCGCGCGATCAGCGCCTGCACGATCGCATAACCGTGTTCGTGTCTGAGGCTCACATGGCCCCCGCGCCGCGTCCCGGCCCCGGGAGACACGCTTTCCAACCCCAGCCGCTCAGCGCGCGTGAGAAACAGATCGCCGAGCGCGCGCGCCTTGGTCTCCAGGGCCGCCATGTCGAGACCGTCGAACGCCTCAAGCGCCCCGGCAAGCGCGGCGACGGCGAGGATGGGCGGCGTGCCGGCGGCGAAGCGCTCGACGCCTGGCGCCGGCTCGTAGCCGTCGCGGAAGGTGAACGGGCTCGCATGTCCCATCCACCCCGAGAGCGGTTGCTCAAGCCCTTCAAGCGCGTCGGGACGCACATGCAGATAGCCCGGCGCGCCCGGCCCGCCGTTGAGGTATTTGTACCCGCAGCCCACAGCGTATCTCGCGCCGTCCGCCTCCAGCCGCAGATCCAGAACGCCCGCCGCATGGCTCAGATCCCAGATGATCGAGACGCCGGAATGCTGCGCTGCACGTTCTTCCGCCCGGATATCGCAAACGGCCCCGGTCTTGTAGTGGACCGCGCTGCGCACGAGCACGCCGACGTCCCCGGGCAAGCGGTCCGGCGATGTCCCGGGGGCGACGCGGTGGAGCGCGCCGCCGCCCAGCGCCGCGAGACCTTCGAGGATGTAGCCGTCGGTTGGAAACTCGCCCGCGTCCACGGCGAGCCCCGGCCGGCCTGAGCGCCGCATCAGGGCTGCGGCGAGCTTGAAGATGTTGACCGACACGCTGTCGGCGACCAGCACCGAACCAGGCGCTGCTCCGATAAGCCGGGCGATCCGGTCGCCGCAGCGGCTTGGCCAGTCGATCCAATCGGCCTTGTTCCAGCTGGCGATGAGGTCGCGCTTCCACGCGATCTTCGCGGTCTCCTCCAGTTGACGCAGCGCGGAGGCCGGCGGCGGCCCCAGCGAATTGCCGTCCAGATAGATCAGATCCCCGGGCAGCTCGAACCGCCCTCGCGCCGCGCGCAGCGGATCGGCGGCGTCGAGCGCTTCAGCCTGTGCGCGGGATGTCACCTCGGCGGGGTTCATCAAAGCGGCCTCAGCACGGCGCGCACCGGCGCGGCGTCGAGCCCTTCAAGCTTGAGCGGCAGAGCAATGAGCTCGTAGCGGCCCGGCGGCACAGCGTCGAGCACCAGACCTTCAAGGATGCGCATGTCATGGGCCGCGACGCGGTGGTGCGCATCCATCGTCTTGGACGTCTCCGGATCGAGCGAAGGCGTATCAACCCCGATCAGCCTCACCCCGCGCGCGGCGAGCGCATCGACCGCCTCAGGCGAGACCGGCGCGAACGCGCTGTCCCACCGGTCCTGCGGCGCGGTCTCATAGGTGCGGATCAGAACCCGCGGCGGGCAGTCCGCGCCCAGCGCGTCAAGATCGCCGACGCTGACCGGCCGGGCGCCGTCGATACGGTGGAGAACGGCGCAGGCGCCGAGATAAGGCTCAAGGCCGACGGATGCGATGTCGGGGCCGTCCGCGCGGTAATGCAGCGGGGCGTCCCCATGCGCGCCGGCATGGGTGGAAAGCGTGATCTTCGAGACATTCCCCGGCGATCCCGCCGCCATGTCCCAGGTTCGCTGGAACGTAACGGGCGTGTCCCCGGGCCAGACGGGCAGGCCGGGGCGGATCGCCGGGCTGATGTCGATGATCGCAGGCAAGCCTAGAGCGGCCCGCGGCCGGTGATGCCGCCGTCCACGATGAGACACTGGCCGGTCATGTAGCTTGAGGCCTCGCTGGCCAGGAAATGGATGGCTGCGGCCATGTCCTCGGGCTGTCCGACGCGCTGAAGCGAGAAATTGCGCTTCATCATGTCGTCGAGGCCGGGGCTGGAGGTGAGCGCGCTGGCGAGCTTGGTCTCCGTCAGTCCGGGGCAGAGCGCATTGACGCGTATCCCGTCGACGCCGTGCTCCTGCGCGAGCACCTGGGTCATGGAGATGACCGCCGCCTTGGTGATCGAATAGGCGCCCTGGAAGAACCCCGGACGAAGCCCGTTGATCGAGGCGACGTTCACGATCGCGCCGCCGCCTTGCGCCTTCATCATCGGAATGGCGAGGCTCGACAGGAAGAACGGCCCCTTCACATTGACGTCGAAGGTCTTGTCCCAGGCGCTGTCGGGGGTCTCCGAGGCCGGACCGAAATACGGGCTTGTCGCGCCGTTGTTGACCAGGATGTCGAGACAGCCCTCCGTCTCCCGGATGCTGGCGATGGCCTTCTCGCGGTCTTCGGCCTCGCCGAGGTGAAGCGTGATCGCGCGCGCCTGGCCGCCCGCCTCACGCACGGCCTGCGCCACGCGTTCGCAGTCCTCCAGCTTCCGGCTGGAGCAGATGACGGTCGCGCCGTTGCGCGCAAGACGCAGCGCCGTCGCCTCGCCAATACCGCGGCTGGCCCCGGCGACCAGCGCCACCTTGCCGTCAAGCGTCAGGTCCTGTTCGGCCATTTGCATCCTCCCCATGGCTCGTGTTGAAGCCGTGACTTTAGAGGGCGCAAAGCGCTGCGTCCGCCCCTCTCTCGCAGCGCGGCGGCTTAGAGTTCACAGCCGGTCTCGGCCTCGAAGACCGGCGCCGCGAAGCTGTAGCGGCCGGCGACCGCCTGCGCGATGCGGCAGCGTTCAGCCTGTGTGATGCGCCCGTCGGCGGCGAGTTCCCGCGCGATCATGGCCGGGGAGAGTGCGCCTGCAATCACCTCGGGACCGCCGTCCTGCGCACTGTCCAGACGCATCAGCCGGGCGTTTTCGCCATAGCGCGGCCAGTCGATCCCGCCGGCGTCGGCCGGGTCGCCGTTCGCAGCGAACGCGCCCCACCATGCGCCCATCGCCTCGGACAGCGCCTGACGGCCCGGTTCGTTGCGGCGGTTGAACATGATGCGGTCCAGCGGGCCGAGAAGCTCGAAACGATTGAAGACGAACGGGATTTCAAGAGCGTGCGCCGCCCCCATCAGCGTCGAGAAATCGGTGAAGAGGATGCGGCCGCCCTCGTCCCAGTCAAATCGGTAGGCCCACACGTCTTCATGGCCGGCCGCGCGCAGGCGCTGCGCCAGCTCGTCGACGGCGGTCGCACGCCACATCGCGTTCTGGTGATCCGCCAAGGCGTCGTAGAAGTCCTGATCCTTCGGGCGCACGATCACGCCCAGCCATCGATTGACGAGCGCCGGGTCAAGCGCCTGAAAGAGCTTCATCTCGTCCTTGTTGGTCCCGGTCATCACCGGGACGCGGTTGAACGCGCCCTCCGGCGCGAAGGCCGCCCGCATGCCCTCAAGCGGCAGGCTTGCACCGTCGGCGATCATGGTCGGCATCGGCAATATGCCGCCGCCCGGCTCGCCGTAAGCTGCAAAGATGTCCTCAAGCGAGGCCGCACGCAGGGCCGCAGCGTCTGCACCCCGGCCGGCGAAGCGTTCTGCGGCGGGCATGGCGGCGTTGGCTGCTCCCGGCGCCGCGCCGGAGGCATAATCAAGCGGGACGCTCTCAATCGAGCCGCTTTGCAGGATCGCACGATCAAAAAGGTCCGCCGCCAGCGGCGAGGCCAAAAGGGCCGCCACATTCGCGCCGCCGGCGCTTTCGCCGAAAATGGTCACCTGCTCGGGGTCGCCGCCGAAAGCGGCGATGTCGCGCTCGATCCAGCGCAGAGCCTCGACCATGTCCGTCAGCGCGAAATTGGCGAGCTGGCCGGGCGTGACCGGATCTTCGTCCAGCGCCGGATGAGCAAGCCAGCCAAGCGGCCCGATGCGGTACTGGATCGCCACGACGATGACATCCTGCTGGATCGCCAGCCTTGAGCCGTCATAGCTCGACGAGCGGCCCCAGACGTTCCCGCCGCCGTGAATCCACACCATGACGGGCAACCGGTCGCCTTCTGATGCGCCGGGCGGCGCGTAGATATCGAGGGTGAGGCAGTCCTCCTCGCCAAGCAGAAGCCCCGGCTCAAGGCCCTCGGCCTCGTTGAGCGCGTTGGTGAGCTGCGGGCATCGCGGCGCATGGAGGTGGGCTTCGAACACGCCCTGGAAGCCGCTGAAGGCCTGCGCCGGACGCCAGCGCAGGTCGCCAACCGGCGGTTGCGCATAGGGAACGCCAAGCCAGGCGTGGGCGCCGTCCGGCGTCCGCACGCCGGTGATTTCTCCGTGGGAGATGGCGCGCTGCGTCTCCGGCGCGGGCTGGGGCGAGGGCGGCGTGTCCGGCGCTCGCGAACAGGCCTGAAGCACGGCGAGCGCCGCAAACAATGCAACGATGATGCGGATCATGAAGCCCTCCCCTTTGGCCGCGTGACGACGCCGCGCGGCGCAAGGGAGGCTAGGCTCGGGAGAAAGCCCCATCAAGCCGGGGCGCAGGGCCGCTGAATGGCCGCCATTCGCCCGTCAGGATGTCGCCGCGCCGGACCCGCTCGCGAAGTTCTTCCGCATGCATGCGAACCCGGACGCCGCGTTTCAGCGGCCGCGCCCCGTCAACCGAATCGGAAAGGACTCGCACGCGCGCGCGGCCGTTTCTGAAGGTGACGACATAACCGAGCGTTTCACCGTCCCGCTCCAGCAGTAGCTCCAGCAGGTCGGCCTCGTTCGCGCCGGCGCGCACGAGCTGAAAGGCGAGCCTGCGCACCACCCACAGCTCCTGGGCGGGCGAAAGCGCCGCGTGGCTGTCGTAACACTCGGTGAAGCGCCGCAGCGCTGTCGCATGGGGCGCGATCAGGCGGCCGAGCGCAGTGAGCGCGTAACCTCCGGGCTGGCGCACGATCAGTTCGCGGCGGCGGAGCAGCAGCAATGCCGCGGCCATCTCAGCGCGTGCGTCCGCCGTGTCGGCTCGGACGAGATCGCACAGGTCAACGAACCGCCTCGAACCCTGATCAAGGGCTTCGAGCGCGCCAAGCACGCCGCGCTCGCCAAGACAGGCCAGCATGGCCCGCGAAACGCCCTGTGTCTCCACGGGCGCGACGCTCTCATAGGCGCGCCGGCCCGGCGCATCGCCCGACAAGGCGAGATCAATGACTGACATCGCACTGGCTCCGGTTACCGGCATGGCCTGGGGCCCGGCCCGTCCGGACCGGGGTCGCCGCCGTTTCAGGTGCGTGCGGCGACCCGCTCAACGGCGCGGGCGCCGCGCGCGTTTCCCAGATCTTCGTCCGGGATCTCAACGCCGGCGTCGCGAAGCGCAGATAAAATGAGCGTGCGAATGGTCATGTCACGCTCAAGAGCAACGAGGACCGCGTGGAAGCCCGTCTCGCGGCTGTGCACGGCGGCCACGCTCAGCGCATGCGGCGAAACGCCCGCGCGCAGCAGGCGCTCGCGTTTTGCAAGAACGTAATCCTCGCAGTCCCCGGCCCGGCCCACGCCGGGGCGGCTCCACACGTCGGCGGCGCCGTGCTGCCTGCGGTCCGAACGGTAATGCAGCGCGCGGTTGGTCTCACGGTTCACGCGTTCAAGCAGGATGAACAGTGCCTCGTTCGCCTCAAGCCGCGTGACGGCCCCTCCTGCCGGCTCCGCGCAGTAGCCGGGATCGGTCGCGCAAAGCCGCGCAAGACCGCGAGGCGGGGCGGCGGCTTCGGCAAGCGGGAGCGCCTGTTGGGCGAAAGCAAACATCACAAGTCCAAGCGACAGCATCGATCCGCCTCCCTTTCGGCAGACGGAGTGTTTCAAAAAAGACTGAGCTTTCAGTTAATCTCGATTCCTCTGAAACTTGCTTAATTAAATAATTACAAGTACAGACCCGGCGGCGCGTGAACCGCGCCGCCGGTTCCCAGCTTGAAACGGGCGAGGCCTGCGCCCTCCTCGGTGTCGACGCCGCCCAGGTCGAGTTGTTCGACGCCTGCCGCCTTGAGGCGCTCGAAAGCGCGCCACATCAGCAGGTTATGGGCATTTGCCCGGCGCGCTGCGGCGTCCGCCCAGCCCAGCTGATAGGTCGCCGCCCGGCCATGCTTGAGAAACAGCATGCCCGCACAGGCGACGCCGCCGAGATCCGCTCGCAGGGCGATGACTGCATCCCGATCGCGCGAGGCCGCCTGGAAGGCCGGCACAAGCGAG
>CAZLOV010000035.1:14661-18081 GCA_964561235.1 uncultured Caulobacterales bacterium
GCGAGGCGGGCAGCGCGCGGTAACCCTTGGCGTTGCGCTGAGCCTCCTCGTTTTCAAGGATGAACCGGTAATCGGCGGGACGCGTTCCGGCGTTCGACACGACAAGCTGCGAGGCCTCCGCGGCCTTCAGGCGATTGCGCCACTTTCCGTCGAGACGCTTGCGCAGCGTCTCAAGGTCTGCGCGCAGATCCACGAGCACCGTCGCGCGGCCGGTCATGACGCGGGTCATCGCTTTCGGACCGGCCATGTCGAAAGGCGCAAACAGGGTGAGCTTGGGTCCTCGCAGCGCGCCCGCGTGCTGCAGCGCGCGATAGACGGCCGTCGCTTCGGCCTCTGCGCGGATATCGGCCCAGACCGGGCCATGACCGCATGCGGCGAAGGCGAACCCCATCGAACGGCGGACCGAGAGTTGCGCGATTGCAACAATGCGCGGGCCATCGGTCACGGTCAGGCGAAGGATACGCGCCCCATGGCCCGCCATCGCCTCGCCATAGGCCCAGGATTGCTGGACCGCCGCATGCGCCCTGGCGCAGACGGCGTCCCAGGCGTCCTGGTCGAGAAGATCGGGCTCGGCTCGCATCAATCCGGCGTTAAGCCCGTCAGCGTTAACGCGGGGTGACCCGCGCCGCGGCGGGGCTGGTGAAAGCCATGTTGGGACAGAAGATCCAGACCGTTCTCGGTCATTGCATCCCCGCCCCGCGCTTCACGCGGGCCGGCCTGCTTCTCGTGTTCGGCGCGCTCCTTGTTCCGGTGCTTGTCATCACCGGGCTGGCGGATCTCGCCATGCAGCTTCTCTTCGGCGTGTGCACCGGCGCGTGGTGCCTTGCCGGCGCCTAGGCGCATCCTGCGGGAAGCGCGCATTTTCCGCGTTGACGTTCGCGGCGATGTCTGTGCACGCTTCATTCGTGTTGCAACCGCGAACGCCCAACGCGACACATCAGACGTTGGACTGCACCGTCTCTGGAGACGCGCCATGGCCTCGCGCCGCGCCGACATCTCCGCCGCCCAGCGGCATGGCGCCACGGATTTCACGATCCGTGAGCTGACGGTTCTTGCGTCGACCACCATGACCACCGGCACGACCACTATTTCGCGCGGGGCGCGGAACGGTACGGGCTGACCTGAAGCAAAACAGGATCGCTCGCTCCGCCCGCCCCGGACCTCCGGAGGCGGGTTTTTCATGTCGGGAGCATGGCGGCGATCCTTCGCAACGCGAAAAAAGGACGCAAGACCGCCATGACCCACGCCGTTCCCGCCGGACACCTCAAACGCCGCCCGCTCGACGGCCGCGCGCCCGACCGCGTGCTGAAGTTCGGCTCATCGGTGCTCAAGCGCATCGACGATTTCCACGCCGCCGCGCAGGAGGTTTACCGCCATGTGCGCGCCGGCGAGCGCGTGATCGTCGTCGTCTCCGCGCTTGAGGGCGAGACCGACGCGCTGTTCGCCCAGGCCGAGGCCGCCGGCGGGGCGGCTGCGCCTGACCCGCTTGTCGCGCGGCTGGTGCGGGTGGGCGAGTTGCGCTCGGCGGCGCTCATGGGACTTGCGCTGGCGCGCATCGGCGTCCGGGTGAAGACGCTTGATCCTCACGAGATCGAACTCAAGGCCGGCGGAGAGGCGCTCGACAGCGCGCTTGAACATGTCGACGAGAACGCGGTCTTCGATGCGCTGGACGACGCCGAAGTGCTGGTGCTGCCGGGTTATGTCGCCGATCACGCCGAACACGGCCTCGCCGTCCTCGGGCGCGGCGGGACGGATCTCACTGCGGTGTTTCTCGCCGCACGGGCGCAGGCCGGCCGCGTCCGCCTTCTCAAGGATGTCGACGGCATCTACGCCGACGACCCCAAGCGCGATCCCGCCGCGCCGCGCTTCGCCGAACTGGACTATGACGAAGCGCTCAAGGCCTCGCGCGGGCTGGTTCAGGACAAGGCGATCCGCGCAGCGGCGGCGGATTCCGTCGAGCTGGAGGTCGCCGATCTGGGCGCGGCGCGCGCCAGCTGCATCCGCCGCGGGCCGGCGCGCATCGAGGCGCCGGAGCAGAAGCCGCGCCTTCGCGTGGCGCTTCTGGGATGCGGCGCGGTTGGCGGCGGGGTGCTCGCCCATCTGCTTTCGCGGCCGGACCTGTTCCAGCTCAACCCGGTGCTCGTGCGCACGCCGGAAGGCCGCGAGGCGCCGGACGGCGTCCGTTTCACGGCGTCGCTCGATGAGGCGCTGGGCGGCGAGCCGGATCTTGTGATCGAGGCGCTGGGCGGGGCTGACGCGCCCGGAGCGCTCATGGAGCAATCCCTGCGCCGCGGCGCTCACGTGGTCACGGCCAACAAGGCTGCGGTCGCTGCGCATTTCGAGCGGCTCGCCGAAGCGGCGGCCGCATCCGGCGCCCGTTTCGCCTATGCGGCGGCGGTCGGCGGGGGCGCTCCCGCGCTTGAGGCCGCCGAACGTCTTCGCGCGGAGTACGGGCTCGCCGGGCTGCAGGGCGTCATGAACGGCACGGCGAATTTCATCCTGTCCCGGCTGGAGCAGGGCGCGGATTTCGACGCCGCGGTGAAGGAAGCCCAGGCGCTGGGCTTCGCTGAAGCCGACCCCAGCGCGGACGTCGACGGCCACGACGCCGCCGACAAGCTGGCCCTGATGGCGCGCGCCGCCTTCGGTGCGGCCCTCGATCCGCGCGACATCCCCAAGCAGCCGCTTTCGCGGGTGACCCCGCAACTGGCCCGGGACGCGCTCGCGCAAGGCAAGCGCTTCAAGCAGATCGGCTCGCTCAAGCTCGGCCGCGACGGAGCGATCGACGCGCGCGTCGAAGTGCGCGCCGTCGATCTTGGCCATCCGCTGGCCGGCGCCGCCAACGAGGAGAACCGCTTCCGCTTCGAGACACGCTGCGGGCAGGTCTGCGCGATCTACGGCAAGGGCGCCGGGCGCTGGCCGACGGCGGCGGCGGTCTTCGCCGACGTCATGGACGCCGCACGCGAAGCGGGCGAAAAAGCCCGCAACGCGCGCGCCGGCCGGTCGGTGCGGGCATGAGCGCGGAGACGGCCGAGGCGGACATCGTCCGGCCCGTCCCCGCCAGCCAGCGCAGGGGACGGGCCGTGACCAGCACCGCGCGGGCCAGCGCGCCCGCCAGCATCGGCAATGTCGGGGTCGGCTTCGACGTGCTGGGCCTCGTCTTCGACGCCGTGCGCGACACGGTCACCGTCGCGGCGGAACCCGAACCGGGCGTGAGGCTTGGAAGCGTAACCGGACTGGTCGGCCGGCTGCCCGAGGAAACGGCGAGAAACACCGCCCTGCGCGCCGCACAGGCTGCGCTTGACGCCAGCGGCGCGAACTTCGGCGTGCGTGTGAACGTGGACAAACAGGCGCCGATGAGCGCGGGCATGGGCGGCTCGGCCGCCTCCGCGGTCGCCGCCGCCGTGGCCGTGAACGCGCTGG
>CAZLOV010000036.1:0-17995 GCA_964561235.1 uncultured Caulobacterales bacterium
GAGCGGCCGAACGCCTTGCCGAAGCGCTCGCCCAGACCGGGCGCATCGAGGCGGTCTGGGTCAGCGACGGGCTCGCGGGCCCCGGCGAGGGCGACGCCGCGCTCGCACGCGCGCTCTCCGGCGCGGGCGCGCTTCGCGTGCTGACGCCGTCCGCGGAGCGATCAACGCTGGCGTTGTCGCCGGTGCGGCTTGGCGCCGAAGGCGTGGAGGCTCAGGCGATCCGGCCCGGCGGCGGGCCGGCGCGCACGGTGCGCATCGCCGCCGTCGGCGAGGACGGCCGCGCGCTGATGCGCGCAGACGCTTCGTTCGAGCCGGGACAGGACCGGGCGCGCGCGATGCTCGACCTGCCGCTGGAGCTTCGCAACCGCATGCGGCTGGTCCGGCTGGAGGGGGAACGCTCGGCCGGCGCGGTGCAGGCGCTGGACGACGCCTGGCGGCGTCCGCGCATCGGCCTGATCGAGCCGCCGGGCGGGGAGGAGCGTCAGCCGCTCCTGTCGGAAGCGCATTATCTCGGCCAGGCGTTTGAAGGCTCCGCCGAACTTGTGCGCGGCGATCTCGACGCCGTGCTCGCGCTGGAGCCGGCCGCGCTGGTCATGATCGACGCCGCCCGCCAGATCGACGACCGCATCGGCAACTTCGTCGCCGAGGGCGGCCTGCTTTTGCGCTTCGCCGGGCCGAGGCTCGCCGCGCGGCCGGACGCGCTGACGCCGGTTGCGCTGCGCGAGGGCGGCCGGCTGCTCGGCGGCGCGCTCAACTGGGACGAACCCCAGGCGCTCGGGCCGTTTCCCGACGACAGCCCGTTTGCGGGCCTGCGCCTGCCGGGCGACGCCCGTGTGGAGCGCCAGGTGCTCGCCCAGCCTTCTCCGGATCTCGACAGCAAGGTCTGGGCGCGGCTCGATGACGGCACGCCGCTCGTCACAGCGGAACGCCGCGGTCAGGGCTGGGTCGTGCTCTTCCACGTGACCGCCTCGCCGGACTGGTCGAGCCTGCCGCTTTCTGGCCTGTTTCCCGACATGCTTGCGCGCATCGCCTCGCTGGCCGGCGAGAACCGCTCGCCCGAACCCGGCGGCGGGGGCGCCTGGCGGCTGGAGCGCGCGCTGGACGCCTATGGCGCCTTCACCGATCCGGGCGCGGGCGCGCAGCCCATTCCCGCGGAAGACTGGCCGCTCGCGTTGGCGAGCCCGGAAACCCCGCCAGGCCTTTACCGGCTTGGCGCAGCCAGCCGGTCGCTCAACGTCATCAGCCCGGAAAGCGTGCTGGAGCCCCTTGCGCGCGACCTGCCGGGCGCTGTCTACGAGACGCTCGACGGCGCCGGCGAACAACGCCTGGCCGGGCCGCTTCTGGCTCTGGCCGCCTTGCTTCTGGCGCTGGACGTGATCGTCTCGCTGATCCTCTCCGGACGCCTGCCGGCGAGGCCGCTTGGACGGTTCATGGGCGCAAGCGCGGCGCTGGTGATCGGCGTCGCCGTGCTGGCGGCGCCGCGCGCGCACGCCCAGGACGCGCCGGAAGACGCCGCCAAGGCGCTGGAGGTTCGCTTCGCCTACGTCATGACGGGCCGCGCCGAGCGGGACGAGCTGAGCCGGGCAGGCGTGGCGGGCCTCTCGCGCGAGGTCGCCGCGCGCAGCGCGATCGAACCCGCCGAGCCGGTTGCGGTGAACATCGAAACCGACCCCATCCTGTTCTTCCCGCTGATCTACTGGCCGGTGAGCCTCGACGCCGAGGCGCTGTCTCCCGAGGCCGCCGCCCGGGTGGAAGCCTACATGCGCTCGGGCGGGCTGATCGTGTTCGACACCTATGACGCCCTGCCCGGCCCGGGCGCGCACGAAGGTCTGGTGCGCGTCCTGGAGAGCGTCGACGTGCCGCCGCTTGCGCGCGCCGGCGAGGATCATGTGCTGACGCGCACCTTCTACCTGCTCGACCGCTTCCCGGGGCGGGTTCAGGACGCGCCCGTCTGGGTGGAGGCCGACCCGTCGGGTTCGGCGCGCGACGGGGCCTCGAGCGTGGTGATCGGCTCGGCGGACTGGGCCTCGGCCTGGGCGGTCGACGACCGGGGCCGGCCGCTGGCGGCGATCGAGGGCGATGCGCGCGATCGCGAGACGGCGATCCGCTTCGGGGTGAACCTCGCCATGTACGCGCTGACCGGCAACTACAAGGCCGACCAGGTTCACGTGCCGGAAATCCTGCGGCGGCTGGGGCGGGAGTGATGGAAACCAGCGGGATCGGCTTTGCGCCTCTGGTTCCCGGCGCGCTCGTCTGGATCGCAGCGGGGCTTGCAGGGCTCGCCGCCGGCCTTGCGGCCTGGCGAGGCTTGAAGGGCTGGCTCTGGCGGGGGCTGGCCGGCCTCGCCCTGGCGGCGGCCCTGGCCAATCCGGCGCTTGTGCGTGAGGAGCGCGATCCCCTGACGGACATCGCCGTGCTGGTGGTCGACGACAGCGCCTCCATGCAGGTCGGCGACCGCGCCGCCGAGGCCGAAGCCGCCGCTCAGGCGCTTCGCGCGTTTGCGGAGAACGATCCGACGCTCGAACTCGTCGAGGTCGCCGGCGGGCGCGGACCCGACGGCACCCGCCTCTCGCAAACGCTGGCGGAGGCGCTCGCTCAGGCCCCCGCCGACCGGCTGGCGGGCGTGATCATCGTCAGCGACGGGCGCCTGCATGACGACCCCTCCCGCTTCGCGCGCGATCTGGGCGCGCCGGCGCATCATTTCATGGCGGGAGATCCGGACGCCGGCGACCGGCGGCTGATCGTGGGCTCCGCGCCGCGCTACGGGCTGGTCGACGACGAGGTGAGCTTCTCGCTGCGCATCGAAGACGACGCCGCAGCCGACGGCTCCGCGACGGTGCGCGTCTCCGTCGACGGCGGCGAACCGATCACCGCGCGCGCGCCGATCGGCGAGGACGTCACGGTGCGCACCCGTCTCAATCAGCGCGGCCCCAACGTCGTGCAGATCTGGGTCGAGGAAGGCCCCGAGGAGCTTTCCCTCATCAACAACCGCGCCGCGGTGAGCGTCACCGGCGTGCGCGACCGGCTGCGCGTGCTTCTGGTCACGGGCGAGCCGCACAATGGCGCGCGCGCCTGGCGGAACCTGCTAAAGTCGGACCCGTCGGTCGATCTCGTCCACTTCACCATCCTGCGCCCGCTGGAGAAGCAGGACGGCACCCCGGCCGAAGAGCTGGCCTTGATCGCATTTCCGGTCTTCGAGCTGTTCCAGGAGCGCCTGGAGGAGTTCGATCTCATCATCTTCGACCGCTATCGCCGCCGCGGGATCCTGCGCCCGCTGTATCTCGACAATATCGCCCGCTATGTCGAAAACGGCGGCGCGCTGCTGGTGACCACCGGGCCGCCCTTCGCCGGCCCGGCGAGCCTTGCGCGGTCCTCGCTCGCCGCGGTGCTGCCCGCACGGCCGACCGGGGAAATCGCGGAAGGCGCGTTTGTTCCGCAGGTCAGCGACGCCGGCGGACGCCATCCCGTCACCGCGCCGCTTGCGGGACGGGAGGCGGAATGGGGACCGTGGTACCGGCGCATCGACGGCGAGCCGCTCGACGGCGAGGTTCTGCTGGAAACCGCCGACGGCGCGCCGCTTCTGTCGCTGGCGCGCGCCGGCCGAGGACGCGCGGCGGTGCTGCTTTCCGACCAGGCCTGGCTCTGGGCGCGCGGCCACGAGGGCGGCGGTCCGCATGACGAGCTGTTCCGCCGGACCGCGCACTGGCTGATGGGCGAGCCCGAACTCGACGAGGAGCGGCTGTCGGCGCGCGTCTCCGACGGCCGGCTGACGGCGGAGCGCACGACGCTGGCCGACGCGGCGCCGCCGCTGGAGGTCGTCTGGCCGTCGGGGCGGACGGAAGAGGTGGCCATGACGCCCGACGGACCGGGCCGCTTCCGCGCCGATCTCGACGCCCGGGACGAAACCGGGCTTGTCACCCTGCGCTCCGGCGAGATCAGCGCCGTAACGGCGGCCGGCGCGCTCAATCCGCGCGAGTTTCAGGACCTGTCTCCGGACCCGGACGGGCTTGAGGCGCTTGTGACGCCCACGGGCGGCGGCGTCTACGGCCTGCACGCGAACGGCCCGCCGGACCTGCGCCGCACGCGCGCCAATGCGGACGCCGCCGGGCGCGCATGGGCGGGGCTGCGCCGCAACGAGGCCTATGTCGTCGTCGACAGCGAACGCACCCCGCTTGCCCCGGCGCTGCTTGCGGTCGCCCTGATCCTCGGCCTTGTCGGCGCCGCCTGGAAGCGTGAAGGCGACTGAAGCAGCCTTTCCGTTCCGGCACAAAAGAGCGTCCTCGATCCGGCTTATTCGCTCGGACCAAGCTTGCTACATGCTTCCTCGACGACGGGCCTGAAAGGCCCATGGAACAAGGAGGAACCGATGATCGAGAAACGCAGCTTCGACAGCCTCGGCGCGTTCTCCACCGACTGGCTGAACGCCAAGCACCATTTCAGCTTCGGACATTATCACGATCCGAAGCGCATGGGCTGGGGCAGCCTGCGCGTCTGGAACGACGACGAGATCCAGCCCGGCACCGGCTTTCCGCCGCACCCGCACCAGGAGATGGAGATCATCACCTATGTGCGCGAAGGCGCGATCAGCCACCGCGACAGCCTCGGCAACGCCGGGCGCACGGTCGCGGGCGACGTGCAGGTGATGAGCGCCGGCGCGGGCATCCGCCACGCCGAGTACAATGAGGAAGACGCGCTCACCCGCATCTTCCAGATCTGGATCCTGCCCGACGAGCGCGGCGGCGAGCCGCGCTGGGACACCCGGTCCTTCCCGAAGGACGACCGCGCCGGCGAACTGGTGGTGCTGGCCTCGGGCAAGCCGGAGGACAAGGACGCGCTTTTCATTCGCGCCGACGCGCGGGTGCTGGGCGCGACGGTGACCCCGGAAAAGCCCGTCACCTACCAGACCGACCCGCAGCGTCATCTCTACCTGACCCCGGCCACCGGCAGGGTGACGGTCAACGGCGTTGAGGCGAACGCCCGCGACGGGCTCGCCATCACCGGCGAGACGGCGATCACGATCGAAGCGGAGGAACCCGCCGAAATCGTTCTTGTCGACGCCCGCTAGAGCGCTGACAGCACCTCCCGGCGTCTTCGGACGCCGGGAGGATCGCGGTGACTCGGCTCAAAGGTAATGATATCGTTAACCCTCGGTATCGTTGCGTTTGAACCGGGAGCCGCGTCATGCCCCTCTCCGCCTTCCGTTCAGCCGCGCACGCGGGAGTGTGCGCGCTTGCAGCGCTCGTGCTGGGCGCCGTTTTCGCCGCCGGCGCGGCCGCCCAGCAGGGCTTTTCCGGACGCATGAACGGCCCCGTTGCGGGACCGGTCGAGCTTGTCGCCGTCGTCCCGGGCGGGCCGCTGCAGCAGAAATCCTTCGATTACGGCTCAGCCTCGGTCGACGGCCTGCTTGAGGATCTGCGCGACGAGATGCGCCGCGCGCTCCACCAGACCGGCCTCGCCCATAATCGCGGCGCGGCCTATCAGCTTCGGGTGGTGCTGGTGGACGCGCGTCCCAACCGGCCCACCGTCACCCAGCTTGGCCGCGAGCCGGGTCTTTCCCCGCAGAGCCTCTATCGCGGCGGCGCGCGCATTGAAGCGACCGTCTTTGCGCCCAACGGCGCTGAAATCGGGCGTTTCGCCTATCAGTTCGAAACCCGCGACATCCGCGACAGCGCCTACAGCGCGACGTGGACGGACGCACGCCACGCCATGCGCAGTTTCTCCGAACGCCTGGCGCGCCGCCTGTCGGACGCACAGAACGAGCGCCGGCGCTAACCGGCTTTCCACGCCGCATAGCCCTGCGCGCGCAGTTCGCAGGCCGGGCAGCGTCCGCAGCCATACCCCCAGTCATGGCGCGCGCCGCGCTCGCCGCGATAGCAGGTGTGGCTGTGCTCGAGGATCAGTTCGACAAGCTCAGCGCCGCCGAGCGCGTCTGCGAGCGCCCATGTCTGGGCCTTCGTCAGATGCATGAGCGGGGTCTCGACCGAAACGGGCCGGTCGAGACCGAGCGCAAGGGCGTGCGCCTGCGCCTGGATCGTCTCCTGACGGCAGTCGGGATAACCGGAATAGTCCGTCTGGCACATGCCGCCGACGAGCGTGTCGATGCCGCGCCGCCAGGCATGGGCGGCGGCGACGGCCAGGAAGACGAGATTGCGTCCGGGCACGAATGTCGTCGGCAGGCCGTTTTCCGCCATCTCGATTTCGCGCTCGGCCGTCAGCGCGCTTTCCGCAAGCGCGCCATAGCCTGACAGATCAACGAGCCGGTCTTCGCCGAGCGCCTTCGCCCAGGCTGGAAACCGCACAGCGAGGCCCGCGCGCACGGCCTGGCGCGCCTCCAGCTCGACGGCGTGGCGCTGGCCGTAGTCGAAGCCGATCGTCTCGACGCGGTCGAAACGCTGAAGCGCCCAGGCGAGACAGGTCGCGCTGTCCTGTCCGCCGGAATAGAGTACCAGCGCGGCTGTCATCGCCTGCTCCATCTCAGCTGTCCGGAGCCGAACCGTCATGTCCGACCCCGCGCTTGGCCTTCTCTACACCACATGGCCCGATCAGGAGACCGCCCGCGGCGCCGCTTCGGTGCTGCTCGAGGAAGGCCTGATCGCCTGCGCCAACATCTTCCCCGCCCATCTGTCGGTCTATCGCTGGAAGGGCAAGGTGTGCAGCGAGCCGGAGCACGCCGCCCTGTTCAAGACGGCGCCGGAACGCCGCGCCGCCCTCGCCGAACGCATCGCGGCGCTGCACCCGTATGACGAACCCTGCATCCTCGCCCTGGAGGTGAAGCGGGAGGGCTCGGCGGCACCGTTCCTCGCCTGGGCGGCGGAGCAGACCATGACGGATCGGTGAAGTTTTCGCGACAGAGGCTCGAGGTTAAGCGCGGCTATACCGTCTTGTCCGCAGAATCGCGCCAAGCATGGAACCCGTCGCGTTTCGACCCTCCGGAGACCTCCGCCCGTGAGCCGCACAGTCAAGGCCCTGCTTGAAGACGCGCCGGCGATCCGGCCGGACACCCCCGGTGCGCAGGTTTATGATCTGTTCTCCGAGGACGAGGATCTGCTGGTCTGCGCCGTCGTCGAGGACGACCGGCCGATCGGCATGGTCTCGCGGAACGCCTTCTTCCTGCGCATGGCCGACCTTCACGGCCGCGCCCTGTTTGCGCGCCGTCCCATCACGTATGTGATGAACAACCAGCCGATGATCGTCGACTACGACACGCCGATCCCGGAGATCAACCGGATGATCGTGACGGATCAGCCGAGCGCGCTGTTCGACGGCTTCATCATCACCCGCGAGGGCCGTTACGCCGGCGTCGGCACCGGCGTCGCGCTGATGAAGGTGCTTCATCATGAAAGCGAGGAGCGCAACCGCAAGCTCGTGGCCCTGGCCGAGCAGCTCGGCCGCGCGCGCATCGAGGCGCTGACGGCGGCGCAGTCGAAGTCGGAATTCCTCGCCACGATGAGCCATGAGATCCGCACGCCGCTCAACGGCGTGCTGGGCGTCACGCAGCTTCTCATCGAAAGCGGTCTCGATCCCGAGCGCCTCAAGCTGGCCGAGACGATCCGTTCGTCCGGCGAGATCCTCCTGCGCCTGCTCAACGACATTCTCGACCTGTCCAAGATCGAGGCGGGCCGGATGGACCTCGAACTGATCGCGTTCGAGCCTGAGGACGTCGCTTCGGCGTGCCGCGGGCTGTGGACGGCCCGCGCGCACGAGAAGGGGCTCGGCTTCGAGGTCTCGGTTGCAGGCCAGACCGGGCGCAAGCTCATCGGCGACCCGACGCGCATCAAGCAGGTGCTGTTCAACCTGATCGGCAACGCGCTCAAGTTCACCGACGAGGGCCGTGTCGACGTGAAGCTGTCGTTCGTCAAGGTCAATGCGGCGCGCACGGTGTTGCGCGCGGAGGTGAAGGACACAGGCTGCGGCATCCCGAAGGAAGCGCGCGACCGGCTGTTCCGCTCCTTCACCCAGGCCGACGGCGCCACCGCGCGCCGCTATGGGGGCACGGGGCTGGGGCTGACGATCTGCAAGAGCCTGATCGAGCTGATGGGCGGCACGATCGGGTTTGAAAGCGAAGCGGGCGAAGGCGCGCTGTTCTGGTTCGAGGCTCCCTTCGGGGTCGCGGAGACCGCGGTCATCCAGCGCGGGACGCCGGAGACGGACGCGCAGGCGGCGCCTGCGCCCGAAACCGCTTCCCCGCTTGGGGCTCCCGCGCCTGCGGAAACCGGCCCGCGCATCCTTCTCGCCGAAGACAATCCGATCAATCAGGAGGTCGTGCGCGGCTTCCTCAAGCTCAACGGCTGGACATGCGACATCGTCGCCAACGGCCAGGAAGCCCTCGAGGCGGTTCAGGCCAAGCCCTACGACGTCGTGCTGATGGATCTCCAGATGCCCGGCATGGACGGCATCGAGGCGACGCGGCGTATCCGCGCGATGAGCTCGCCGCAGTGCGATCTGCCGATCATCGCCCTGACCGCAAACGCCATGCGCGGCGACGAGAAGCGCTGCCTTGATGCGGGCATGGACGACTATGTCGCCAAGCCCATCGAAAAGCAGGTGTTCTTCGCAGCCATCCGGAACGCGGCCGAGCACGGCCGCAAGACCCGCGATCTGCGCGACGCCTCCGTGGCCTGATCAGACCGCCGCGCGGCGCGCCAGCGCCTCGATCGCAGCCGGATCGCCCGCAAGTGCGGCGTGCAGGCCTTCCAGAAGCGTTTCCGCCTGCACCGGCGCGCGCACCAGCACGTCGGTCGCCGAGCGTCCAAGCGGCGCGCTCAGGCCTTCTTCGAGGCGCACGATCGGCGTGAGCGAGGCCGTCGAGGGCAGGTTGCGCACTTCAAGCGCCATCGCGGCGGGATCGCTGTTGCGCAGGCTGAGGCCAAGCACCACGGCGTCATAGGCCGACGCACCAAGCGCTTCGAGAAGCTCCTCGCCGCTGGCGAGCGCGGTCACCGAGCAATCGAAGGCGCGCAGATGCCCCATCAGGACGGAGCGGCGCGCCTCGTCCTGCTCGGCCACGACGATGCGCAGACGGCGCTGATCGACCGACACCGTCTCCGCGGCCGCGAACCGGTCGGCCTTGGCGCTTGCGCGCGCGGCGATCTCGAACCAGAAGACCGAGCCCGCGCCGCTTTCGGCCGGCGCATAGCCCGCATCGCCGCCCATGCGGCGCGACATGCGCTTGACCAGCAGAAGGCCGAGGCCGGTTCCGGCTTCCTTGATGCTTTCGTCCATGCGGCTGTCGACGAAGGCGTCAAACAGCTTGTCGCGCACGTTCTGCGGCACGCCGCAGCCGGTGTCGCGCACTTCCACGCGCAGACGCATGTCGGCCTCGCCGTCAGGCTTGGCGGAGATGTTCAGCACCACCCCGCCGGTATCGGTGAAGCGCACGGCGTTTGAGAGAAAGACCTGCATCAGGCGCAGGATGCGCGCCTGGTCGGCGCGTATCGCCCGGTCGCCCTCGCCGGAAACCTGCGCCTCGAAGGCCAGTCCCTTGCGGTTGGCGAGCGGCGCGGCGAACGCTTCTGCAAGCTGGCTCAGCTTGCGCGCGGTGACGTCGCCGAGATTGAGCTCGAACTGGCCCGACTCGAGGCGGGACACCTCAAGGATGTCGTCGATCAGCTCGGCAAGCTGATGGCCGGACTCGCGGATGCGGGCGACCATGCGTTCCTGCTCCTCGTTCAGCTCATGCTCGGCCAGCAGTTCGGAGAGGCCGAGAACGCCGTTGAGGGGCGTGCGCAGGTCATGGCGCAGATTGGCGAGCACGGCGGCGTGCGCGCGCGCCTGGCTTTCCGCGGCGCGGGCGGCGGCCTCCTGCCGCTCGGCCAGCCGCGTCATGGCGTGACTTTGGGCTTCGGACTGCTTCTTGGCGACTTCCAGACGCGCGCTTGCGCTGACGGCTTCCGCGAGCGTCCGCTGGAAACTGCCCGCCAGACGGGCGATCGTTGCGAAAAAGAGCAGCACGCAGATCGACAGCAGAACGCTCAACGCGTCACGTCCGTCGAACAGCGAGACCGCAAAGAGCGAAAGCCCCGGCGCTGTCGATGCGAACACCAGCGGAAGCGAAGCCGCAGAAGTGATCGCAGCGCCTGCGGAGACGCCTGCGATCACGATGGCGGTCGCCTGCATGGCGGCGCTTGCGCCTTCCGGCGGCACGAGATAGGCGGACCCGCCCCACAAGAGCGAGGTCAACCCCGCCAGCACCATGTAGACAGGCCAGCGCGAGCCGGGGATCCCTTCATCGGACCGGACGGCCGGCACGAGGATCAGCAGGCGGGCAAGGCTCACCGCCGTCATCATGGCGATCCAGCCGGCAACCGCGCCGTCAGGAGCGACCGGGAACAAAAACGCCGACAGCATCAGCGCAGCGACCACGTTGACCGGCGCCGACTGCACGCCGGATTTGGCGATCAGACGCCGCTCGGCGTGCCGGATGCGCTGCTCGATCTCGCGCGGATCCAGATCGATCATGAAGCCCCCCGCAGCGCGGACGCGCCGCCTCGAAACAGACGAGCGCGCAACCTAAACGCGGCAGGGTTAAATTCACGTGATCACGAAGGATCGGTCAGAAGTCGCGCACCGACGCCTGAGCCGCCTCCGCCGCCGACGCCAAGGCGTCGGTGTCGGCGTTTAGCGTTTCGGGCCGTTGGGCCGAGGCGAAGGCGGCCGAAACCGCGTCGGTTCCCTGGTCGAGCGTTGCGGCGGCGTCGGCGTCAAGCGAGCGCACCTCGTCAATGACCGCATCGCGATAACGAACGGCGGCGGCGGCGTAACCATAGCCGTCCAGCCAGGCCTCCCCGCCCGGTTGGGCCTGTGCGACGGGATACATCAGCGCGGCGCGTTCGATCAGCCCGGCAAGAACGCGGGCGTCGGCGGCGGCGGGGCCGGCGGGACCCGCGTCGGGCGCAACGGCCTCGACATCGTCGAGCGCGCTGAGAACCTCGTCCACGAGGGAGCGCATGGCCGTTTCGTCCGCCCCCTGGAAATGCGCGACCGCAGCGTCGTTGAGCGTGTCATAGATCTCCGGACCGCCCAGTTCTTCAATGACCGGTTGCAGGTCGAGATAGATTTCCGAAATCGGATGGCTGAAGAGCGCGGAGGCGGCTGCGCGGTCGCCTGCTTCCAGCGCGGCGAGACCGGCGATGTAATGGGCGCGCATCACCTCGACGGCGGAGAGAAATGCAGCACGGTCCTCGCGCGCGATCTCGGGATCGATGCCGAACTCGCCGCCGCCTTCTGCGCCTTCCTCGCCGCCGGCGCTTTCCCCGCCGGCTTCCGAATCGGTGCTGTAGGCGGGCGGCGACGGCTCCGCTGCGTCTTCCCGAGGCGCCGGAGCGTCAGGCGAACACGCCGCCGCCATGGCGGCGCCGAGCGCGGTCCAGTAGTAAAGCCTCGGGCGGATCGGCATGGCTTGGCTCCTTCAGCGACAGGGCCGCCGTCGGTAACGCAAATGCGAGGCGCTAACAACAAGAGGGGCCGAACCCGACATGACCTTTGTGCTTCTCCAGCGCGTGCTCAAGCCGGAAGAACTCAGCGAACTGCGCACGCTGTGCGCGGAGACGGACGCCTTTGTCGACGGCAAGCGGACGGCGGGCTACGCCGCACGCGAGGTGAAGGACAATCTCCAGCTGCCCGCCGGCGCACGGCTTGAGGCCGCCCGGAGGATCGCCGCGGCCGCGCTCAGGCGTCACGAGGGCTTCCAGTCCGCCGCCCTCCCCCGAAAGCTCGTCCGGCTCATGGTCAACCGCTATGCCGAGGGCATGGCGTACGGCGCCCATGTCGACGATGCGGTGATGGGCGATGTCCGCACCGACCTTTCCTTCACGCTCTTCCTCTCGGACCCGGAGACATATGAGGGGGGCGAACTGACCCTGATTGAGAACAGCCGCGAGACGCCGGTGAAGCTGCCCGCCGGGGATGCGGTGCTTTATTCCACCGGCGCAACCCACCGGGTCGCTGCGGTCACGCGCGGGGAACGCCTTGCGGTTGTCGGCTGGGTGCGCAGCCTGATCCGCCGGGCTGACCAGCGAGAGATCGTCGCCGATCTCGGCCAGGCCATGCGGGCGCTCCATGAGCAGCAGGGCAAGAGCGCGCTCTACGACGTGTTGTCCAAGTCGCGCTCCAACCTGCTTCGGATGTGGGCGGAGGACTAGCCGCCGAGCTGCGCCGTGCAGGCGGCGACGGCTTCCGGGCCGTCCTGGCGGGCCTCTATGGTTTCATAGGCGAGCCGGTGGAGATCCGACGACAGAACATCAAGCCCCGCGCCTGCCAGTTCGGCGTAGATCCCGGCGTCGCCGGTCTCCAGCACCTGGCCGTCGAGCGTCCATAGCGAGCCGCCGGCTGCGGGCACGCCCGCCTCGTCCAGCAGCGCCCAGAGTTCCGGCCTCGGTCCTTCCAGAACGCCCGTCCACGCCATGAGCCGCTCGGCGGGAACCCCCGCCTCGATCAGCGCCTCGAACGCGGCTTCATCCTCGATGCCGACGGAGATGGAGATCGCCGGATCGGCCTGCGAGGCGGCCACGGCGTCTTCCAGCGAGTAGACGATGATGGCCGCACGGTCGCGCGCGCCGGAGGCGGCGACGAAGCGCGTCACCTCGGCGATATCCACGCCGCGCTTGATGTCGAGCTGAAGGATCGCGCGGCCTTCCGCCCAGGCCAGCGCCTCGGCGAGCGTGGGGGTGCGGAAGCCGGTTTCCGCGCCGTCATTGTCGACGAGCTGGTAGGTGGAAAGCTCCGCCCAAAGGGTCTCCGCCACCTCGCCCTCGCCTGTCGTGGTGCGCTCAAGGTCGCGGTCGTGCATGAGGACGTACACCCCGTCGGCGGTCTGGCGGACGTCGGTCTCAATGAGCATCGGGCCGATGGAGAGCGCGCGCTCGAAGGTCTCCAGCGCGTTTTCCGGAAAGCCCGGCTCCGGCCCGCCGCGATGGGCGGACAGCAAGGTCACGCCGGCCTGGTCGATGCAGCGCAGATAATCGGAAACGGTCGCAGGCGGGGCCGCGTCGATCGGCGTCGGCTGGGCGGTCGCAAGAAGGGCGGCGAGCAGGATCATGGATTTGCTCCGTATGGAGAACATTCAGCAGAAAGGACGACCGTTTCGGTCAGCACGTGGCGTTCGCCGTCGAGTTCAAAGCCCGCCTCGATGCGCACGTCAACGCTTTCGGCCGGCGGCGGGACGAGCCGGGCGGAGAGGAAAGCCCCCTCATGGCGGCGGTGCAGCGCCACGCTGGAATTGTTCGACTGGGACACGCCATAGCCCGCCGGGATCAGGCAGGATGCGCCCTCGCTTTCAAGACATGCGCCCTGACGGAAGACGGGCGCGGCGAGGACATGGCCGGGCGCCTCTACGGAGATGTTCAGCGGACGGTCGATCGGCCCGCCCATCTGCTCGATGACGAGCGTGTCGCATGCCGCGCCTTCAAGCCGGGGGCGGATGTCGGGCGAGAAGCGGCTGCCGGAAAGCATCACGGCGACAGCCTGCACGCGGTCCATCACCATGCGGGAGGTCGGCTGCTGGGCGGGTGCGTCGGAGAGCGGATGCAGGCTGATTTGGGGCGTTTCGCCGTCCAGCACGATGCGGGTGACGTGATGCAGGGCGCCGACATGCGGCGAGCCGGACTTGGTCGCGCCGCCTGCTGCGCCCACGATCAGATAGGTCACGCCGTCCATGACCGGCTCGATCTGGTCGTAATGGGTATGACCGGCGATGACGAGCGGGACGCGGCGGCTTGCGAGCGCGGCGTGAACGGGCGTCCAGCCCGCCCAGTTGTACCAGAGCGGCTGATGCAGGAAGACAACCACGCGGCCGGGGTTCGGGGCGCTGTCCAGCAGGGTTTCGAGCCGGGCGAGCTGGGCTTCGCTCAACCGGGCGAGGAAGATGTCGCCCCAGCGCGGATCGGCGTGCAGCGCCTCGTGGGAATAAAGCGCGATGATGCGCCAGCCCTTCACGTCGCGATGCCGCACGAAGCCTTCCGCCGCAGACGGATCGGCCTCCGAGAGCAGGTCGCGGAACAGCGCTTCGCGCGAACGGTCCGGACTGTCGGCGACGCGTTCGGGCGGGTTCACGTCGTGATCGCCGGGGGTCAGGAACCAGGGCGCGTCCAGCCGGTCGAGCAGGGCGCGCGCGCGGGTCCAGTCGGCGCGCATGACGGCTTCATCGCGGGCGCTTTCCAGCAGATCGCCGGTGTGAAGCACGAGATCGACGTCGAGGGCGTTGACGGCCTCCACCGCGCGCTCGAGCTCGGCGTAGGCCGCGTCGAGGTCCTCGGTTCCGGTCTGGTCGCCGATCACGCCCAGGCGAAGCGTCTCCTGGGCGGACGCAGGCGACAGGAACAACGAGAGCAGCAAAAGGAGGAGAGCGGCGGGCGGCGCGCGCCGCTCTCCCCGGTGCATTCTAGAACCGGCCGCGCAGGCCGAGCGTGACCGACCGCGGCGCGCCCTGGAAGGCCTCCGGCTGCTCGTAATCCTCGTTGAGCAGGTTGTTGACCGAACCGAAAAGCTGGAGGTTCCCGGTCAGGTCGAGCGTGCCGGAGAGGTTCACCAGCTGGTAGCTGCCGATGAAGCCGCCCGAGCCCTGGAAGAAGCCGGCGTCGTTGTAGTTCACGTCGGTGCGCTCGCCGTTGAACAGATAGCGCAGCGAAATCCCGGCGCGCTCGATCGGACGGTAGCTCACAGACGCGGACCATGCGTTTTCCGGCCGGCGCAGCAGGCGCTGGCCGGTATTGGCGTTGAAGGCGTCCGTGTTGGTGTAGTCCACCCGCGCGGTGAGCTTCTCCGACGGGTTGGCTTCGAGGAAGACCTCATAGCCGTCGATTTCCGCCAGGCCGACATTCTGGTTGGAGCCGGTGAAGGTTGCGAGGTCGAAGACGAACTCGATGAGATTGTCGATCTCGCTGTCGAAATAGGTCGCGCCATAGCGCAGCCAGTCTTCCTCGCCGAACAGCGTCACGCCGCCGCGCAGACCGACCTCCCAGCTCGCGCCCTCTTCCGGGTCGAGGTCGGGATTGGCGGTCGTGAAGGCGGAGTTGGAGAAACGCTCCGAAAGGGTCGGCGCCTTGAAGGAGGTGCCGTAGGAGCCCACGAGCTGGGCGCCGATCTCGGGAATGTCGATCACCGCGCCGGCGTTCCAGGTCGTCTCGCCGCCGAACTCCTCATACTCGTCGAAGCGGCCCGAGACGGAGATGTCGACGCGCTCGCCAAAGCCTGCGGTCACCAGCGCATAGGCGCCGACGGAGTATTCCTCCACGCTCAGCGGATTGGCGAAGGCCGCCGCGGTGTCGATCGCCTCGTTCTGATACTGCACGCCGTAGGAGACGATCACGTCGCGCGCCGCGCCGCGATCCTGCGGGCGCCACACATTGAGCCATTCCACGAAGGTGCGCGTGCCTTCAGCCGTGTCGGTCACGGCGCCGTCATTGGAGCTTTCGCGCTCGTTGAGCACCTGTCCGCCGCGCAGACGGCTGTCGAGATTGCGCGCCTCCGAGACCCAGTTCGCGCCCAGGCGCCAGACGTCATAGTCGTCCTGGCTGACTTCGAGATCCGGATCGTCGGCGCGCTGGGAGAATGACGGGCCGCCGGAGAAGGTGTCGAACTCGCTTTCGGCGCGCCGGGCGCGGTAGAGCGCTTCCAGCGTCACCCCGGCGCCGAGCGCATAGCCGCCGAGCGCCGTGACGCTGACGAACTGCGCGCCGTCCGGGTCGTCGACATTCTCCGCGAAGCGGTCGGGCACCTCGTCGAAGCCGTCGGTCTCGAACGCTTCGACGGTGAGGTTGTAGCTGAAGCGATCAATCGTGCCCGCCGCGCCGGCCAGCCCGCGAAGCGTCGAGAACTCGCCGGCGGCGATCTCGAAATAGGGCTCGAACGCGCTGTCGGCGCCCATGCGCGGAACGATGTTGACCACGCCGCCGATGGCGTCCGATCCGTAGACGGATGAGAGCGGACCGCGCACCACCTCGACGCGCGCGGCGTCGCCCAGCAGATCCTGGCCGAAATTGAACTGTCCGTTGGGCGCGGAGGCGTCGTTGAGCCGGATGCCGTCGAAGAGCGCCAGCGTGTGCTTGGAATTCGAACCGCGCGTGAAGACCGACGTGATCGACCCCGCAGGGCCGGACTGGACCGCGTTGACGCCCGGCGAGAATTGAAGCGCATCGGCGAGCGTGGAGATCGCGTTCAGTTCGATCTCGTCGCGGTCAATGACGTCGATCTGCACCGGCAGACGCTCAACGGGCGTTTCCGCCCGCGTCGCCGTGACCACAATGACGTCGGTGGAGGCGTCCGGCGCCTCCGCCTCGGGCTGGGCGTAGGCGGGCGCACACAGCGCGCCAAGCGCAGCTCCGGCCATAAGCCTGCAAATCAATCGAGCCTCGTTCATGGCGTCCCCCGAGCCTTGGGCGCGCCTGTCCGCGCGTCCTGCCTGTCCACAAGCGGCGATACCACGGGCGCGCGACACGCCGTGTTCATCTTGGTGAATGTTCAGTAAACGCGCATGGCGTGCATCCAAAGCGGCGCGGTTGAAGAGAGTTCGGACAAGGGTCATGAGACATGGCTCCATGGTCGCGCCGGCGTGCGCCGGACGCGGTTGATCAAGCCGGGCGGGTTCGCCCGGCGGCTCCATGTCGCTTCAACGGAAAAGCTTCCCGCGCGCCGCGGTCTGATTCCGGACCCTGCGCGAGCGACGTCGGCGGCAGGTCTCCTGGCTCGCGGGTCGCTGCGGCGGCATCGCCTTCCCGGGAACCCCCAGTGGCTCGTTGATGCGCCGCTCGCCGCTCACAGTTGCGGGCACAGCCCCGGACCCGGACGCTTCAGAAGCCCCCTCACCGGTGTTCCCTCTTCGCCCCCTCGCGGGGGAACCGCCACGTTCAGGAGTACGCACTCGCCTGCGGCGGGTCAACGCGCCCCCGCTCTCCAGGAGCGAGGGCGCGGCTGTTGTCCGGCCAACAGGCTTTACGCGGCGCGGACGTTTCTGAGGAAGCTGTCGACCTGTTCGCGCAGGGTGCGGGTTTCGCCGATCACGCCGTTGGAGCTGGCCAGCACCTCATTGGCGCAGGCGCCCGTCTCGCTGGCTGCGGCGCTCACGCTGGCGATGGCGGTGGATACGCTCTGGGTGGCGTCCGCAGCCGATTGCGCCGAGCGGGAGATCTCCTCCGCCGCCGTGCGCTGCTCGCCGACCGCGCCCTCGATCGCCGTGGCGATCGCGGACATCTCGTCGATCACGCGCGAGACCTCCGCCATCGCGTCGGAGGCCTGCCGCGTGGCCTGCTGCATGTCGCCGATCTGCGCGGAGATCTGTTCGGTCGCCTTGCCCGTCTGGGCGGCGAGCGACTTCACCTCAGAGGCCACCACCGCAAAGCCCTTGCCCGCTTCGCCCGCGCGCGCCGCCTCGATGGTCGCGTTGAGCGCCAGAAGATTGGTCTGTTCGGCGATGTCGTTGATCAGGCGTACAACCTCGTCGATCTGGCCGGCCGAGGCGTTGAGCCGGCTCATGTCCGCGCCCGTGCGCTCCATGCTCTCCTTGGCGCGCCGCGCCACTTCGCTCGAGCGCGCAACCTGCGCGTTGATCTCGCCCACGGAGGCGGTCAGCTCCTCAGCCGCCGCCGCCACCGTGCCGACATCCCCGGACGCGCGCTCGCCCGCCTGGGCGACCTCGCCGGCGCGCGCGCTCGCCCCGCCGGAGCTTTCCACCAGAGACCGCGCCACGCGCTCCATCGCCTCCGCCGAGCCGCCGACAGCCTCCAGCGCCCGGCTCACCGCCGCGTCGAACGACTGGATCATGCCCTCGACCTTCTGCGCGCGCGCAACCTGGGCTTCCGCCGCGCGCTCACGCTCGGCGGCGAGATCAAGCGCCTCGCGGCCGCGCTCGCGGAAGGTCTTCAGGCTGCGCACGATCGCGCCCAGCTCGTCCCTGCGCGACAGCGCGTCGATATCGATGGTGTAGTCGCCCGCCGCAAGCCGCTCGGTGGCGTCCGCGATCGCGGTGACCGAGCGGTTGCACATGCGCCCGAAAAGCGCCGCT
>CAZLOV010000037.1:0-17405 GCA_964561235.1 uncultured Caulobacterales bacterium
CACCGCGGCGGGATGGATCGAGTTGCAGCGGATCGCCCAGCCCTGTTCGGCGCAATAGAGCGCAACCGTCTTCGTGTGGTTGCGCACCGCCGCCTTCGAGGCGGCGTAGGCGGCCGCCCCCGGGATGCCGACAATGCCGGACCGCGAGGACAGGTTGATGATGGAGCCCGTCTTGCGCGCTTTCATGAGCCGGATCGCCGTGCGGCAGCCCAGCGCTGTTCCATCCGCATTCACGGCCATCACCGCGCGCCAGCTCGCGAGGTCAAGATGCTCCGGATCGTGCGGACCCGGCGTTTCCAGAAAGCCCGTGACGCCCGCGTTGTTGACCAGGATGTCGAGCCCATCCCAATGCGCGTTCACCCAGGCTTCGGCGTCGGCCCAGTCGGCTTCTTCGCGCACGTCGAGCTTCAGCTTCGGCAAGGAGAGACGCTGCGCGGTCTCATCGAGCGCCGGCGCGTCGATATCCGTCAGCAGCACGCGCGCGCCTTCGCGGATGAAGGCGGCGGCGATCGCTTCGCCGATGCCGCGCGCCGCCCCGGTGATCAGCGCGGTTCTGTCCTGAAGTCGCATCGGAGCCATCCCGGGTCGCTGGGCTGCGGCTCTAGCCGATTGCGCGCCCCTGCGCTAGCAAACGCGCATGACCCTTCGCCTCGCCTTCATGGGCACGCCTGAATTCGCCGCCGCCTCGCTCGCTGAGATTGTCGGCGCCGGTCACGAAGTCGTGCGCGTCTACACCCAGCCCGAGCGTCCGCGCGGGCGCGGCCAGTCGCCGAAAAAGACCCCGGTCCACATCCTCGCCGAGCAGTTCGGCCTGCCGGTCGAGACGCCGGAGACGTTCCGGGCGCCGCCTGTGCTGGAGGCGTTCGCCGCGCTCGACCTCGACGCCGCCTGCGTGGTGGCGTACGGCCAGATCTTGCCCCAGGCGGCCCTGGACGCGCCGCGTCTGGGCTGCCTCAACCTGCACGGCTCGCTCTTGCCGCGCTGGCGGGGCGCTGCGCCAATCCAGCGCGCGATCATGGCGGGCGATCAGGTCACCGGCGTGCAGATCATGCAGATGGAGGCGGGCCTCGACACGGGGCCGGTCCTGCTTTCGGAAGTCGTTCCGATCTCGCCGGAGGACACCGCCGGCACGCTGCATGACCGGCTGATGGTCACCGGCGCCCAGCTCTGGCCGCGCGCGCTGGCTGCGCTCGAGCGCGGCTCGCTGGAGGCGGCGCCACAGGACGAGGCCGGGGCCACCTACGCCGCCAAGATCACGCGCGAGGAAGCCCGCATCGACTGGACGCAGCCCGCCGATGTGGTGGCGAACCGCATTCGCGGCCTGTCGCCGTTTCCCGGCGCCTGGTGCGAATGGCCGCTGGAGGACGCAGCCGTTCGCGTGAAGGTGCTTTTCGCCCGGCCCGAAACCGGCGAGGGAGCGCCGGGGGAGATCCTCGACGACCGGCTGCTGGTGGCGTGCGGCGACGGCGCGGTGCGGCTTACCCGGCTGCAACGCGAGGGCAAGGCGGCTCTGGACGCGGCTGACTTCCTTCGCGGCGTGAAGGCGCAAGCCGGGATGCGGCTGGGCTGAACCCGCGCGTCCTTGATAAGGGCTCCCTCAGAAGGGAACCAGAAACCCCGCCCGGTCTTCGGTGCGGCGCGGGAGGAGCGGCCAGGACCATCCATGCCCCGTTTCAAGCTGACGATCGAGTATGACGGCGGGCCCTTCGTGGGCTGGCAGCGTCAGGACAACGGCCCGTCCGTCCAGCAGGCGCTGGAGGAGGCCGCCGGGGCGCTCGACGGCGGCGAGCGCCTTGTCTACGGGGCCGGCCGCACCGACGCCGGCGTGCATGCGCTGGGTCAGGTCGCTCATGTCGACCTTGAGAAAGACCTCGATGCGGACACCGTGCGCGATGCGCTCAATCATCACGTGCGTCCCGCACCGATCGCGGTGCTCGAAGCCGAGCAGGTTGCGGGCGACTTCCACGCGCGGTTTTCCGCGCGGCGGCGCGGCTATGTGTATCGCCTCTGCGACCGCCGCGCGCCGCTCGCGCTTGAGCGCGGCAGGATGTGGAAGACGGCCCGGCCGCTCGATGTGGAAGCCATGCAGGCGGCGGCCGCTTGTCTCGTCGGCACGCACGATTTCTCCACCTTTCGCGACAGCCAGTGCCAGGCCGACAGTCCGGTCAAGTCGATGGACCTTGCCAGGGTCGAGCGCGAGGGGGCGGAAGTCCGGCTCCGTTTCGAGGCGATCAGCTTCCTGCACCGGCAGGTGCGCTCGATCACGGGCTCGCTGGTCGAGGTCGGCATGGGCAAGTGGACGCCTGCAGAGTTCAAGGCGGCTCTTGAGGCCGCCGACCGCAGCGCCTGCGGACCTGTGGCGCCGCCTGACGGGCTTTATCTCGATTTTGTGGCGTACTAGGCGAGGCCCAGCGCTTCAGGCATGCGCTCGAAATAGCGCTTGAGCACGCCGGCATAGATGCGGCGCAGACGCTCGATGTCCTCGACGGCCACATTCTCGTCGACCTGGTGCATGGTCTCGCCCACCAGCCCGAATTCGGCGACCTCGCAGTAATCCTTGATGAAGCGCGCATCCGAGGTGCCGCCGCCGGTCGTCAGCGCCGGCCGCGCGCCGGTTTCCGTCTCGATGGCGTCGCCCAGAAGATCGCTGAACGGGCCGGGCTGGGAGAGGAAGGCTTCGCCGGTCACCTTCAGATCAAGTTCGATCCGTCCGGGAAAGCGCGTGTCCAGCGCGCGCGCCTCGGATTCGATCCAGCGCTTCAGCGCCGCGCCGTCATGGGCCGTGTTGAAGCGGATGTTGAACCGCGCGGAGGCTTCCGCCGGGATCACGTTATGGGCCGGATTGCCGACATCGATCGAGGTGATCTCGAGGTTTGACGGCTGGAAATGCGGCGCGCCCTCGTCCAGAACCCGCTCCTTGAGCCGGGCGAGGAAGGCGATCAGCGTCGGGATCGGGTTTTCCGCGCGCTCCGGATAGGCCACATGCCCCTGCCGGCCGACGACGCGCGCCACGGCGTTGAGGGAGCCGCGCCGGCCGATTTTCACGGTCTCGCCGAGCCGGTGCGGATTGGTCGGCTCGCCCACGAGGCAATGGTCGAAGCGCTCGCCCGCCTCGTGCAGGGCCTGCATGAGCTTCACCGTGCCGTCCACCGCCGGGCCTTCCTCGTCGCCGGTGATCAGAAAGGCGATGGAGCCCTGCGGCGGGCCGCCCGCGCTCAGATGATCCGCAACCGCGGCGATGAAGGCGGCGATTGCGCCCTTCATGTCCGCGGCGCCGCGGCCGTAGAGCCGGCCGTCGCGCACCTCCGCGGCGAAGGGATCGGAGGACCAGGCGGCCGGGTCGCCCGGCGGCACCACGTCGACATGGCCGGCGAATGCAAAGACCGGCCGCGCCGCGCCGAGCCGGGCGTGGAGATTGTCCACGTCTCCGAAGCGGTAACGCGTGCAGGCGAAGCCCATCGCGCCGAGCACGCTTTCAAGGATCTCCATCACGCCGGCGTCCTGCGGCGTCACCGAGGGAGCGCGCATCAGGGTTCGCGCAAGCGCGATCACGTCAAGCTGTGTTGCGGTGTCAGCGGTCATGGAGTGGAAATAGACGCGTTTACGGTCGAAGGCCACGGGAGGGTCCATGCCGATGACCGACGCCGTCTCCGAACTCGTCGCCCATTGCGGCCTGTTTGCGCTGCTTTCCCTGTTCGGCTTCGTGATCGCGCGCGGCCGGGTGCATCTCGGCTGGCTGGGGGCAGCGTTGGCGGTCTTTCTCCTGCAGGACTTCGCGCTGACCGGCGGCTGGCAGTGGTTTCCAGCGCTCGACTGGGCCGCCGGGCCCTGGCCGTGGGAGGGCCAGCTCGCCGCGCTCGCGGTCATGCTCGCGGCGGCCTTCGTGATTTTCAGGAAAGACCCGGCCGAGGCCGGGTTCACCCTGCGTCAGCGCGGACCGCATCCTTTCCGCGCCTGGGGCTTCACCCTGTCGGTCATGGTCATCTTCGCAGTGGGGGCGTGGCGGCTGGTGCCGGGCGCCTTCGGCGAAGGGCTGTCGGATCTGGCTTATCTTGCAACGTTGCCCGGGCTGTCGGAGGAGCTTTTCTATCGCGGCGTGCTGCTGGCCGCCCTCGATCGCGCCTTCTCCCAGCGCTTCTCCGTGGTCGGCGTCCCGCTTGGATGGGGTGCGGTGATGAGCGCGCTTTTCTTCGCTTCCGCGCACACGCTCGGCATGACGCCGCAATATCTTGTAAGCCTCGAGATCAACGCGGCGGCGTATTACCTGCTGGCGGGCTTCACGCTGGTCTGGGTGCGCGCAGCAACCGGGTCTCTGCTCGCGCCGGTGCTGCTTCACAACTGGGCCTTGCTGGCGTTCTACGTGTTCTAGCGCAGAAGCTCGTTGATCGAGGTCTTCGCCCGGGTCCTGGCGTCCACCCGCTTGACGATCACGGCGCAGGCGGGGCTCGGCCCGCCGTTCGGGTCCGGAAGCGTGCCGGGGACGACGACGGAATAGGCGGGAACCTCGCCGCGGGTGATCTCGCCGGTCTCCCGGTCGACGATCTTGGTCGAGGCGCCCAGAAACACGCCCATCGCGAGCACGGCGCCCTCGCGCACGATCACCCCTTCGGCGACCTCCGCGCGCGCGCCGATGAAGGCGCCGTCCTCGATGATGACCGGCCCCGCCTGCAGCGGCTCGAGGACCCCGCCGATGCCGGCTCCGCCGGAGACGTGCACATTGCGCCCGATCTGCGCACAGGAGCCGACCGTCGCCCAGGTGTCGATCATCGCGCCCTCGTCGACATGCGCGCCGATATTCACATAGGACGGCATCAGAACGGCGCCGCGCGCGATATAGGCGCCGCGGCGCACCGCACAGGGCGGCACGGCGCGAAAGCCCGCCGCCTCGAACTCCCTGGCGCCCCAGCCGTCGAACTTGGACGGCACCTTGTCCCACCAGCGTCCGGAGCCCGGGCCGCCTGCGATCAGCTCCATCGGATTGAGGCGGAAGGAGAGCAGCACCGCTTTCTTGAGCCATTGATGGACCGTCCATGCGCCGCCGGCCCCGCGCGCGGCCACGCGCGCCGCGCCGCTGTCGAGCAGGCGCAGGGCCTCATCCACCGCGTCGCGGGCTTCGCCCTTCGTGGCGGGCGAGAGCGCGTCGCGATCCTCCCAGGCGGCGTCGATCACGGCTTGCAGGGCGTGCTGGGTCATCAGGTCTTCTCCTCAGGCGTCACGAGGCCGAGAAAGGTCGTCAGGCAATCGTCGGCGTAGTGGACATGCTCGGGATGCTCGCCGGGGCGCGCGCTTTCCTCATCGGCTGCGCCGGCGCGCGCGCGCACCAGCACGGTGGTGAAGCCCAGCTCCGCCGCGGTGGCGAGATTGCGCGCGCTGTCTTCGAACATGACCGCGCTTTGCGGCGTGACGCCGAAGCGCCCGGTGAAGCGGTCGAAGCCCGGCCGGTGGGGCTTGGGCAGGAACGCCGCCTCCTCGATGCCGAATAGATCGTCGAACAAGCCCGCAAGCCCGCGCGCCTCGAGCACCTTCTCGGCGTGGCGCACCGTGCCGTTGGTGTAGACATAGCGCCTGCCCTCCAGCCGGCGGATGCGCGCGGCGAGCTCGGCGTCCGGCGCGATGACGGAATGGTCCACGTCATGGACGAAATCGAGGAAGTCCGCTCCGTCGACCGCATGGTTCTTCATGAGGCCTGAAAGCGTCGTGCCGTGCTCGCGCCAGTAGCGCTTCTGGAGTTCGCGCGCGCTTTCGCGGTCGAGATCGAGCAGTTGCATGACGTATTCGGTCATGCGTTGGTCGACCTGGCTCATCACCGGCGTGTCGGACGGGTATAGCGTGTTGTCGAGGTCGAACACCCAGGTGTCGACATGATCGAGATCGGGTCGGGTCATGTGCGGCGCGTCAACCCCTGTCCGGCGCGAGGAGATCGGCGATGTCGGCGTCGGGAAAGTCGCTGTCGGCGAATTCAAGCCGCGCGCGGCCTGTCTCGCCCGGCGCCGGGGCGGGCATGAAGGGATCGGTCTCGTAGCCGCGCGCCTCGCAGTCCGCACGGCCTTCCGCCAGGAAGCGCGCCGGGTTGGTGCAGAAGGTTTCCGCGCCGGCTTCGGAGGCGGCGGGCGTTCCCCCGACGATCTTTCGCGCATGCACGAAGACCTCGCCCTCCTCATACGCCTCGGCGACAGCGCGCACGCACTCGCCGGGCGCAGCGCGCCACCAGCCGCGGCTTTCCCATTCCACCTCAAGATTCGCGCGCCGGCGCGCCACGGCGAAGCCGAGCGCTTCGCTGGCGGCGTTGCACAAAACGAGGCCGGCTTGGGCGTTGCGCGCCAGAGCCGCCTGCTCGAGCGCGTCGATGAGCGCGGCGCGGTCGGCGCCGTATTCGCGCCCGGCGGCCGCCTCGAAAGCGGCGATCTCGCGCCGGGTCCGCCGCCCTTCATACCCGTCGACGACGCGGATGTCGTAACCCGCCGCCTGCAGCAGCCTCTGGATGCCCGCTTCTTGGGCGCGTTCGCCGAAATCGGCCGGTTCGACCAGCGTGGCGCGGCGCCGCTCGGCCGCTGTGAGCCTGCGAAAGCCGCGGGTTTGGAACGCCAGCGCCTCGCAATCCGCCACGGACTGGATGGTGAAGCGGTCATCGCCCACGCAGAGCGGCTCCACGCCGCGCCATTCCCGTACGCCCCCGGGATAGGCCGCCGTCGTCCGCGCGTAGAGATACTGCTCGACCTCAGCCGCCGGAGGCGTGGCGATGCAATCGCCCGGCCGTATCTTGTTCCAGCCCTGGACGGTCACCCCGCCGGGCGCGCGCCAGGCGATCGCGGCCTCGATGACATAGCTGGTCTCGTTGCAGACCTCGCCGGCGCGCGCGGGCGCGGCGAACACGGCCGATCCGAGAGCGGCGGAAAGAGCGGCGAGGAGAAGAATCGCAAGACGCATGAGGCAGTTTTAGGCCGGAAGCGCGATTTCGGCGAGGTCTGCGCGCAAGGCTTCAAGTCCGTCGCCTTTCGCCGAAGAGGTCAGCGAGAGCTTCGGATAAGCCGCCGGGCGCCGGGCAATCTTCGCCTGCGTGGCCTCGACAAGCGGGCCGAGCTCGGAGGGCTTGAGCTTGTCGGCCTTCGTCAGCACGACCTGATAGACCACGGCCGCCTTGTCCAGCGCCTCCATGACGGCGAGATCGTTCTCCTTGATCCCGCGCCGGGCGTCGATGAGCAGCATGACCCGCTTCAGATTGACGCGTCCGCGCAGATAGGCCTGCGTCAGCGCGGTCCAGGCCTGGGCCGCCTTCTTCGGCGCCTTGGCGAAACCGTAGCCGGGCAGGTCGGTCAGCCTCAGCCGGCCTTCGAATTCGAAGAAGTTGAGCTCGCGGGTGCGGCCCGGTTCGGTGGAGGCGCGCGCAAGCTGGCGCTGGCGCGTCAGCGCGTTGATGAGGGAGGACTTGCCCACGTTCGACCGGCCCGCGAAGGCCACTTCCGGGAGGTCCGCCGGCGGCAGCCCGTCCATGGCGACCGCGCCCATGCGGAACACGCACGGCCGGTCGAACAGCTTGCGGCCGGCTTCGATCCGCGCCTGTTCCTCAGGCTCGGGCGCGGGCTCGCTCAGTTGTCGCCTCCCGAGGCGCCGCCGGAGCGTTCGCTCAGGCGCGCGCGCATTTTCGCGATGAACTTGTCGAGCCCGGTCTCGGTGCCGTGGCGGCGCATGATCACGTATTGCTGGAGGATGGTGAGGAAGTTGTTCCACGCCCAGTAGATCACCAGCGCGGCCGCAAACGGTGCGAGCACGACCGTGAACACGATCGGCATCAGCCCGAAAATGCGCCGCTGGATCGGGTCGGGCGGCGGCGGGTTGAGCGCCATCTGCGCCCACATCGTCACGCCCATGATCACCGGCAGGATGCCCACGGCGAGCACGCCGCCGAGGATCGGCCAGCCGGAGGGGTCGTAGGGCAGGAGGCCGAACAGGTTCCACATGTTCGTGGGGTCCGGCGCGCTCATGTCGGAGACCCAGAGGAAGCGCTCGTGGCGCGCATCCAGCGAGAGGAACACGGTCTTGTACAGCGCAAAGAAGATCGGGATCTGCGGCAGGATCGGCAGACAGCCTGCAACCGGGTTGATCTTTTCGCGGCGGTAGAGGTCGATCAGCTCTTTTTGCTGACGCTCCTTGTCGGCGGCGAAGCGCTCGCGGATCTCCTCCATCTTCGGCTGAACCGCCCGCATTTTCGCCATGGAGGCGAAGGCGCGGTTGTTCAGCGGGAAAAGCACCAGCTTGATCATGACCGTGAGCATCATGATCGCCAGCGCGAAATTGCCCGCGACGCCGTTGAAGAAGTGGAGCAGCCAGTAGAACGGCCGGGTCAAAAACCAGAACATCCCCCAGTCCACGGCCATGTCGAGCCGCGGGATGCCGGTCGCCTCCTCATAAGCCTGGAGCAGTTCGACATTCTTCGATCCGGCGAAGACGAAGGCGCGGCTCTCGATCGCGCCGCCCGCCGGGATGGTTTCGGCGTCGCGGATATAGTTGCTTTCGTAGACGAGCCCGCCGCGGTTCAGCGTGCGGAACTGCGCGCGGATCTGGGGCGCGCCGTCGGGTGCGACGACGGCGAGCCAGTACTTGTCCGTAATGCCCGCCCAGCCGCCTTCGCCGCGGCGTTCCACCGGGCCGTCATCCTCCAGCTTGTTGTACTTGCGATCGACAAGTTCGCGCCCCGCCACCGCAATCGGGCCTTCGTGGAGGATGAAGAAATTCTGCAGATCCGGCGGCAGGCCCTCGCGACGGATCATGCCGTAGCGCGCCAGCGAAACGGCTGAAGCGCCGGTGTTCTCCACCCGGTCGTCGAGCGTGAAGAGGTAATCCTCGTCGACCGAGATCGTCCGCGTGAACACGAGGTCGCCGGCGCGGTGCTCGAGCACCACGGGGCTTTCCGGCGTCAGGACTTCGCCGGAGATCACGCGCCATGGCGTGTCGATGCCGGGAAGTCCGCGCGGCGCGTCGCCCACGCCGGCCCAGCCGTTGACGGCGTAATAGCCGAACGGGCCGCCGGCGGGATTGAACAGGGTCACCGGCGTTTCGGAGTCCGGCTCGGTGTCGTAGCGCAGCAGCCGCAGATCATCAAAGCGCGCCCCGGTCAGGGAGATCGAGCCGTCAAGCGCAGGCGTGCGCACCGGAATGCGCTCGGCGCCGGCGAGCGCATCCTCGCGGGAAAGCGTATTCACAGCGGGCGCTCCGCCTGCGGCGGATGCGGCTGCGCCGTCCGGGCGCGGTGCGTCGCCTTCGGCCTGCGGCGCGTCCGAGACGGCCTGCGGCGCGTCATCTCCGGCGGAGGCGGGATCGGCGGCGCGAACGGCTTCGGCGGCGGCGCGTTCCTGTTCGGCGCGCTGGGCCATCGGCTCGATCACGGCGAACTGGTAGATGGCGAGAATGCCGATGGCGATCGCGATCGCCAGGATAAGGTTGCGGTTCTCGCCCATCAGCGGCGGCGTCCCTTCGCGTTGGGGGTGGAAGCGTCGGCGCTGCGGACAGGCGCGCCGGATCCGGCCTCTAGAGCCGCGGCGAGGCTTACCAGCGCTGTTTTCACATCGTCAAGCAAGGCTGTCCACGGCCGCGCGGCGGTTTGCGCGCGCGCGATGAACACATAGTCGGTCCCGGGCCGTCCGTGGAGAGGCAGCAACAGGCGCGCCGCCTCCTTGAGGCGCCGCCGGGCCCGATTGCGCGCAACAGCGTTGCCGATCTTCCGGGTTGCAGTGAAGCCCGCCCGCGCCGGGCCGGCCGGATCGTCTTGCCGCGATTGCGCCTGAACGACGCATGCGGGGCGAACATGCTTGGCGCCGTGGCGCAGGCGAACGAAATCGCGCCGCTTGCGCAGGCGAGCGGCGCGATGTGGGTAGGTCGGCTTCGAAGAGGAAGGCGTCAGGCGCTCAGCTTCTTGCGGCCGCGCGCACGGCGGCGCGCCAGAACCTGGCGGCCGGACTTGGTGGCGAGACGCGCGCGAAAGCCGTGGCGGCGCTTACGCACGAGCTTGGACGGCTGGAATGTACGTTTCACGGCATCGGCTCCGCAAGTCAGGGCCCGTCGCGGGCTACGCGCCGGGCGGACGTTCAAGAGCGCCGGGTCTTACGTGGCGGCCCGTTACGTGTCAAGGCTGGGCGGCGCGGCGGCATGTGCTGCATTGCGTCACGCGGACGTGAGAGCGCGGATGGACCTCGTGACGCTTCGTGAATGCGCGATGGACTATACACCCGCAGCAATGAGCCGGCGCGAGATCCCGCGTTCGGCGCGAAGCAGGCTGGAGACCATCTGATGACTGCGCCCGAAACGCCGCAGCCCGGCGAACCCGCCGCTGCGAAACCCAAATTCTCGCTGGTGCGGCTGGCCCCGCTGGCCGTCATCGCAGCGCTGATCGGCGCGGCGGTCTATTTCGACGTCGGTCAGTATCTGAGTTTCCGCTACATAGCCGATCAGCAGGAGGCGCTGCGGGCCTTCGTGAGCGAAAACCTACTGCTCTCGGCGCTGATCTTCATGGGGCTTTACGCGGTTGCGGTGGCCGCGTCGCTTCCCGGGGCGAGCATCCTGACGGTGCTTGCGGGCTTCCTGTTCGGCGTGTTTCTCGGTCCGCCCCTCGTCGTCGTCGCCGCCACGATCGGCGCGGTGACCATCTTTCTTGTGGCCAAGACCGCGCTGGGCGACGCGCTCGCCAGCCGCGCCGGCGGTCTCTTGGAACGGCTCAAGCAGGGCTTCCAGGAGGATGCGGCGAGCTATCTTCTCTTCCTGCGGCTGGTGCCGGCCTTTCCCTTCTGGCTGGTCAACATCGCTCCGGCCTTCGCGGGCGTGAGCGTGACGACCTTCGCGGTGACGACCTTCTTCGGCATCATTCCGGGCACGACGGCGTATGTGCTGGTCGGCGGCGGGCTGGGCTCGATCCTTGAAAGCGCGCAGGCCGATCCGGATTACCAGGCCTGCCTGGCGCGCGAGGCCGCCGGCGCTGTGGAGGCGGGCTCGTGCCGGCTGCCGGTTTCGCTTGGCGATTTCGTCACCACGGAACTCATCATCGCAGCGATCGCCCTTGGCGTCGTTGCGCTCATTCCGCCGGTCGTAAAGCGCCTGCGCGGCAAGAAGGCCAAAACCGAGGCGGAGGCGAACTGATGGCGCGCGAACAGATCAAGGCCGACCTTGCAGTCATCGGCGCGGGTTCCGGCGGACTTGTCACCTCCGCCGGCGCCGCCCTGCTCGACCGGAAGGTGGTGTTGTTTGAAGCCGGCGAGATGGGCGGGGACTGCCTGAATTACGGCTGCGTCCCGTCCAAGGCGATCCTGACGGCGGCCCATGTCGCCCACACGATCCGCGATGCGGCGCGCTACGGCGTCGAGGCCGGCGAGCCGCGGATCGATTTCGCACGGGTGCGCGCGCACATCCGCAGCGCCATCACCGCGATCGAGCCCAATGACAGCCAGGAGCGCTTCGAAGGCATGGGCGTGCGTGTCATCCGCGAGCGGGCGCGTTTCACCGGGCCGGATACGGTTGTCTCCGACAGCGTCGAGGTGAAGGCCAAGCGCATCGTGATCGCCACCGGCGGGCGCGCCGCCATCCCTCCGATCCCGGGATTGGCGGAACTGCCTTACATCACCAACGAGACGATCTGGGACCTCGAAAGCCTGCCTTCGCATCTTCTGGTCATCGGCGCGGGCCCGATCGGCATGGAGCTGGGGCAGGCCTTCCGCCGGCTCGGCGCGCGCGTGACGATCGTCGATCCGTTCAAGCCGCTGGGCCGGGTTGATCCGGAATACGCCGAACTCGTCGTGGAGAGCCTGAAGTCCGACGGGGTCGAGTTCGCGCTCGGCGCCGGCGTCGCCAAGGCGGAAGCGTTCGCCGGAGGCGTTGCGCTCGAACTGGAGGATGGCCGCCGGATTGAAGGCAGCCATGTGCTCGTCGCCGCCGGCCGTGCGCCGAATGTCGAAGGTCTCGACCTCGAGAAGGCGGGCGTTGAGGCCGACCGCAACGGCATTGTTTGCGACGACCGTTTGCGCACCGCCAACAAGCGCGTCTACGCCGCAGGCGACGTGGCGGGCAAGGGCGCATTGACCCATCTCGCCGGCTGGCACGGATCGGTTCTGGTGAGGCAGTTTTATTACGGCCTCTCGACGAAACAGTCCTCCGCCGCGATCCCGCAGGCGGTCTACACCGACCCGTGCGTTGCGAGCCTTGGTCTTTCCGAGGCCGAGGCCCGCGAGCGATATGGCGACAAGGTCACCGTCACGCGCTGGGGCTTTGACGACAATGACCGCGCGATCGCGGAAGGCCGGACGCAGGGCGGCGCCAAGCTCGTCATCGGCAAGGGCGCGCGGCTGCTTGGCGTGCACGCCGCCGGCGACCGCGCCGACGACATCATCCAGATCGGCGCCGTGGTCACCGCGAAGGGCGGGACCGTGCGCGACCTTACCTCCACCGTGCCCGCCTATCCCACGCGGGGTGAAATCCTCAAGCGCGCGGCCGGCAAGTACTATGAGCCGATCGTTTTCGGGACGTTCGCGAAATTTTATGCGAGCGTTCTCACACGCTTCCACTAGGCGCTCGCCTCAATTACATCCCCGACAGCGGGAGATGTCCGGATGAACAAGGCGCCGGTTCCGGCGGAGACGAAGACGCAGCTTCCGGCGCAGGACGCGCCGGACTTGACTGCGCGCCTGCGCGCCGCCGGCCGCCATGCACGCTCGCTGCGCGGCAAGGTGTTGGCGTTGTCCGCCCTTTTCGTGCTGATCGCCGAGGTGCTTGTCTTCATCCCGTCTGCGGCGAATTTCCGGACCGCCTGGCTTGAGGACCGGGGCGAGGCCGCGCATCTCGCCTCGCTCGCCGCCTCGGCGGCGGGCGAAATGGCGCTGGGCGACGAGTTGGCGCGCGAACTGCTCGAAGGCGCTGAAGCGGTCGCCGTGGCGCGCCGGATCGACGGCATGAACGAGCTCATCCTCGGCGGCGATATCGGGGATGCGACCCTCATCGTCGCGGATCTGCGCGAGATGAGCCTGCCCAATGCGGTCATGCAGTCGCTCGAGACGCTCGCCGCGCCGGAGGGACGCTATCTCAACATTCTTTACGCGCCGCCGACCGAGCGCGACGCGCTGATTTCCGTGGTGATCCCGGAAGCCTCGCTCAAGCGCGAGCTCTGGGCGTTCTGCGTGCGCATCTTCTGGCTGTCGATTTTCATCGCCGGGGTCACCGGCGCCGCGCTGTATGTCTCGCTGTCCTATATCCTCGTCCAGCCGATGCGGCGGCTGGCGCGCGGCATGACGGAATTCCAGAAGGATCCCGCTGATCCGCGCCGCACCTATACGCCCTCGCGCAAGAACCGATCCGACGAGCTTGGGCGTGCGGAGGAGGCGTTCGTCGAGATGCAGGCCGTGGTGCGCCAGGCGTTCGCCGAGCGTCAGCGGCTTGCAGCCCTCGGCGAAGCGGTCGCCAAGATCAATCATGACCTGCGCAACGTGCTGGCTTCCGCCCAGCTCATCTCCGACCGGCTCGCCATGAGCAAGGACGAGCGGGTCGCCGGCATGGGCGCGCGGCTGGTGCGCGCGATCGACCGCGGGGTGCGGCTTTGCCAGGACACGCTCTCCTACGGCCGTTCGACCGACACGCCCGCGCGGCTGCAGCCTGTCGTGCTCGCCGCCGCGCTGGACGATGCGGCGGGCGACGCCTTCGCCGCAGTTGGGGCTGCGGAGTGGATCAACCGCGTCGACCCCGGCTTGCGAGTCAGCGCGGATCCCGACCATCTCCACCGGATCTTCCTGAACCTGTTCCGCAACGCCGTGCAGGCGATGGAGGGGGTTGAGAGCGCCCGGCTCTCAATCGACGCCGCCGTAGAGGACGGCCTTGTCCATATCGATGTGCGCGACAACGGGCCCGGCGTGCCGGAGGCGGTGCAGGAGACGCTGTTCAAGCCGTTCAGCCGGACCGCCAATCGCGGCGGATCAGGCCTTGGCCTTTCGATCGCCCATGAGCTGGCGCGGGCGCTCGGCGGCGACATTCGTCTCTACGCCTCGTCTCCCGCCGGGGCGGTCTTCCGCGTGACGCTCAAGAAAGGCTAGTCCGGGCGCACCGTCCGGCTTTCAGCAGACCCGTCGCCGCGGCTGTCGGCGCCGCCCTCAAGCGAGCCGTCCGGCAGGCGGCGCACGGTATGGATGCGCGAGGCCACGCGGCTGCTCACCTCCACCTCGTGGCCGAGCGCGCGCAGCGCCGTCACGATGTCCTCCGGCAGGCTGGCTTCAACGCGTGCGACGTCGCCGCGCGCGATCAGATTGGGCAGGTCTGCGGCCTCCTGCGCGCTTAGCCCCCAGTCGAGCAGACCAAGAAGGCTCTTGGCCGTGTAGCCCACGATGGAGTTGCCCCCGGGCGAGCCCGTCGCGGCGACGAAATTCCCTTCGCGGTCGAGCACGATGGTCGGCGACATCGACGAGCGCGGACGCTTGCCCGCCGCCGCGGCGTTTGCGCGCAGACGCCCCTGCGCGTCATAAGGCTCGAAGGCGAAGTCGGTCAGCTCGTTATTGAGCAGAAAGCCGCCCGCCATGCGATGCGCGCCAAACGCGCTCTCGATCGTCGTCGTCATGGAGACGACGTCGCCGTCGGCGTCCACCACGACGAAATGGCTGGTGCCCGGCGTGTCGTCGGTGCCGTCCTCGGCCGCATCGGGCGCTCCGGGCGGCGTGCCGTGTGTGACGCGCTCGATGGCGCTTTCCGCGTCGATCAGCTCGGAGCGCTGCGCAATATAGCCTGCATCGGTCAGACCCGCCGTCGGCACGTCGGCGAAAGCGGGATCGCCCACATAACGGTCGCGGTCGGCATAGGCGAGACGGCTGGCCTCGGTGAAGAGATGCCAGCCCAGAGCCGTGTCGGGACCGGCTGCGGCCATGTCGAAGCGCTCCAGCAGGCGCAGGATCACGCTGGTTGCAACCGCTCCGGAGGACGGCGGCGGCGCCGAGCAGAGCCGGTATTCGCGATAGGGCTGGCAGATCGCCGCGCGCTTGACGGGCTCATAACCGGCGAGATCGTCGAGGCTCAGCGTTCCCGGCTCCGGCTCCTCGGCGACCGCCTCGACCATCGCCTGCGCGAGTTCGCCGGTGTAGAAATTCCGCCAGTCCCGCGCGATCGCGCGCAGGGTGTCGGCATAGGCCGGATTGACCAGCACGGCGCCTTCCTCCAGCGGTTCGCCCGCCTCGTCGAAGAAATAGGCGCGGGTGTCTGGGCGCTCGTCCAGCGGGCTGAAGGCGGAGACACCTCGGATGGCTTCAGCCAGGCGCGGGGCGATGGAGAAGCCGGTCTCGGCGTGGATGATGGCGGCGTCGAACCCGCCCGACCAGGGCAGGCTGCCGTGTTCTTCATGCGCCATGGCGAGCATGGCGATGACGCCGGGCGTTCCCACCGATTTTCCGCTCACCCAGGCGTCCAGGAACGTCATCGGCTCCCCGGCCGCGTCGAGGAACAGGTTTTCATCCGCTGCGGCGGGGGCGGTTTCGCGCCCGTCATAGACGACGACCTCGCGGCTCGCTGCATCATAGCGCACCATGAAGGCGCCGCCGCCGATGCCCGAGCTCTGCGGCTCGACAAGACCAAGGACGGTCTGAACGGCGATGGCTGCGTCCACGGCGTCGCCGCCCGCCTCGAGAATGTCGAGCCCGGCCTCCACCGCGCGCGGATCGGCGGCGGCGACCATGATTTGCGCGCCGACGGCGTCCTGCGCTGCGCGCGAGGCGTACGGGGAGACGTCCGGCGGCGTCTCCTCATTGCAGGCGGCCAGCAAGAGGACGGCGGAAAGGCACAGGACAGGACGGGCGAACGGACGCATGGCGTGGGCTCCGGTTCAGACGTAACGGTGTTGCGCGCAGTCGAACCCGTCTCGCCCCGCGCGGCAAGGGCTTTAAGATGCGCAAGCCCGCCCGTTCCAGCGCGCGAAGGATCCGCCATGGCCTGTCCCGGACCCCGCAACGACATCACCGACATCAAGAGCCTGAGCGTCGGCCAGGCCGAGGACGGCGCGGCGCGCACCGGCGTCAGCCTTGTTCTGTGCGAGACGCCCGCAATCGCCAGCGTCGACGTGCGCGGCGGCGGGCCGGGCACGCGCGAGACCGACGCGCTCAATCCCGGCGGGCTGGTGGACCAGGTTGACGCCGTGGTGCTGGCGGGCGGATCCGTCTACGGACTGGCCGCCGCGGATGCGGTCTGCACCGGCCTGGGCGCGGCCGGCCGGGGCTTCGGCCTTGTCGATCAGCCCGGCGTGCCGCGCTCGCCGATCGTGCCTGCGGCGATCCTCTACGATCTCGCCAATGGCGGCGAGAAGGACTGGGGCGTTGATCCGCCCTATGCGCGTCTGGGCGCGCAGGCTCTCGAGAACGCGCTGGGAGCGCGCGAACCGGTGCGCCAGGGGGCGGCGGGGGCGGGCTATGGCGCGCGCGCGGGCCTTCATGCCGGCGGAACCGGTTCGGCAAGCCTGATCACGGCGGACGGCTATGGCGTCGCCGCGCTTGCCTGCGTCAACAGCTTCGGGTCGGTCTACATGCCGGGCACGCGGTGTTTCTGGGCCTGGCCGTTCGAAATCGACGGCGAGTTCGGCGGCGTACGCCCGCCGGCCGGTTATGCCGCCGCGCCTGAAGATTGGGGCGACGCGAAGCTCAACCCCGCCCCGCGCGAGAACACCTCAATCGCCGTGATCGCCACGGACGCGGCGCTGAGCAAGGATCAGTGCCGTCGCCTCGCCGTCATGGCGCAGGACGGATTTGCATGCGCCATCAGGCCGGCGCACGCCCCGTTCGACGGCGATGTGGTCTTCGTTCTGTCGACCGGCGCAAAGCCGCTTTCCGAGCCGGAGAGCTTCACGCTGGCGCGTCTGGGCGCACTGGGCGCGGATACGCTGGCGCGCGCCGTGGCGCGCGGGGTTTACGCCGCCTCGCACGCCGGCGAGGCGTGATCACGACGCTTCGGTTCAGGCTGGGGCGAAGCAGGTCAAGCCGCCGGCGCCGCCAGGCCGCCGGGCGCGGCGAAGGGCTGCGTTACGGCGCAGTGACGCGCTTGCCAAGGCCGCCTCGCGCGGATAGGTTCCGCGCCTTGTTTCCGGGACGGCTTCGCGCGCGGCCCGTTGAAACCGGCGCCGGTAGCTCAGCTGGATAGAGCACCAGACTACGAATCTGGGGGTCGGGAGTTCGAATCTTCCCCGGCGCGCCATTATTTAATAAGCAAAATCAATGCTTTATTCGGCCGGGCGGTGCTCGGGGAATTGTGCTTGCCGCATGCTACACACTGCTGCACGGCGACAAGCGATTCCAACGGGTTACACGCGGCGACGGCTGCTCCGTGCTGCACGGATGCTGCATGTTCTCGATCCCGCGGTGTTAGCTCGCGCTCATGCCACGTGACCGGTGAACGTAGTTTCAGAAATCAGC
>CAZLOV010000038.1:0-17323 GCA_964561235.1 uncultured Caulobacterales bacterium
AGACGAAGAAGTTCGACGCTTGGTTGGCGAGCATCGCCGCCTGCACGTCGAACAGCGCCATGTCGATGTGCTGGCCGCCAAGCCCGCGGTCGCGCGCGATGAGCGCAGCCATGACCGCGCCGGCGGCATAGACGCCGGTGAACAGATCCGCCACCGCGACGCCCGCCTTGGTGGGGCGGTCCTCGCCTGTGATCGACATCAGCCCGCCCATGGCCTGGATCAGGAAGTCATAGCCGGGCTCGGCGGCCAGCGGGCCTGTCTGGCCGAACCCGGTGACGGAGCAGTAGATCAGGTCCGGCGCCTGCGCGCTGAGGCTTTCATAGTCGAGGCCGTACTTTTTCAGCCCCCCCGCCTTGTAGTTCTCCACCACCACATCGCAGCGGCCGGCGAGTTCGCGGATGATTCGCGCGCCTTGCGGGTCGGCGAAATTTACAGCGATCGCGCGCTTGTTCCGGTTGGCGGCCAAATAATAGGCCGCATCGCCCGCTTCTCCGTCAGGTCCCGTCAGGAAGGGCGGCCCCCATCCGCGGGTGTCGTCGGGCGCCGCGGGGTTCTCGACCTTGATCACGTCAGCGCCGAGATCGGCGAGAATCTGCGTGCAGCTCGGCCCGGCCAGCACGCGGGAAAGATCCAGCACACGGATGTGAGAGAGCGCCGACTTGGTTCCGGCGGGAGGTTCGGGCTGGGCCATGGACGGGTCGCGGAGATGCGGACGGATGCGACCCTGATACGCAAGCCGCGGCGAATCCGCCAGCAGCCTCAGCCGCGCTCGAAATACCGGCCGAGGATCTCTTCGACCATGTCGCCTTCGATGAAGACGAACTTGGAGACCGGCCCGACCGTCTCCAGACCGCTTTCGACCTTCTCTTCATCGAAGCCGTAGGCGCTCATCAGCACGACCGGCGCCTTTACGCCGTGCGCCTCGATCTTGGGCAGCGTCTCCTTGAAGGAGCCGTAAGGCGGGATCCGGCGGTCGAGGAAGATGAGGTCGAAGCTCTGCGCTTCAGGGTGCTGGAGAAACTCCTCCACCGTCGAGAAGCCCTCGAAATCGAGCTTGTCGCTGAAGCTTTCCGCCTGCCCGGAAAGAAGGATGACTTCGACCGGATCGTCGTCGATCACTGCGATACGCGCCATGAAGGGACCTGTCACGCGATTGGAGCTTGGAGCGTTAGATCAGGACATTAAGAAAATGATGAACTTCGCACCAGCACGCCCTTCACCACCACAAGAGCGATCATAAATCAATCTTTGCGCGCGGGGATACTTTCTACTGGGGAATCACTTCGACGAGGATGAAGTCGCGATAGGTTCCCGCCGCCTTGCCGTCCGCGTCGGTCACCCGGATCAGCATCGGATAGGACGTGCCCGCAAGGCTCATGGCCGGCCGGCGGACGATCTCCAGCGGCTGATCCAGGTCGGACAGCTCCCCGTCCAGCTCGACGGCGTAGTCCACAGGCGGCATGTCCGGCGCTTCCTGGTGGACCAGCACCCCGCCGTTTTCCGACGTCACGACGATCCGGGTATCGGCGTTGGAGCGCACCTGCACGAAGACCTCCCGCGACAGCCCGGTATGCAGCTCGCCAAGATCGATGAAGGGCACGCTCATCGCCGGATTGAAGGCGCCCGACGCACCGGCGATATTGACCTGGGCGCGCGAGGCGACGAGGGCGCGAAGGAGCAGGCTCTCGCCCTCGAGCAGCGTCTCGCCGGTGGCGGCGTCCGCTGCGACGACGTCGAAGAGACGCTCGTAGTCGCCCGGCTCCGGCACCGGGCCCGAGGGAATGCGCACCTGGAATTCGGCGCGGTAAGGTCCCTCGCCTCCCGCATCGACCGTCAGCACGGGCAGCGTCTCCGCATTCGGCGCGGCCGCTGACGGCAACTGGAAGAGAACCGGCAGGAGGTCGGCGGGGCCTTGCAGGTCGAAGTCCGCTCCGCCCGCGGGCTCGAAAAACACGGCGATGCGGCGTCCGGCGAGCCCTTCGCCGTCGAACTCCACGCTGACCGAAGCAACGCCGTCCAGACCGTCGAAGGCGTCGAAATCAATGACCGCATCCTGCGTCAGCGTCAGACGCTCGATGCTCTGGGCCAGCGCGGAGGACGCCGCAAGCAGCGCACAAGCCAGGGCGGAAAGAAGCACGCGTGGAACGAAGCCGGCCATCACACGCCTCCTGCAAAGATGCGTCCGAACTCGAACAGGCCGCCGGCGTCTTCGGGTATCTCGATCTCGCCGGCGACCGTGCCGTCGGGCCGCAGGACGATGCGGTAGCGGCCCGGCGCCAGCCCTTCCGCGATCAGCCGTCCAGTCCGGTTGGTGAAGAACTGTACGCCTTCCGCCTCCGGTCCGCCATCGACGGGCGCCAGCTCGCCGACCTTCAACGCCATGGGCTCGCCGTCCGCGCCGAAGAGCGAGCCCATGACGGTGATGTTCGCCGCCGATCCGACAGTGACTGAATAGCCTGCGCGCGCGGACGGAAACGCCTCGAGCTCGGGCTCGAACTTGTAGCCCGGCGGCAGGTCCTCGACGTCGAAGCTGATGCGCTGCGAGCGATAGGAGGACTGGATCGGCAACAGCGCCGGACCCAAGGCGCCGGTACGCGCCAGATCGCTGTCGCCCAGCGATCCGACCCGCACGGCGCGGCCGTCGAGGCTCTGGTGCGGGCGCACCACCATGAAGGCGTTGTCGAACGGGCGCCCGAAGCCGACCACGCCGTCGGCGACGCCGACGCCGAAGCCGACGACGCCGCGCGCCTCGGAAAGATCGCCATCTTCGTCGCTGCGATAGGTATGCTGGATTTCCGCTTCAGCCCGGGAGGCGACGTAATTGAAGCGCGACTCCAGGCGGTCGGCCTCGTCGCTGGTCTCCGCGATCACCTGCCCGCCCCAGTCGCCGACCTCGCGGCCGCCAAACCGGCTCCAGGCGGCTTCGTAGAGATCATTATCGCTGGCGTAGCGGCCGCGGAAACGGTTCTCGCCGAAACGCCGCGACACCGAGAAAAGCAGCTGCGTCTCGTCCTCGTTGTCGGAGGTCTCCTGCTGGACCTGCGCGTCAAAGCTGACGCCCCGCCAGTTATACCCTGCGCTGAGCGAATATCGCGTCCGGGCCTCTCCGCCCGTCGACGTGCGCGACACGGCTGCGCGCAGATCCCAGCTGCGCATGTTCATGCCGTATCGAGCGCTGAACTCCTGGCGTTCCTCCTGGCTCAGCGTCAGGCCGGAGCTCATGGAAATGCCGAAATCGGCGCTCTCGTAGAGATGCTGGATATCGACCGTGTGGCGGACCGCCGCAGACTGCCGGCTGCGCCAGGAGTAGAGCGCGCCGGCGGCGTAGCCGACATCGCCGTCGCGCGTCGAGACCGCCCCTTCAAGCGAAAAAGCGCCGAGCGCTCCGGGCAGGCTGAAGCGCTGAGCGGTTGCGAGCTCGACCTGGTCGTTGAAAGTCTGGATCGCGCCGAGCGCCGTCCAGTTGTCGTTGACGCCGTGTTCGACAAAGCCCGAGACGCTCCAGTCGTCGCTGAGCTCCCAGACAGAGGCGCCGCCGGATTCCGGGATGAGGCCGGCTGCGAAGCCGTAAAGCGTCTCGCCGGCCGGCAGGCGCTGGACGTCGAGATAGGTGTTGAACGCGCCGACCTCGCGGCGGCCGAACTCGTCCTCGACGAACACGCGCACATCATTGGCGCCGCTGGCGAGCGGGAAATCCGAAATGTCGAACTCGCCCGGCTGCAGCCGTTCGGTGGCGACGGTCTGGCCGTTGACCTCGACGATCACCAGCGCCTCGCGTTCAAGGCTGAAGCTCGTCGCCCCGCTTGGCCGCAGATTGCGGAACGGGCGCAGGGAATTCACGTCGCGTTCGATGCTCAGCCCCACCACGTCGCCGGTCATGGTGAAGCGCGAGGCGTTACGAAGCCGGATGCTGCCCGCCTGGTAGCGGCGGATGTTCTCGTAGTCGTCCTTGATGAAGGTCACGTCATCCAGAACGAAGCTCTCGTCGGCCCCGTCGTCGTATTCGCCGTCAAACGCGAGCTGCCAGCCGTCGAAGCCGCCGAAGGCGAAAAAGCCGCGATACTCCGCGCGGAAGTCGCCAAAGCCGGTCTCGCCGCTGGGGTCGGAAAACACGTAATGCGGCCGCAGGTCGACGGAGACCCCGCTGGATACGCGCGCGGGCTCGATCGCGCCCTGCGGCCCTTCCTGCCGGGGCGGCCGCAGACGCACCTGCTGGCGCGCGCGCGCATCCCGCGGCAGGGTTGCGTTTACGGCCAGCGCGGCGGAGTCGTAAACAACTTCAAATCCGCGCTCACGAAGTGCTTCCAGTGCTATGAATTCGTTTTCCGTTCCAGGCTCGGGCTCAAGCCCGAACTCGGCGATCGCGTCCGGATCCATCCGGCCCTGCAGAAGCTCCGCCGCCCGCGCGCGGGAGATCTCCGCGCGTCCGTCGAGGGTCACCGCTGTCGTGATGTCGCCGACATAAAACCCGTCGACGCTGAACGGCAGCTCGAAAAGAAAGCTGTCCGGGCTGGGCCCGCGACCGCCGGCCGTTTCGTGCGTCTCTTCGGCGTTGGAGGCTTCGGCGCGCACCGAAGCGCTTGCGCCTGCAGCGACGGCTGCCCCGCCGGCACCGGCCGCGGCGACGGCGGCAGAGGCCGCCGGCGTCAGGTCGATGCGCGTCTCCGGCGGGAGCGCTGCGAACACGGCGGAGGCGGAGGCGTCGTACTCGATGTTAATTCCGCGGGCGCGAAGCTCCGGCACCGCGATGAAGTCACGTTCGATATCGGCTTGCGAATAGGCCGTGCGCTGCGGCGCTGCGGAAAGCTCGCCCTGAAGCAGGGCGATCGCCTGAACGCGCGGGATGAAGGCCACGCCGTCCGGCGCGATATAGGCGTCGATCTCGCCCAGCCGTTGGCCGTCAAGCCAGGCGGCCGGTTCGGCGAAGCGCCCGTTGAGCGTTACCGAGGCGTGTTTGTGGATGCTGGCCGGTTTCACCAAACCGGCGGGCGTGTGCCGGGAAGGGACCGGTTCGAGGCTGAAAGCGGCGGGCGCGGCGGCGAGGGCCGCCACCGCGGCATACGCCGCCGTTCCGCCAATCCACCTGCCCCAGCTCACGGCCTCGCTCAGCCCTCCCAGATCATGTCCAGGCGCGGATTGGACGGCATGCCCTCGATGGCGGGCAGGTCGACCGTCACGGTTGCGCCAGGCAGGACAAGGTTGAGCAAGTCCGGCGCCAGCGCGCTGAGCTGGTCCCCGTCAAGCTCGAGATCGGCGCCGTCGCCGCTGAAGCGCCAGAGATACTCGCTCAGCCGCGCATACCGGGCGCCGTTATTGGAGAACTCGACGCGCAGGGCGCCGTTCGTCCCGGAAGACGACACGCTCGCCTGCAGGTCCGGTTCGGCGCCGTCCGGCACCACGCTGACCAGCGTGAGGAAGCTGACGATCATGCCGACGCCGGTCTCGCCGCCGCCACGCAGGTCTACGGGCAGCTCGCGCACGTCGATGCGATAGGTCTTCGATGTCGCGATCGCCGGGTTGCCGATATATCGAACGCGGATGTTCTGGATCGCGCCCGGCTCGATGATCGCCTGGGGCGGGAAGATCAGGAAGTCGTCGTCGGCGGGCGCCCGGACCTCGCCGTCCGCTGTCGCCTGCTCAACGAGGAGCGGCAGCACCTCGATGGTGAGCGGCGTACTCTGGGTGTTCTCGACGCGCACGATGCGCTCGCTGGCCGCTCCGCTCGGGGCCAGATCGTAGCGCATGGGCTGGACCTGCTGGGCGGCGGCCGCGCTTGTGAGCGCAAGACCGAAAATGGCGGCGGACAGGAGCGTTTTCATGGCATCAGCACCCGTGACTTGCTTGGTTTTCAAGAAGAGAGAAAGGGGAGGCTCGGCCTCCCCTTTCATTCAGAGCCGCAAGGCTTACTTCGCGGTGATCTGGATCTGGATCGTGTCCTGATAGCCGCCAGCCCACAGGCCGGTGTTCAGCAGCGTCAGGCCGAGAGTGCCTACAGCGCCGCTGGACAGATCGGCGAACGTGAAGTCCTTGTCGAACAGAACCTTGTCGTTGCCGCCCGGACCATCGGTCTGTGCGATGCCGTTGAAGCCGGCGATCGTAAGTTCTGCCTGGTAGTTGACGACCTGGTCTTCGTTATCGTCGTTCTCCATCCCGTTTTCGGTGGAGATGATCTGAAGACGCGCGCCGTCGGCGTCGTTGCAGGTGACGGTGAAGTCGTCGTCCTGGAACGCGTCTTTGTTCATGCTCGGAAACTGCTGGTCGTTGAAACCGTCGGTGACGGCGCAGATCGGATCGACATGGCCGCTGATGACGCCGCCAGCCTGCTGAGCAACGGCCGCCGGCGAGAGAAGCGCGGCCGCGGAGGCCGCCAGGATGAACTTTTTCATAGGTACCAGTCCCCTTCAGAGGTTGATGCACGGGGGACGGTCCGGCCGCATCAGCGCGGCCGCCGGGGGGTCAAGCGCACAGCCGGACCCTGTCCAGAGTCCCCCTCAAGCGCCGCCAGCTGTGCGTGTTGACGGCACGAAATCATGAACAAACTTCTAATGCACGGTCAAGATAATTTATTGATTATTAACTATTATTTTTTCATTGCAATATGTTGACTGGCGCAAGCACGCCTTGTGAATCAAGCCGTTGCAACGAATTCCTCAGCGGCGTCGTCCAAATGGACGCCCAGCCCATGGTTAAACAGGCTGCAGCGCCGAATATGCGGGAGGATAAAGGGATGGTGAGCCGACAGGGATTCGAACCCTGGACCTACTGATTAAAAGTCAGTTGCTCTACCAGCTGAGCTATCGGCTCGCCTCGGGTGCGAGGGAGCGCGGAAACTAGTGGCGCCCTTTGCCGGGGTCAAGGCGCATTGCCGCGCTGCGGCAGGCCTCGCACAGCCGGGCGCATCGGGTGTATCCTGAGGACATGAAAACGCGTTTCGCCGCCCTGCTCCGGATGCCGGCCGTCGTCGCCGCCCTGCTTGCGGGCTGCGCAACGCAGACGCCTGTGGAGATCGTGGTGGAAAGTTCCGCCGGCGCTGCGCGCGAAGGCGTCGATCTGACGGAAAGCGCGGCAGCCGACGCCTTCGGCCTGCCGCGCGAGCGCCCCGGCGGGTTTCGCATCGACAACGGCGACGTCACCGTCCCCACGCCCTATGGCGGCTATGGCGCAGAGACGTCGTGCTTCACCGTGGCGCGCGACATCGCCCGCATCACCGTCGTGCTCGGCGCGGATGCCGAGCGTCATGAGACCGGTCCGGAAGCGCCGGACGCAGAACGCGCCGATGAAGACGAGAGCCTGCGCGAACGCGGCGAGGCGCTGGTTGAAGACGCGCCGGACGCCGTTCGCGAAGGCGCAGCCGACGCCTACCGGTCCGCCATCGTGGGGCTGAACCCCGCACGGCCGGTGATCCGCTTTCTGGGCCGCGCCGGCGAGATCGATCGCGAGGCCCGGCGCGAGCGCGAGCTGATGCTGAAGCGCCGCGCCTATCTGCGCGGCTGGTTTGACGCGCATGCTTGCGATACCGGCGTGCTGGCGGACGCTGCGGAAGCCTACGGGCTGTCGGAGCCGGCCGAGGCGACGGTCGACCCGATGGCGTCGCCCGTCCCGCCCGACATGCCCTGATCCCAGCGCGCGCGGAAGTCCCGGCGGAACGCCTCGAAGCGCCCCTCGCGGATCGCCTCCCTCACGCGATGCATGAGATTTTCGTAATAAGCGACATTATGCCATGACAAAATCATGGAGCCGAGATACTCGCCCGCACGCACCAGGTGGTGCAGATACGCCTTCGAATAGTCGCGGCTCGCCGGGCAATCGATCTCCGGATCAAGCGGATCGGGGTCCTCCGCAAAGCGGGCGTTCTTGAGATTGACGGGGCCGAAATCGCTCCAGGCCTGACCATGCCGGCCCGAGCGCGTCGGCATGACGCAATCGAACATGTCGATCCCGCGCGCAACCGCCTCCACAAGGTCGATGGGCTTGCCCACCCCCATCAGATAGCGCGGCCGCTCAGCGGGCAGGCGCGGCGTCGTCCAGTCGAGCACCTCGCACATCATCTCGAAGCCCTCGCCGACGGCAAGCCCGCCGACGGCGTAGCCGTCAAAGCCCATATGGACCAGCGCTTCCGCCGAGACGCCGCGCAGATCCTCATAGGTCGACCCCTGAACAATCCCGAACAGGGCCTGGTCCTGACGCTCGCCGAAGGCCGAAAGGGAGCGTTTCGCCCAGCGCAGGGAAAGCTCCATGCTCTTCGCCGCATCATCGCGCGCGCAAGGGTAGGCCGTGCATTCGTCAAGCTGCATGGAGATGTCGGCGCCGAGCAGATCGGCCTGGATCTCGATGGACCGCTCAGGCGAGAGCGCATGCATCGAGCCGTCGAGATGGCTCTTGAAGGTGACGCCCTCCTCCTTGAGCTCGCGCAGCGCCGACAGCGACCACACCTGAAAACCGCCTGAGTCCGTCAGGATCGGCCCGTCCCAGCGCATGAAGCTGTGCAACCCGCCCAGCCGCCTGATCCGCTCCGCGCCCGGGCGAAGCATCAGATGGTAGGTGTTGCCGAGAAGGATGTCCGCGCCCGCCTGGCGGACCTGGTCGGGATAGAGGGCCTTGACGGTCGCTGCGGTTCCCACCGGCATGAAGGCGGGCGTGCGGATGTCCCCGCGCGGCGTTTTCAACAGTCCGCACCGCGCCGCGCCGTCGACGGCGGCGATCTCGAAGGGAAAACTGGCCATGAGCGGTCTTCAGGTTGCGGACGGACAATGAGCTGGAAAGACGAAATCGACGCGCTGCGCAAGCGTCAGGCGCTGGCGCGCGGCATGGGCGGGCCGGAAAAGGTCGCCCGCCAGCACGCCGCCGGGCGGCTGACGGTGCGCGAACGGCTGGAGCGGTTTCTCGACCCCGGCTCGTTCCGCGAGATCGGTTCGATCGCCGGGACTGCGCGCTATGGCGAGGACGGGGCGCTGGAACACTTCACGCCGGCCAATTGCGTCTTCGGCCGCGGCGCGGTGGACGGGCGCAGCGTGGTTGTCGTGGCCGACGACTTCACCGTGCGCGGCGGCGCCGCCGACGCCGCGATCATCGAAAAGCAGATCCAGGCTGAAAAGCTCGCCGGCGAATGGGGTCTGCCGCTGATCCGCCTGATCGAGGGCACCGGCGGCGGCGGCTCGGTGAAGTCGATCCTCGATCTCGGCGCGAGCTATGTGCCGTTCAACTCGGCCTGGGATCAGGTTGCGGCCAATCTCAACCGGTCGCCGGTGATCTCCCTGGTGCTCGGTCCGGCGGCGGGTTTGGGCGCGGCGCGCGCCGTGGCCAGCCATTACTGCGTGATGGTCCAGGACAAGGCGCAGATGTTCATCGCAGGCCCGCCTGTCGTCGCCGGGATCGGCGAGGACGTCACGAAGGAAGAGCTGGGCGGCGCTGCGCTTCAGGTCGCCGCAGGCGCGGCGGATGACGCCTTCGCCAGCGAGGAGGACGCGTTTTCCGCAGCGAAATGGTTCCTCTCCTACCTGCCCGACAGGGCCGGAGACCGGCCGCAACGGCGCGACCCCTCCGATGATCCCGCCCGGCGAGACGAGGCGCTTCGCGACGTCGTCCCGAAGGACAAGCGCTTCGGCTATGACATGCGCGCGGTGCTGACCTTCGTGTTCGACAAGGGATCGGTCTTTGAAACCGGGCGGCATTTCGGCGCCTCGGTGATCACCGCCTTGGCGCGCCTGGACGGCTGGCCGGTGGGCGTTCTGGCGAGCAACCCGAACGTCTATGGCGGCGGATGGACGGCGGAAGCCGCCGACAAGATCATCCGTTTCGTCGACATGGCCGACGCTTTCCGCCTGCCTGTCGCGCATTTCGTCGACGTGCCCGGCTTCGTGATCGGCACCCGGGCCGAGCGCGCGGGCACGATCCGCCGCGGCGCGCGGGCGCTTTCCGCCATCTACGAGGCCCGGACGCCCTGGGCCGTCGTGCTGGTGCGCAAGGCCTACGGCGTGGCGGGCGCAGCCATGATGGACCATACGCGCTTCCGCTGGCGCTGCGCCTGGCCGTCCGGCGACTGGGGCTCGCTGCCGCTTGAAGGCGGGGTGGAGGCCGCCTTCAAGGCCGCGCTGGAGAAGGCCGACGACCCTGACGCGCTCAAGGCGGATCTGCGCCGGGCGATGTCGGATCTCGCCTCGCCCTTGAAGACGGCGGAGCGCTTCTGGATCGAGGAGATCATCGATCCCGCCGACACCCGCCCCTTCCTCGTGGATTTCGCCCGCCACGCCGCGCGCAAGCCTGATCCCGAGCCCGGCCGCCCGGGGCGGTGCCGGCCCTAGCCCCGCTCGATCAGGCAGGCGTCGCCGTAGGAGAAGAAGCGGTAGCCCTGCCTGATCGCATGCGCATAGGCGGCCTGCATCACGTCCAGCCCGGCCAGCGCGCTCACCAGCATGAAGAGCGTGGATCGGGGCAGGTGGAAGTTCGTCATCAGCGCGTCGGCGACCTGAAAGCGATAGCCGGGCGTGATGAAGATGTCGGTTTCGCGCGCTTCCACGCGCACGCCGCCAGCGCCGTCGGCGGCGCTTTCCAGCGTGCGCAGCGAGGTCGTGCCGACAGGAATGACGCGCGCGCCCGCCTGCTTCGCCAGTGCGATCGCTGCGGCGGTTTCGGCGGGGATTTCATACCACTCGCTGTGCATCTGGTGGTCGGCGACGTTTTCCGTCTTCACCGGGAGAAACGTCCCGGCGCCGACATGCAGCGTCACCCAGGCGCGCGTCACCCCGCGATCGTCGAGCGCCTCCATGAGGCGGTCGGTGAAGTGCAAGCCGGCGGTCGGGGCGGCGACGGAGCCTGTCTTGGCGGGATCGGCGTAGATCGTCTGGTAGTCCTGCGCGTCGGCTTCATCGGCGGCGCGTTTCGAAGCGATATAGGGCGGCAGCGGGGGCGCCCCGGCCGCCACGATCGCCGCGTCGAGTTGAAGGCCGGCGCGGTCGAAGCGCAGAGCGATCTCGCCGCCTTCATGTTTTCGTTCAACAACCGCCGACAGGCCGCCGGAGAACTGCAGGCCGTCACCCTCGCGCAGGCGCTTGGCCGGGCGGGCGAAGGCCAGCCAGAGATCCTCGCCTGAACGCTTGTGCAGATTGATCTCAAGCGAGGCGTCGCCCCCGCCGCCATGGGCGCGCGCGGGCCGAATGGCGCTGAGCGCAGCGGGAATGACGCGGGTGTCGTTGAACACCAGCACATCGCCGGGATTGAGGAGCGCGGGCAGATCCAGCACGCCCAGATCGGCGAGCGCGCCGCCCCGGGCCACATGCAGCAGCCGTGCGGCGTCGCGCGGCCGCGCCGGACGCAGCGCGATGCGGTCTTCCGGCAGGTCGAAATCGAAATCGGAAAGGTTCACGCCGCGACCCGCCTCGAGGACCGCCTTACGCTGCGACCGCCTTTTCGATCACGCCGGGCTGGCGCGGCGGCTCGCCCTTGGGCAGCGCGTCGACATGCTCCATGCCTTCCACGACCTCGCCCCAGACGGTGTACTGGCCGTCGAGGAAGTTCACATCGTCAAGGCAGATGAAGAACTGGCAATCAGCCGAGTTGGGGTCGTTGGTCCGCGCCATGGAGACCGCGCCGCGCTTGTGAGGGGCGTCATTGAATTCCGCAGGAATCTTCCGCCCCGAGCCGCCGGTGCCGGTGCCCTTCGGACAGCCGCCCTGGGCGACGAAGCCGTCAACCACGCGGTGGAACGTCAGCCCGTCATAAAAACCGTCCGCCGCCAGTTCGGTGATACGCGCAACGTGCTGCGGCGCAAGGTCCGGGCGCAGCTTGATGACGACGTCGCCGCCAGGCAGCGTCAGCGTCAGGGTTTCGGGTTGGCCGGTCATGCGTCCTCCAGAATGCGTACGGGGGCTTCGATCTCGCAGAAATCGGGGAGCTCGCCGCCGTTTTCTTCACGCAATGCGTCAAGATAGGCGGCGAACGTATCGGAATTCGTGTCCATAACCTGGATCACGGGCTGTTCGTCTTCGGGCAGGTCGGCGGCGACGCGCATCGAGTTGATGAGGTCGGGAACCCCCGCCATGTCCTGGCCGAGCGTGCCGGTCTTGATGGCGTTGGCGGCCTCCTGTCCGGCGCGCACCTCGCCCCAGGCGGTGTAGTTGGCGTTGAGATGCTCAGCCTCCGCGCGGGTGACGTAGAACTGGAACCGCGCCGAGTTCGGGTCGTTCGTGCGCGCGGCGGCCGCGGCGCCTTCACAATGGGCGATGAAAGCCTCCACACGGCCGTCCGCACGGATGGCCGCCTGCGCGATCGGCTGGGTGATCACCTGGAAGCCGTTCCAGAAGCCCGCCTTCATCGTGGTGCGGCGCGAGGTGACGCGCTTGTCGGCGAGTTCGAGGATCTCCATCGAGGCGTCGCGCGCCATCGTGAACTCCCCTTGAAGCGGCGGCGCGTTTTCGGGAACCGCCTGCGGATCATCGAACCGCTGTCCGCCCTGGGCCATGAAGTCGTCAATCACGCGGTGCCAGACCGTGCCGTCATACCAGCCCTGCCGGGCCAGCTGACGCATCCGCGCCACGTGATTGGGCGCAAACTCCGGAGCAAGCTCGATCCAGATGTCGCCATGGCGGGTTTCAATGCGCAGCAGATCCTCGGGATCGACCGTGCGCCAGGCGCTGTCGGGCGCCGCTGCAATCACAGCCTCGGCGGCGGACGGCCCCGTCTCGGCCGGCTGGACGGCCGACGTGTCCGCCGCGGCCGTTTCGGATGCGGTTTCAGCGCCTTCTTCGGCGCAGGCGGAAGCGCAAAGCGACAAGACAAGCGCAAGCGCGGTCATGGGTCGGGTCATCATCTCACCTTCTCAAGCAGGCGCGTCTTCACGGCCGGCGGCACGAACGCCTCGACCTCGCCGCCAAGCCGCGCGATCTCCTTGACCAGCCGCGAGGAGATCGCCTGATGGCGCGGGTCGGCCATCAGAAACACAGTCTCGATGTCCGCATTGAGGCGCTGGTTCATCGCGACCATCTGGAATTCGTACTCGAAGTCCGAGACCGCGCGCAGGCCGCGGATGATCGCGCCCGCGCCGACTTCAACGGCGTAGTGCATGAGAAGCCCCTCGAAGGGACGCACCTCGATCTCCGCGCGTCCGGGCAATTCGCCCGCCAGCGCCTCGACCATCGCCACGCGCTCCTCCAGGTCGAAAAGCGGGCCCTTGTCGCGATTGCGCGCGACGCCGATCACCAGCCGGTCGTAAAGCTTGGCGGCCCGGCCGATGATGTCGACATGGCCGTTTGTGATCGGATCGAACGTGCCGGGATAGAGCGCGGTGCGATGGTTCATGCCTCACCGTCCTCGCCGCCGCCCTCGTCTTCCTCCGCCTCGGGGCCTTCGCCGTCGTCCGGCACATGGGCGACGGAGACGATGCGCTCGCCCTCCGCCAGCCGGAAGAGGCGCACGCCCATGGTGGCGCGGCTGGCGATGCGCACGCCGTCGACGGGCATGCGGATGAGCTGGCCGCCGTCGGTCACGATCATGATGGTGTCGCCGTCCTCCACCGGGAAACAGGCCGAGAGCGCATCGGCGCGCTCGAGATTGTGGGCCGTCACGCCCTGCCCGGCGCGGCCGATGACGCGATATTCATAAGCGCTGGAACGTTTGCCGTAGCCCGCCGCGTCCACCGTAATGACGAACTGCTCCGCAGCGCCAAGCTCGGCGAGCCGCTCAAGGCTCAGCGCGGCGGCTTCGCCCTCCGCCTCCTCGTCAGGTGCGACGGAAGCTTCATCCTCCACACCCGCAGCACGGCGTATCGCATTGGCGTGCTTGAGATATCCGCGGGCTTCCTCCGGCGTCACCTCGACATGCGACAGGATCGCCATGGAGATGACCGCATCGCCCTCGCGCAGCCGGATGCCGCGCACGCCGGTCGATGAACGGCCGGCGAAAACGCGCACGTCGCCCACGGGAAACCGGATTGCGCGGCCAAGCTTGCTCACCAGCAGAACATCATCGCCCTCAGAGCACAGGCGCACGTCGAGAATGCGCTCGTCGCCCTCGAGCTTCATGGCGATCTTGCCGTTGCGGTTCACCTGGACGAAGTCCGACAGCTTGTTGCGCCGCACCGACCCGAAGGTCGTGGCGAACATCACGTCGAGCTCGCTCCATTCCGCCTCGTCTTCCGGCAGCGCCATGACGGACGTCACCCAGGCGCCGGGGTTCATCGACGGCATCACGTTGACCAGCGCCTTGCCGCGGGTGTTGGGCGCGCCGGCGGGCAGCCGCCAGGTCTTTGTCTTGTAGACCATGCCGTCGGAGGTGAAGAACAGAAGCGGCGCATGCGTGGAGGCCACCAGAAGGGTGGTGACGAAATCCTCGTCCTTCATCGCCATGCCCGCCCGGCCTCGTCCGCCGCGGTTCTGAGCGCGGTAGACCGAAAGCGGCGTGCGCTTGACGTAGCCCTTGTGGGTGAGCGTGACGACCATGTCCTCGCGCGGGATCAGGTCTTCGTCCTCGATGTCGCTTTCGCCCTCCACGATCGAGGTCCGGCGCGGCACGGCGAAGCGCTCCCGGCTCTCGGTCAGCTCCGCGCGGATGATCTCCACGATGCGTTTCGGGGACCGGAGAATGTCGAGCAGATCGGCGATCTGGGCGGCGAGCTTGTCGGCCTCCTCGTTGATCTCCTCGCGGCCAAGCGCGGTCAGACGGTGCAGACGCAGATCGAGGATCGCCTTGGCCTGTTCCTCGGTTAGCCGGATCGAGGCGCCTTCCGGGCCGTCCTCGCGGATCACCGAGCGCGGGTCGGCGACAAGGCGCACCAGCGGCGCAACGTCGGCGGCCGGCCAGGCGCGCGCGCGGAGCTGTTCACGCGCCGTTGCGGGATCGGGCGCGGCGCGGATCAGGCGGATGATCTCGTCGATATTGGCGACCGCGACGGCGAGGCCGATCAGGATATGGGCGCGGTCGCGCGCCCTCTTGAGTTCGAACTTCGCGCGCCGCGCCGCGACCTCCTTGCGGAAGGCGATGAAGGTTTCCAGGAAGGTGCGCAGGCCCGCCTGCTGAGGCCGGCCCCCGATCAGGGCGAGCATGTTGACGCCGAAGGAGGTCTGCAGCGGGCTCCAGCGATAGAGCTGGTTGAGGATCACCTCCGCATTGGCGTCGCGCTTGAGCTCGACGACGACGCGCAAGCCCGAGCGGTCGCTTTCATCGCGCAGATCCGCAATGCCCTCCACGCGCTTCTCGCGCACCAGGTCGGCGATCTTCTCGATCATCGAGGCCTTGTTCACCTGGTAGGGGATTTCATCGACAATGATCGCCTCGCGATCCTTGCGGATGGTCTCCACCCGCGCCTTTCCGCGCACCACCACCGATCCACGGCCCGTCAGAAGCGCCTGGCGCGCGCCGGTGCGGCCAAGGATCTCGCCGCCGGTCGGAAAATCGGGCGCGGGCACGAAGTCGAGCAGCTGGGCGTCGCTGATCTCGGGGTCGTCGAGCATGGCGAGCGTCGCATCGACGACCTCGCCGAGATTGTGCGGCGGGATGTTGGTCGCCATGCCCACCGCAATGCCGCCCGCTCCGTTGACAAGCAGGTTCGGGAAGCGCGCCGGCAGCACCACCGGTTCCTTCTCGGTGGCGTCGTAGTTTTCCTGGAAATCGACGGTGTCCTTGTCGATGTCCGCCAGCAGGGCTTCCGCCGGCCGGTCCATGCGGACCTCGGTGTAACGCATGGCGGCGGGCGGATCGCCGTCCACCGAGCCGAAGTTGCCCTGGCCGTCGAGCAGCGTCAGGCCCATCGAGAAATCCTGCGCCATGCGCGCGAGCGCGTCATAGACAGCCTGGTCGCCGTGGGGATGGTACTTACCGATCACGTCGCCGACGACGCGCGCGGATTTCCGGTAGGCCTTGTCGTGGGTGTAGCCGTTTTCATGCATCGACCAGAGGATGCGCCGGTGGACGGGCTTCAAACCGTCGCGCGCGTCGGGAATGGCGCGGCTGACGATCACGCTCATGGCGTAATCGAGATAGCTGCGCTTCATTTCCTCTTCGATGGCGACAGTCGGGCCGGCGGGGGGCTGCGGCGCGCCGGTCTCCGGTTCGTCTTCAGGCGTGTCGGTCAAGGCAGGGTCCGTGTGCGAAGTCGTGAGGCGGGCGCCGTCCGGGAGCGCGGGAACGGGCGCGTCAAACCGTGGAATCGGCCCGGATCAGGCTGTCTTTGGTGTACCAAGGGGGACGTCCGCAGGCAAACGCGCGCGGCTGCAGGACTGGCGGCGCGGACGCGCCATGTTAGGTTCGCCCTCCGCCATCGTCCCGCAACCAGGAGCGCGTCCGAGATGACCTTCCGCCTCACCCTCGCTGCGGCCGCCGCCGCCTCCCTGCTCGCCAGCCCCGTCGCCTGCGCCGAACAGCAGGAGCCGGATCAGCAGCCTTCCCAACCCGAACAGACCGGCGACAATCTCGGCGAGACGCTGCGTCAGGCCGCTGAGCAGATCGATGAAGAGCTGCGCCCGGCGGCCGAACGCCTGCAGGAAGAACTCGCGCCGGTGGCCGAACGCCTGCGGGCGGAGCTCGCCGAAGCCCTCGGAAACAGCGTCACCGCCGACATCATCAACCGCGACAGGGAGACCGTCGGCACGGTGACCCTCACCCAGGGCGCAACCGGCGTGCTCATCCGCATCGAGGCGGACGACCCGGGCCTGGCTGCGGGCTTCCATGGCGCGCATCTGCACATGATCGGCGACTGCTCGAACGCGGACTTCACCTCCTCGGGCGGCCACATCAATGCCGACGGCCGGGCGCACGGGCTGCTCAACGCCGACGGGCCGGACAACGCCGACATGCCCAATCTCTACGTTCATGAAGACGGAACGCTGCGCGCCGAGGTGTTCACCACGCGCGTGAGCCTGTCCGCGGGCGGCTCCCTGCCCGGCCTGCAGGATGAGGACGGATCGGCTTTCGTGATGCACGCCAATCCCGACGATCATCAGAGCCAGCCCATCGGCGGCGCGGGAGCGCGCGTTCTGTGCGCGGAGATCCGCTGATGCGCGCGCCGACGCGCCGGCAGGCGCTCGGCGGCGTCGCCGCACTAGCGGGCGCGGCCGCCTTTCCCGGCGTCGCGCGCGCTCAGGAAACCGCCTGGGCGGAAGCCCCCTCGCTTCCCATCCGCGTGCAGGAAATCTATCCGGCGGTGCTTGACGGCGTGATCTATGTCGCCGGCGGCCTGTCGCCGGACGCCGGGCGCAGCGGCGCCTTCGGTCTGTCCAACCGGATGCTCGCCCTGGAGCCGGGCGCGCGCCGCTGGCGCGACCGGGCGCAGACGCCGCTGCCGGTTCACCATCCCAACTGCGTCGGATACGGCGGCCGGATCTTCGCCATCGGC
>CAZLOV010000039.1:0-10363 GCA_964561235.1 uncultured Caulobacterales bacterium
CTCGACCGCGGAGACCGCCATGGCGACCCCGTCCCTGCATGAGCCGAGGACCCTGTTTGAAAAGATCTGGTCGCGCCATCTCGTGACGCCTGAAACCGAGGCGGCGCCGGGCCTTCTCTATATCGACCTGCATCTCGTCCACGAGGTGACGAGCCCGCAGGCCTTCGCCGCCATCGAGGCCCGTGGCCTGCGCGTGCGCCGGCCGGACCGCACCTTCGCCACGCTTGATCATTCCACCCCGACCTCCCCGCGCAAGCCGGGCGCGCGGCCGGACTATGTCACGCCGCAGGCCGCCGCCCAGGTAAGCCGTCTGGAGGACAATTGCCGCCGTCACGGCGTCCGCCTGGCCGGCTGGGACAGCCCGGATCGCGGCATCGTCCACGTGATCGGGCCGGAGCTCGGACTGACGCGTCCGGGCATGACGATCGTCTGCGGCGACAGTCACACCTCCACCCACGGAGCCTTCGGCGCGCTCGCCTTCGGCGTCGGGACGACGGAAGTCGGTCACGTGCTGGCCAGCCAGTGCCTGCTTCAGCGCAAGCCGAAGACGCTGCGCGTCAGCCTCGAAGGCCGGCCGGGCCCTGGTGTGAGCGCGAAGGATCTCGCCTTGCGCGTCTGCGCCGAGCTCGGTGCGGGCGGCGGGGCCGGCCACGTCATCGAGTTCGACGGGGAGGCGGTGCGCGCGCTCTCTATGGAAGGCCGCATGACCTTGTGCAACATGTCGATCGAATGCGGCGCGCGCGCCGGTCTGATCGCCCCGGATGAAACCACTTTCGAATGGTTGCGCGGGCGCGAGTTCGCTCCCGCGGCGGATGTGTTCGACCTCGCCGTCGAGCGCTGGTCGGAGCTGCGCAGCGATGACGGCGCGGCCTTCGACCGCGAGGTGCGCATCGACGTCTCCGGCATGGCGCCGATGATCACCTGGGGCGCATCGCCGGACATGGCCGCGCCCGTCGACGGGCCCGCCCCGCAGCCGAAGGACGCCGAGGCGAAAGCCGCGCTCGACTATATCGGCTTCAAGCCCGGCGAGCCCCTCGCGGGCGAGCCGGTCAGCACCGTCTTCATCGGCTCGTGCACCAATGCGCGCCTGTCCGATCTGCGCGAGGCCGCGCGGGTGATCGCCGGCCGGCATGTGCGTTCCGGCGTCCGGATGCTCGTCGTGCCGGGCTCCCAGCGGGTCAAGGAAGCCGCCGAAGCCGAGGGGCTGGATGCGATCTTCCGGACGGCCGGCGCGGAATGGCGCGAGCCGGGGTGCTCCATGTGCATTGCGATGAACGGCGATATCGGCCGGCCGGGCGAGCTTGTCGTGTCGACCTCCAACCGCAATTTTCCCGGCCGCCAGGGACCCGGCGTGCGCACGGTGCTGGCCAGCCCCGCCACCGCGGCGGCCTGCGCGGTCGCAGGCGCGGTCTGCGATCCCCGCCGCCTGATGGAGACCTGTCATGCCGTCTGAAGCGTTCGAACCGGTCCGGCGGACGGCGGGAACCGTGCTGGTGCTCGACCGTCCGAACATCGACACCGACCAGATCATCCCCGCGCGCTTTCTCACCACCACCGAGCGCGGGGCGCTGGCCGCGGCGTGCTTTGCAGACTGGCGCGCCGCAGCGCCGGACAACGAGATCGACGCCGCCATGAACCGCGGCGCGTCGGTGATCCTCGCCGCGGAAAACTTCGGCTGCGGCTCTTCCCGCGAGCATGCGCCCTGGGCGCTTCGCGATGCGGGCTTCCGCGCGATCGTCACGCCGAAAGCCGCCGACATCTTCAAGTCCAACGCCGCAAAGAACGGTCTTGTCGTTGCGGAGATCGACCCGGACGCCTGGCGGCGGCTCGCCGAGGCGGCTGTGGAAGACGAGCGCTTCCCTGTAACGATCGACCTGGAAGCGCTTGCGGTTTCCGGCCGGGACGTGCGCGCGGCCTTCGAGATGGAGCCGTTCGCGCGCACCTGTCTGATGGAGGGCACCGATCCGCTGGGTTTCATCCTCGCCCAGCACGAGGCGGTCGTGCGCTTTGAAGCGGCCCACGGGATCTAGGCGATGGCCTTCAAGGTGTTGCTCCTGCCCGGCGACGGGATCGGACCTGAAGTGGCACAGGCGGCGCGCGCCTGTCTCGACGCCGTGGCCGGGCTGGAGGGATTTCAGCTCGAATACGAAACGGCGCTGATGGGCGGCGCGGCGATCGATGCGGCGGGCGACCCTCTGCCGGAAGCGACGCTGTCGCTTGCGAAAGCCTCCGATGCGGTGTTCCTCGGCGCTGTCGGCGGGCCGCAATGGGACGCCGCCGGCCGGCGGCCGGAGGCGGGTCTGCTTGAACTGCGCGGCGAACTCGGACTGTTCGCCAATCTGCGCCCGGTGCGCGTGCGCGAGGGTCTGGAGCGCTTCTCGCCGCTGCGCCCGGAGCGTTGCGCCGGGGCGGACATCCTCATCGTGCGCGAACTCACCGGCGGGCTGTATTTCGGCGAAAAGCGCGAGGGCGACGCCGAGGCGTTCGACGGCTGCGCCTACACCCGCGAGGAAGTCGCGCGCATCGCCGAGGTCGCGTTCAACGCCGCAGCGCTCCGGCGCAAGCGGGTCACCTCGGTGGACAAGGCCAACGTGCTCGCAACCTCGCGGCTCTGGCGCAATACGGTAAGCGCGGCGTCGGCCGGGCGGCCCGAGCTTCTCGTCGACCATCTCTATGTGGACGCCGCCGCCATGAAGCTCGTCACCGATCCCACCGCCTTCGACGTCATCGTGACCGAAAACCTGTTCGGCGACATTCTCTCCGACGAGGCCGCCGTCATCGCGGGCTCGATCGGCCTTCTCGGTTCGGCGAGCCTGGGCGAGCGCGGACCCGGCGTCTTCGAGCCGATCCACGGCTCCGCGCCGGACATCGCAGGCCGGGGGATCGCCAATCCGTCCGGCGCCATCGCCAGCGCCGCCATGCTGCTGCGCTACGGGCTAGGCCGGACCGGCGCCGCCGACCGGCTCGACGCCGCGCTCGACGCGGCGCTTTCGGCCGGCGCCGCCACGCGCGATCTGGGCGGCGGCCTCTCCACAGAGGCCTTCACCGCAGAGGTCGTGGCGGAAATCCGAAGGCGCGCGCGCGCCGCTTGAAAAAAGCCCCGGAGGCGGCGCTCCGGGGCTTTGATGCAGCTAGCGCCTGGCAGCTCGCGGCGGTCAGAACTCCAGCGAGACGCCTGCGCGGTAGAACCGTCCGCGCACGTCATAAGTCGCTCCGTCCGTGAAGAACGGGTTTTCGGACGGCAGGAAGGGCGGCTCGTTGTTCGTGACGTTGTCCACGCCGGCGAACAGCACGGCGCTTTCCGCGCCCAGGCTGACGGGAAGCCGGTAGCGCGCCGACAGGTTCAGATACACCTCCGGATCAACGACCTGGACGTCGATCTGTTCGATCGTGTCCTGGTTGTTGTTGTCGGCCTCGCCGATATAGCGGACCTGGAGGAAGCCGGTGAAGTCGCCCACCGTGTGCTGGGCGGACAGGTTCCACTGCCATTCCGACAAGCCGATCTCGCCGGTATTGTCGATCACCGCCCCGCCTGTAGGCCCGCCGGTGATCTGCTCGAAGCTGTCGAGCCAGGTCCCGGTCAGGTTCACGTCGATGCGGCCGAGCGCCTCGGGCAGGCCGAGATCGGCCAGCCGCGTTCCATAGCGCACTTCGAAATCGATCCCGCTTGTGGAAAGCTGGTTCAGATTGAGGAAGTTGGAGTTCACGCTGTCGATCTGGCCAAGGCCGTTGCGCTGGACCTGGGCGCAGAACGGCTCGTTGAGCGGATCAGCCGAGGTGTAGCAGCCCGTCACGACCTCCTGAACGCCCAGAACGGCGATGGCGTCGTCGATCTGGATGTCGAAATAGTCCAGCGAGATGCTAAGCCCCGGAATGGCCGGCGGCTGAACCACCGCGCCGATCGTGAAGGTGTCGGCGGTTTCTTCCGACAGGTCGGGATTGCCGAGGATATTGCTTTCCTGGAAGCCGAACGCGGGCGGCGGCGCGGTTGGAAGTCCCAGGGCGGTGCAATTCGCGTCGAAGGTCGGGTTGGAGGCGCGCTGGGCGGCCGAACACGGGTCCTGAACGAAGATGACGCCGCCGCCGCCGGGCTGGAAGAGCTCGGAGATGTTCGGCGCGCGGATGTCGCGGCTGACGGTGGAGCGCACGCGAAATCCTTCAACCGGCAGCCAGCTTGCGCCGACCTTCCAGGTCACCGTGCCGCCCACCGAGGAGTAGTCCGCGTAGCGCACCGCGGCGTTGAGCTCCAGATTCTCGGCGAAGGGCTTGTCTGCGAGGATCGGCACGACGGTTTCGCCGAACAGCTCGACGACATTGAAATCGCCGTCGATCGGGAAGAACGGGTTGATGAAGGTGTCGCCCGCCTGGAAGCGCTCGCCCACCACGCTTTCGATGTCCTCACGGCGGTACTCCACGCCCGCGGCGACGCCGACCGGACCGGCCGGCAGCGCGAAGGGTTCGCCCGAAATCACGCCGGCGGCGACATGCTGCTGCAGGGTGGCGTCTTCCACCAGCGTCGGCTGGAAGACGAAATCAAGCGCGGCCGGATCCGCGGCGTTCGGGCCGAACAGGTTCAGCGGCACGCACGGATCAACGCAGGGCGCGAACGGCTGCAGCGTCGCTGGATTGAGCGCGCCGACCGCCGCGAGGAAGTTCGACTGGATGCGGTTCACATTGTAGATGATCTCGCTCTCGGTCCGGCCGTACTGGTAGTACGTCTCCCAGCTCCAGCCGCGGAACTCGCCTTCAAGCCCCGTCGCGATGCGATAGGTGTCGCGCTCGCTCGTCTGCTGCAGCGGCTCATATTCCGTATAAAGACGGCCATAGGTGAACGCGGGCGCGCCAAGCGCCGCGAGGGCCGCCTGCAGCTCCGGCGGCACGAACGGATTGTTCGCCGGGATGATCACCTCGCCGGGCAGGTCGAAGAACGGCGCCTGCTGGTTGTTGCTGTCGACGAGCGAAATCGTCGTCTCCAGGAAGAAGTCGGTGTCATCGGTCAGCGCATAGGTCAGATCCGCGGTCGCCGAGAAGCGCTCGACGGGGACTTCATGCTGCAGGAAGGGCTCTGCGGTGGGATGCACGCCGTCGCCGCCGATCGCCGCTCCCAGCGCCGGATCCACGATCTGGCCGGGATTGAACGGAACCAGCGTCCCGTTCGGCCCGAACTGCAGGAACGCGGCGAACGGGTTGGCCGGATCGACGGGGATCGGCGTCGGGCTGAGGCTCGGCCCGACGAGGGCGAGCGGCACGCCGAAATCCGAGACGACCGGGACGGTGACGTTCGTTGCGGTGATCTGCGCGGGAATACCGTCGTTCGGCCCGGTGTCGGCGGGATTGGGGATCAGCGCCGTGCCGCGATTGGAATACTCGCGATCGCGCTGGAAGAAGCCCTCGCTGTCGGCGTAGTCGAAGCCGGCCTGGATATGCAGGCGGTCATTAAAGCGCCGGCCGAACGCGCCGGAAACGTCCACCCGTTCCGCATCGCCTTCGGAAGAGACCCCGCCGAACGCTTCGATGGCCGCGCCCTCGTAATCCTCCTTGTAGATCACGTTGACGACGCCCGCGACGGCGTCCGAGCCATAGACCGAGGCCGCGCCGCCCGTAACCACTTCCACGCGGTCGATCAGGGCGGACGGCAGGGCGTTGAGATCAACGCCGTTGGAGCGCGTGCCTCCGCTGATGAAGCGGCGGCCGTCGACCAGCGTGAGCACGCGGTTCGTCCCGAGCCCGCGCAGGTCGAGGATGTTTGCGCCGGAGGCGAGAAGCGAGATCCCGGTGGAGGTGGGCGTCGAGCTTGGCGCAAACGCCGGCGCTTCGTTCAGAAGGTCGGCGACGCTGTTGGTGATGCGCAGATCATATTGCTCCGCGCCGATGACGGAGACCGGGGTGGGCTTGGAAAAGCCGTCGCGCTGCACGCGCGAGCCGGTGACGGTGATGATGTCGCCCCCGGCCTGGGGCTCGTCGGCATCCTGGGCGTAGGCGGCGGGCGCGCTGAAGGCGGCGCCGGCGAGAAGCGCCGCCTTGAAGGCGGCGAAACGGGTAAGACGGTTCATGCGGGTTCCTCCCCTTGTTTTTTTTGGTTTCCGGGCGGCGCCTCCGCCGGGAATGGTTCTGCGGCTTATTCCGAGATCGTCAGCATCGAGACGGTCGCCGCCTCCACCTCCTCGGGCGTGAACAGGAGATCGTCCCAGCCCTTGCGCGAATAGAGCCGCGTCTGGTCGGCGAAATGCGGAGAGGTCGGATCGGTGGACTGCGAATAGGTCAGGATGCCCCGGCTTTGCGGTCCTTCGTCGGTGAACTCAACCGCATACACCCAGCTCGCGCCGTGGCGGATCGAGGTCCACCCGCGTTCGGGCTCCAGATCAACCGGCGTGATCACGTTGAAGACGCCCGGCCCGCCGGGACCGCCATGGATCGGGATGCGCTCCTCGCCGCGATACTCGCTCTGCACGTCGCCCAGCCGGGCGTCCAGGGCGATGTCGAGCTGGCGCAGCTGGCCGGCCGCCTGAGCGAGCGCTTCAAGGACCGCGGGGTCGTTCACGTCCAGCTGGGCCGGGGTGACGGCGGCGTTCTCCGCGTCGAAGGCGTCGGCGAAGCGGATCCCGCCTGCGAACGCGAACAGGTTGAACAGGTGCGAGCCCGTGCTGTCGAGATCGACCTTGAGGTCCCAGCCCGCCAGAGCGTCGCAGGCCGGCTGCATGTCCTCTTCGGCGCCGGAGCGGCAGAGCGAAACGAGATCGTCGCGCACCAGCTCTCCGCCAAGATGGCGGTTGTTGTACATGGCTGTCTGCAGGGTCTCGAGATCGAAGCCGGGCGCGCCATAGCCGTCGGTTCCGGCCTCACGCTGCGCGATGATGTCGAGCGCAAGGCGCGTGCGCAGGCTGCGCTGGGTCTCCTCGTCGCCGAACACGGGGCTGAAGCCCGTCAGCGGCGCTTCCGGATTGGTCAGCCAATGGCTGTCATTGCTCTGGGCGACATAGTCCGTGCGGAAGAGTTGCGGCTGGCTGGCGGGCCCGAACACGCCCGGCGCGGTGGAATCCGGGTCGGTTCCCCAGTCGCACTCCGAGCGGGAGCCGTCGAGCACCGGCACGCGCGTCTGCATCCATACGCCCCGGGCGAGGTCGGACGCCGCGCACGACGCCGCCTTCTCGGCCGTCACATGCGGGATCATCCCCATGTCGCCGAAGAAGGTCTCCCCGGAACTGTCCGCAGACGTCGTGTTGAAGAGGGTCGCCTGATAGGCGCCGAGCGCCTCGCGCAGCTCCCGAACGCTCTCCGCCTGGTAGATCGCGAAATACTGGTCCAGCAGGCGCAGGCCGGAGGGGACGTCGCGCATCGCAAACGCGCGTTCGCTCGTCCACGGCAGCGTGTCGGTCTCCACCAGCGCGCCCATCGGGGTCTCATAAAGCGTGCGCGTGACCGGAACGACGGAGCCGTCGGGCTGGCGCACCTCCACCGTGATCTCCCGCGCCGTCATCTCTTCCCATTCGCCGTCGCGCCGATAGCGGGTGGGATCTTGCGGATCGAGGGTCAGCTCGAAATAGCCGAACCGGCGGGCCGTCGAGACGGTGTGGCTCCAGGCGACGTGTTCGGTATGGCCGATGCCGACGATGGGCGCGGTGATCAGGCCGGCGCCGACGACGTTGAGCTCGCCGGGGATCATCATGTGCAGGCGGTAGAAACGCAGCGGCCCGTCCCACGGGTAGTGCGGATTGCCCAGCACCATCCCGCGCCCGTTCTTCGTCAGCTCGCGCCCGAGCCCGTAGGCGTTGGAGCCGAGCCCGCTCGGTTCGGGAAGCGCCTCATGCAAGGCGGCCTCCTCGATCGGCCCGGCTTCCGGCGGCGCGGCGGTCACGAGCCCTTCCAGCTGGTAGATGTAGGGAAAGGTCAAAACGGTGCGCCAGTAATCCAGCTCCGAGACGGGCTGGATGTAGTCCGCGCCGGCGCAGGCCGGATCGGTCACGCCCTCCGGTCCGGTCTCGGCGATATGGCGGTTCACCCCGGCGACGAAGCCGGAGACGAAATCGCGCGCGTCTTCGGAGGGCGTGTCGACGTCGCCGGACGGACCCGCGAGCAGGCGTTCGACCTCGCCCTGCGCATTGATGCGCCTGTGGTGCAGGTCCTGCGCGATGTTCGCCTGATCCTCGCCGGGACCGAAATAAAGCGCGCGCTCGCCGCGTACGGTCAGCACGCGGTCAAGGATCATGCAGAGATTGTCCTGCGCGGACGCATAACCCAGCCCGTAGCCGAGCCCGCCGTAATCCGGCGCGGTGACATGCGGCACGCCATAGGCGGTGCGCCGGATCTCCGCCTCGAAGCGCGGCTCCGGTCCCCGATCGACGGTAGAGCCGAGCCCGGCGCAGCCGCCGAGCAGCCCCGCTCCTGCAAGCATTGCCAAACGTGAAACCATGATGTCCTCCCCCAGAGAATCTTGTTGGGCAGAGCCAATCATGCTGCGGGCCGCGTCTCAAGGCGCATGATCGTTTTGTCCGGGTTTGTCCGCGCGGTGAAAGCGGGGCTAGGCTGGCTGCGTTGTGCGCCGTTCCGGGGGATCACCATGCCGCGCCTGCCTGTCGTCCTGCTTGCAACCGCAGGTATTGCCGCTGTCGTCTTCGCGGGGCTGTCCGCCGCCGGCCTCCGGTTGACGCCGTTTGTCCTGCGCGATTTCGATCCGCAGGCGGCGATCGCGCGCGCGGCGGATTACGATGCGGAGATCACGCGCGACGAATGGGGCGTGCCGCGCGTCATCGGCGAGACCGATGCGGATGCGGCTTTCGCTTTCGCCTACGCCCATGCCGAGGACGATTTCTTCCACATCCAGCAATCGCTGCGCGCCGCGCTGGGACCGGACATGCTGGCCGCGGGCGAAGATGAGCTGCGCTCGGCCTTTCTTGTCCAGGCGCTGGGCGTCACGGCGCTTGTCGAGGCGGAATACGAGACGCAGCTTTCAGAGCGCGCGCGCGATTTTCTGGAAGCCTATGCGGACGGGCTGAATTATTACGCCGCGCTTCATCCGGAAGAGGCCGAACCGGACCTGTTTCCGGTGACCGGGCGGGACGTTGCGGCGCTGTCGGGCTTCTTCAGCCCGCTTTTCTACGGCATGGGCGGGGTGCTTGAGGACCTGTTCGCTCCGGCTGAGCCCGCCGAACAAGGCCCGGTGCAAAGCGCTGGCGTTCTCTATGACGCCGCGCGCGGCGTGGAGCTTGGCTCGAACGCGTTCGCCATCGCGCCGTCGCGCTCGGCTGACGGCGCGACGCGGGTGATCGTCAACTCCCATCAGCCGGTCGAAGGCCCGCTGGCCTGGTATGAAGCCCATCTCGTGAGCCGCGAGGGCATGGATTTCGCCGGCGGCGCCTTTCCCGGCGGGCCGACCCTGCATCTCGGAGCCAATCCGGGGCTGGCTTTCGCAGCCACCGTGAACCGGCCGGATCTGATCGACGTCTACGAACTGACCCTGACGCCGGACGGCGAAGGCTATGTGCTCGACGGCGAGGCGCGCGCGTTCGAGACCGGCGAGGCGCGCATTCTCGCGCATCTCTGGGGCCCGTTCGCCTGGCGCGCGGTGCGGCCGCTCGAGCGCTCCGTCCACGGCCCGGTTCTGCGCACGGACCGCGGCGTGTTCGCCGTCCGTTATGCGACGCTGGAAGAACTTGGCTGGGCCGAACAGTCCTACTGGATGATGAAGGCGCGCACGCTTGAGGCGTTCGATACGGCCATGCAGCCGCGCGCCATGGCGGCGACCAACCGTGTCGCCGGCGATGTGAACGGCCGGATCGCGCGGTATTACAACGCGCGCATGCCCGATCGTCCGGAGATCGAGGGCGTCGACTGGCAAGGCGTGCTGCCGGGCGACCGCAGCGATCTCGTCTGGCAGGGCTTCGAGCCGCTTTCGGCCATGCCGAACATGATCGACCCCGAAGCCGGCTACGTGCTTGACGCCAATCACAGCCCGTTCAACGTCACCGGCGGCCCCGACGATCCCGATCCGGCGGATTATCCCGGCCGCTACGGCATCGAGACCTCGATGACCAATCGCGGGCTGCGCGCTGTCGAGCTCTTCGCGGAGGACGCCGACGGCCTGACGACCCGCGCGGAGCTTCTCGCGGCGAAGTTCGACAAGGCCTACCACCCTGAAAGCCGCGCCATGACGCTGCGCGCCGAGCTGATCGCGCTTGACGAGGCCGGCGCGTTCAACGGCGATCCGGCGCTAGCCGAGGCGATGGCGATCATCCGCGCCTGGGAGGGCTCGACGGAAATGGACGACCCGCATGCGGGCCTTTCGCTGATGACCTATGTGCCGGTTGCCGCAAGCGGCGGCGCGCTCGGCGTGGGCGACGCCTTCCGCGAGACGGTCCCGGTCATG
>CAZLOV010000039.1:10373-12968 GCA_964561235.1 uncultured Caulobacterales bacterium
GGGCGGCTGGATCCGCCATGGTCGGAGGTCAGCACGCTTTCACGCGGCGATGTCGAGGTGGGTCTCGGCGGCGGGCCGGACACGCTGCGCGCGGTGAATTCGCAGCGCGACGGCAACGGCGGCCTCGAGATGGTCTCCGGCGACGGGCTGACCATGCTTTGGGAAGCCTATCCCGACGGCCGCGTGGAGCTTTACGCGGTGCATCAGTTCGGCGCGTCGAACCGGCCGCAGAGCCCGCATTACACCGATCAGATGGAGATGTTCGCCGCCGAGGCCTTCCGCCGCGTCCCGCTGGGCGAGGCGGAGGTGCGCGCGGCGGCCGTGCGCGTCTACCGTCCGGGCGAGGAAGACGCCGGCTAGCGGCTAGAACTCGCGGGCGAGCCGGAACAGGAAGTCCTGCTCGGGCGCATCGTCGGACACGCCGAGGAGCAGCGCGGCCGACCAGCCCCAGTTTTCCGCAACGCCGCCCGAAAGAGCAGGGCCGATCTGGTGGCTCTGCTCGTCGAAGCCGCCAAAGCCCGCCTGCGTGTTTCCAAAGTCGTGGAAGCTTTCGTAACCGATGCGCAGGCCGTTGCGCAGCCGGCGGTTGACGCTCGAACGCGCTTCGAGAAACCAGCCGTCGCGCGCGCGCTCGCCAACGTCGCGGTCGACAAGAAACAGGAAGCGTGCCCGCCAGTCCGGCGCGAACACCCACTGGGACGTCCAGTTCAGCCCGATCTCATGCGCGGCGTCGTCGCCTTCCGAAAGGCGCCCGTCGAAGCGAAGCGCGCTCGACACGCCTGCGGGCGTGCGCTCCAGAAACTGCCAGAGCAGCTCGCCCTGGACGTGATCGAGTTCGAGATCGCCGCCTTCGGGATCTTCATATGTGACGATCAAGCGCCAGCGCAGGCGCTCGTCGATGGCCTGCTGATAGTGCAGCCGGTGGCCCAGATTGGTCTCGCCGTCATTGAACTCGGCGCCGAGGCGGTACTCGGCTTCCTTGTCGTCCGCCCCGACATCGGGTCCGAAGACCGAGCCGAGCGTCTGAGCCGCGGCGGCGTTGCTGAGGCACAGCGCCGTGATCGCGGCGCTGGCGAAGAAACACTTCATGGATCGGTCCCGTTGCGTCGTGAGCAGCCAAGGGCGTCGGCGTCGGGAAGGGCCCGCCGCCCGCACGCATGCCTGCGTCCGGGCGGCGGATGGCCGATTACTGGATCGGCGAGAGCAGCTCGGGCGCGGTCACGAGCTGACGCACGCCGTGGCTGTCGGTTTCTTCTAAGACATTGCCTTCTTCCGCCCACGCATGGAGCGAGTTGATGTCCACGCGGGCGCACTGCGGACGTACGCTCCAGGTGACCTGAAGCGGGGAGCAGACAGCCTGCGTGAAGCTCGGCCCGGTCGTCGAGCCGCGGAACACCACCGGCTCGCCGGTGTTCGTCGGGATGGCGCTGGCCTGATGGAAGCCGCCTTCGGCGGGCGCGCCCGCGTAGTCGAAGTCGCGGAAGTCAAGCGCTTCGGGATCGTTCACGACGAGGAAGACCTGGGCTTCCACGCGCAGCAGCGGATCCGTGCAGGTCTCGCTCAGGCAGGAGCCGAGGCCCGGACCCGGTGCGACGTCGCAGGAGGTGTGCACCCAATGCACTTCGATGGTGTCGCCCGGCTTCACATTGCCGAAGGGGCCTTCGCCGCCTTCATACGGATCGGCCAGCTCCGCCTCGGTCAGGTCGGCGGAGGCGTCGCACGCATAGCCGCCGAACTCGCCGTCGCCCACGAACACGGAGTAGCCCGGACCCTTGTGTTCGGCGTTCGTGTGGGTGTGGATGTTGCAGAGGTTCATCTCGCTTGCGGCCGGCGCCAGCGGGAAGCTGATCGGGTTGCTGCCCGAGGTCAGCGTGATGTCGCGCGGCGTTTGCGGACCGAAGCCTTCGCAGATCGCGGGTTGAACCGCCTCGGCGACCGCATCGGTCGCCGCTTCGGCGGTTTCCTCGATAGCCTCGGCTGTTTCCGCCGCCGCGTCGCTGACTTCGTTTTCGTCTTCCGCAGCGGCGTTCTGGGCGTCCTGACCGCAGGCGGCCAGAGCGAGCGCGGCGGCGGAGACAAGCAAAAGGTGAGTTTTCATCGGCAACCCCCGGGTGGTTAAAGATGCGGACCTGATGCCCGAGTTGCAAGACGGGCGCAAGCGAAACCGGAAGACGATCCGGATATTTCGGTTTTCAGAAAACCGACTTTCATTACGGGTTTAAGCGTTTTCCTTTCCGCTTCTCACAAGACCGGGCCGGTAGCCCAGCACGAAAGCGACTACCCGTTCAGCGGGCATTTCGCACGGCTTCAGGCGCGGTCCGAGCGTGTCGAGATCGTAAAGGTTGAAGCTGACGCGGCCGGCGCCGCCAAGCGCTTCAGCAAAAAGCTTCCAACGCTTGGCGTCGGCGGACGCAGACAGCGTCACGCCCCATCGCCGTCCGTCGTATTCCCCCTCGGAATAACCCCTCGGCAGCGCGTGAAGGGCGCGGATGAAATCCGGCGTCACCAGGGGTCCGTCAGCAGGCGGTCGAGCTCGGTGCGCGCCTGCGCCTCGCCCAGCTCGCAAAGGCCCCGGAAAAACCGTTCGGCGAACTC
>CAZLOV010000039.1:12978-17317 GCA_964561235.1 uncultured Caulobacterales bacterium
AACTCATGGATGTCCAGTGCTTCGGCTCCGTACACGCTGAGGACAAAATCCATGTAGGCGTCGAAGGCTTCCTGCGCGCGGTCGCCGGCGGCCCTGTTCAGGATCTCCGCACCGCACGCCGCCTCCGGGCGCGCCTGCGCGTTCATGGCTGCGCCGCGTTCCAGAGCCTGGAAAATCCGCCGGCGCTCGCCCGGAGGCATGCCGAGATAGGTCTCGGCATGCATCGGCGCGACCTCCGCTGAAACGCCGGCGCGTTCAACGGGCGAAACCGCTAAAAGCGCGCAAGCTGTAAGGAGAGCGGCGAAGCCAGGCATGGCGAGCGACGTTAAAAACCGGAGATGACCGCGTCATGAAAACCTCATGCACATGCGAAGGCAATGCTGCGTCGCGTCACAGGTCGGAAGGCGAAGGCGGCGGCGCGTCGCCGCCCGCCCACGTCGCCTGCTCGGCGTCCGCGGTCGGCAGTTCGGTAAAGCCTTCAAGGCCGCCGGTCGTGTCCTGCGCGTCGCGGCGGATGTCGACGCGCGACAATGCGTAGGCGTGGATCAGGCGCGCCACCGAATGCAGCGCATGGATGTGGATTCGTTCGTAGCCGTGCGAGGCGTCGATCCCGAAGGTGACGAGCGCCGTGCGCACGTCTGCGCCCGCCTCGATGGCTGACGCGCTGTCGGAGCGGTAGTACCGGAACACGTCGCGCTGGTGCTCGATGCCATGATCCTCGCAGATGCGGATGAGCTTCTGCGTCAGGTGGTAGTCGAACGGCCCGGTCTGGTCCGCCATGCCGATCGTCACGCCGAACTCGCGGCTGTTCTGGCCGGGAGCCTGCGTGCCGTTGTCGATGGTCACCATCGAGGCGATGTCATGGGTCAGCACGCTTGAGGCGCCGTGGCCGATCTCTTCTGTGATCGTGAACAGGAAGTAGGTGTCGACCGCCAGCGGTGTTTCGGCCGCCATCAGCGCCTTGAGCGCTGCGAACATCGCGGCCACCCCGCCCTTGTCGTCGAGGTGACGCGAGACGACGAAACCGTTGTCGAGGAATTCCGGCTGCGGATCGACGGCGACGAAATCGCCGATATGGAAGCCCAGCGCCTCAAGGTCCGCCTGCTCGCGGGCGACCACGTCGGGGCGGAGCTCCAGGTTCGTCCACGCGACAGGCTGGGTGTCGATCTCCTCGTTGAACGTGTGGCCGGAGGCCTTCAGCGGCAGAATGGTGCCGCGATAGGCGCCGTCATTGACGGTGAACACCGTCACGCGGGCGCCTTCTGCGAAGCGCGCCGACCAGTGCCCGATCGGCACGACTTCCAGACGGCCGTTGTCCTTGAGCGCGCGCACCTGGGCACCCAGCGTGTCGACATGGCCGATGATCGCGCGGCCGGGCCGCCGGCGTCCGCCCTGGATGCGCGCGCGGATCGCGCCTCGGCGGGTGATCTCGTACTCGACGCCCAGCCGCTCCAGTTCGGCGACGCAAAGCCGGGTGATCTCGTCGGTGTATCCCGTCGGGCTGGGCGTGGCGAGCAGCCGTGCAAGGATGTCGGCGAGATAGGCGTCGTCGATGACGGGCTGGGTCATGTCTCCTCCTGGGCGGGCCGGCCGGGCGCGGCCGAAAGCGGGAACAATAGGTCGACGAACCGTTCCGCGGTGGGCTGCGGTTCGTGATTGGCGAGGCCGGGGCGTTCGTTGGCCTCGATGAAAACGTGGTGCGGACCGTCTGGCGCGGCGACGATGAAATCCACCCCGACCACGGGAATGTTGATGGCCTTCGCCGCCTTCACCGCGCTGGCGGCGATGTCGGGATGAAGCGCCGCGGTGACGTCGTGGAGGCTGCCGCCGGTGTGCAGATTGGCCGTCTTGCGCACCTGGATCGTACGGCCGGGTTCGAGCACGTCGTCGAGCCCGGCGCCGCTTGAGCGCACGGCGCGTTCGGTCTCGGCGTCGACCGGGATGCGGCTTTCGCCCTGGGTCGCCGCCTCGCGCCGCCGCGACAGACGCTCGATCAGCTCCTTGACCGTGCGCACGCCGTCGCCGGTGATCTCCGGCGGCTTGCGCAGCGCGGCGGCCACGACCGCGTCGTTGATGACGACCACGCGCAGATCGTCGCCGGCTACGCACTCCTCGATCAGCGCCTCGTCGTCGACCGCCTCGGCCGCGCGCACGGCCTGCTCGAGTTCCCCGGCCTGCGTGATGCCGACGACCACGCCGCGTCCCTGTTCGCCCCGAGCAGGCTTGACCACCAGTTCGCCGCACTCCGACAGGAACGCCTCGCGCGCGGCCGCATCGGTTCCCGCCTTCATCTGGCGCGGCGTGGGCACGCCGACCTGCTCCATCAACCGGCGCGTGACGGATTTGTCCTCGCATCGCGCCATGGCGACGGCGGTCGTCAGCTCCGAGAGCGATTCCCGGCAGACGATCGCGCGGCCGCCATATGTCAGCCGGAAATACCCGGCATCCGCGTCGAGCACCTCGACCCCGATGCCGCGGCGGCGCGCCTCGTCCACGATGATGCGCGCATAGGGGTTGAGCGCCTCTTCAGGCGGCGCTCCGGTATAGAGCCGCTCATTGATGATGTTCTTGCGCTTCAGCGTGAAGAAGGGCGCGCGCACGAAGCCGAGCTTCTCGTAGAGCGCGATGGCGCTTTCATTGTCGTGCAGGACGGAGAGATCCATGTAGGCAAGCGCCCGGGCCTGAAACAGCTCCGCGAGTCGGCGCACCAGCGCTTCGCCGACGCCGGGGCGGGCGGTCAGCGGGTCGACTGCGAGACACCAGAGCGAGGAGCCGGCTTCGGGATCGCCGAAGGCGCGGCCGTGATCCACCCCGCTGACGGCGCCGATGATCGCGCCGGTCTGCTCGTCCTCGGCGACAAGAAAGGTGAGGGTGCGGCTGTCGCGCCGGCGCCAGAAGAAGTTCGGTTCGACCTGCACCATGTTGCGCGCGGCGTAGATGCGGTTGACCGCTTCCGCATCGGCTTCCGAACAGAGCCTGCGGATGAAATAGCCCTGCGGGCGCTTGCGCGCCGGACGGTAGGTGGACAAGTCGAGCCGGTAGGTGTGCGAGGGATCGAGAAAGATCTCCTGCGGCGCGGAGGCGAGCACGACATGGGGGTCGCGGACGTAGAAGGCGATGTCGCGGGTGTCGGCGGCTTCCGCGCGCAGCACCCCGACAATGTCGGGCTCGCAATCGAAGGTGTTGGCGAAGATCAGCCGCCCCCAGCCCATGTCGACGGAGGCGCCGGCGACCATGTCGCCGCCATGGCCGGGGTCGCCTATGGGCGCCTTCAGCCCCTGCTCGCGCAGCCGCAGAAGGCGATGGGTCAGCGCGGCGCGCCGCGGGGCCTGGCTGCGTTTCCGGCTCATGCGCCCCGTCCTATCAGACGCCATGGGCCTCAAGCCACATCGCGAGCAGTCCGATCTGGTAAAGTTTCGAACCCCGAAGCGGGGTGATGTGGGCTTCGGGGTCCTCGAACAGCGTGTCGAGATAGGCGGGCTGGACGATCCCTTTCGAGGCGAAGCGCTCCGACGTCACCGCGTCGCGCACGCGCTCCAGATAGGGTCCGCGCAGATATTTCAGCGCAGGCACGGGGAAATAGCCCTTCGGCCGGTCGATGACCTCGTGCGGGATGACGTCGCGCGCGACGTCCTTGAGCACTCCTTTGCCGTCCTGGGCGAGCTTGAGCTCGGCGGGACAGCGCGCGGCGGTCTCCACAAGCTCGTGGTCGAGGAAAGGCACCCGCGCCTCCAGCCCCCAGGCCATGGTCATGTTGTCGACGCGCTTTACGGGATCGTCCACGAGCATGATCTCGGTGTCGATGCGCAGCGCCTTGTCCACCGGACGCTCCGCGCCCTTGCGCGCAAAATGCTCCCGGACGAATTCGCGCGCGTGGTCGCCGTTCAGGTGCGCGTCCTGGAGAAGCTCGCCCATTTCCGCGCGGTCCCGATCGAAGAAGGCCCGCGCATAGGTCTCCACGGGGTCGTTGCCCTCAAGCATCGGCGGATACCAGTGATAGCCCGCAAAGATCTCGTCCGCGCCCTGGCCCGACTGGACGACCTTCACGTGCCTGGCGACTTCCTGGGATAGTAGGAAGAAGCCGACGCAGTCATGGCTGACCATCGGCTCGGACATCGCCGCCACGGCGTCTTCAAGCGCAGGCAGGGTCTTGGCGGCGTCGATGCGGATCTGCGTGTGGTCCGTCGCGAAGCGCTCCGCGATGATGTCGGAGTACTGGAATTCGTCGCCCGCTTCGCCGCGCACGCTCTCGAAGCCGATCGAGAAGGTCTTGAGCCCGGTCTGGCCGGCTTCCGCCAGAAGGCCGACGATCAGCGAGCTGTCCAGCCCGCCGGAGAGC
>CAZLOV010000040.1:0-17292 GCA_964561235.1 uncultured Caulobacterales bacterium
ACGCTTCGGCCTCGCCCAGCTGCACCAGCTGCGCGGCCGGGTCGGACGCGGGTCGAAGGCCTCGCGCTGCCTGTTGATGTATCACGGCCGGCTGGGCGAAACCGCGCGCGCGCGGCTCGAGATCATGCGCGCCACCGAAGACGGCTTCCGGATCGCAGAGGAGGACTGGCGGCTGCGGGGTTCGGGCGATCCCCTCGGTCTGCGTCAGTCGGGCCTTCCGGACTATCGCTACGCCGATCTCACCAGCCACGCCGACCTGCTTGCGATCGCCTCGGATGCAGCCGGGTACGAGCTTGCCCGCGAGGATCCGTTCGCCGGCGAGCGCGGCGAGGCGCTGCGGGTGCTGCTTTATCTCTTCGAACGCGACGAAGGCGTGCGCCTGATGCGTTCGGGCTAGGCGGAGCGCTTCTCCGCTCCGCCCTCGTCTTCGGCCGCAGCTTCCGGCGTTTTCTCGGTCTCGCGCGGCGGATCGTCCGGCATGAGCCCTGCACCGGCCTTGAGAGGCGAATCTGACGGGATCGCCCCTTCGGGCAGCTGGCCGGGCGTGACGATGCCGAAGGAGAAGATGAGCTTTGCGGCTTCCTCCACCGTCATCTTGAGCTGAATGACGTTGCGGCGCGCGGTGTAGAGCAGGAATCCCGAGGTCGGATTGGGGGTCGTCGGCACGAACACGCCGATGACCTGTTCGCCGGATGCGATCTGCCTGCGCACTTCGCTCGCCGCGTCCGCCGTCACGAAGGCGAGCGCCCACAATCCCTTCATCGGGTATTCCACCAGCACCACTTCGCGGAAGGACTTGTTCTGTCCCGCCAGCGCGGTTTCGACGAGCTGCTTGAGCGCGCCGTAGATATTGCGCACCAACGGCACCGAGTTGAGGATGCGCTCGCCCATGTTGAGGAGGGTGCGGCCGAAAATGTTCGCCGCCAGCGCGCCGAGGAAGGTCAGGAACAGGATCGCGATCACCAGGCCCATGCCCGGTATGGCGAACGGCAGGTAGCTCTCCGGATTGTAGCGCGCCGGAATCAGCGGCTTGATCGTGGAGTCCACGAAATTGACGAAGCTGTAGATCAGCCAGAATGTCACCGTCAGCGGCGTGGCGACGATGACGCCGGTCAGAAAGCTGTTGCGAAGCCAGCGCAGCACGGGATGGGGGCTCCTGGGCGGGAAAAACGGGTGCGAGACTTGAGCCTTGCCCCTTAAAAACGGCTGAATGATGCCCGAGTCCGCCGCAGGCGGCCACCGCCGCGCGCCGAAGACGCCCCGTTCACCCGCCGCCGTCAGGGCCAGTCAATGACCGAAACCGCCGCTTCCGCCCGCCTGTTCACGCCGCTGCGCATCACGCTGATCGCCGCCGCCGGGCTCGCCTTCTTTCTGGGCGGCGCAGCCTGGCTGGCGCGCGAGGCGATCTTCCAGTCCCTCCTCGATCCGGGCGTGCCGTACCAGACCTACAGCGTGCCCGATGCGCCGGACTATGCGCAGAGCCACGCCTGGGCGCGCAAGGACGCGCTGGAAGACGGCGAAGGCGCGGTCTTTTTCGTGCATCCCACGACTTATGACGGCGGATCGCACTGGAACGCGCCGTTTGACCGCCCGCAGGAGGCTGAAGAACTCTCGCGCATCATCCTGCCGAATTACGCCGAACCTTTTGCCGCCGCCGGCGCGGTCTTCGCGCCGCATTACCGTCAGGCGGCGCTCTACGCCTTCATGAACAATCGCGAGGACAGCCAGCTCGCCCGCATGACGGCCTATGAGGACGTCGCCCGCTCCTTTGAACGCTTCCTCGCGGAGATCGGACCGGATCGGGGCTTCATCATCTCCGGCGTCGGCCAGGGCGGGCTTCACGCCACCGGCCTCCTGCTCGACGCGGTGGCGCGTGACGACGCGCTCTCGAAGCGCCTCGCGGCGGCCTATGTGATCGACGCGCCCTTGCCGCTCGATCTCGTCGAGGGGCCGCTCCATAGCCTTCCGCCATGCCGCGGCGAGACGCAGGCGCGCTGCCTGGTCAGCTATGTCGCGGTGCGCCCCGCCGAGCGAAGCCGGATCGAGACCGTGCTGGAGCGCTCGATGACGTGGGATCCCGAAGGCGGACTGAGCTTCGTCTCCGGCCGGGGCCTGCTGTGCGTCAACCCGCTTCTCTGGACGACGGCGGAGGATTACGCCCCCGCGCGGCTCCATGCCGGCGGGGCGGCGGCGGAGGGCCTTGCGCCAGGAGACGCCCCCTCGCCGCTCGCCAACCAGACCAGCGCGCAATGCCAGAACGGGCTTCTGATGGTCGAACGGCCCCGCTCCAGCCTGCTCAGGCGGCCGCATCGCCTCGCAGAAGACCGGCGCGTGCCGCCTTTCAATCTTTTCTATGCCGACATCCGCGCCGACGCCGCGCGGCGTATGGAGACGGTGTCGGCCCTTCTCGCCGAGGAGGCGCGCTACGCCCCGCCGCTGGGCGATCCCGAAGACATCGACGAGGCCGAGGTCGTGCCGATTGATCCGCCGGGCCGGGAGTAGCCGTGCGTCTCAGGCGCGCTCGGCCTGTTCGGCCTGCCGGATGCGCTCGACGATCCCCGTTGTGGACAAGCCCTCTTCCAGCGGCGCCAGCACGACTGTCCCGCCTTGCGCCTTCACGTGCGCAGCTCCGGGCAGGCTGTCCGGATCGGCGTAGTCGGCGCCCTTGACCAGAACGTGAGGGCTCACCGCCTCGATCAGCGCCTGCGGCGTGTCTTCCTCGAAGACAACGACGCGGTCGACGGTCTCGAGCGAGGCGAGCATCTGCGCACGCAGGCCGACCGAGTTGATCGGACGCTCCGGGCCTTTGAGCCGGCGCACGCTCTCATCATCGTTCAGCCCGACGATCAGGCGGTCGCAGACCGAGCGCGCATGACGCAGAACTGCAAGATGCCCCGGATGCAGGATGTCGAAACAGCCGTTGGTGAAGCCGACCGTCAACCCCTGGGCGCGCCAGGATTGCGCCAGTTCGGCCGCCTCGCTGCGGCTCAGGATGCGCCAGTCCGGCGCGCCTGAACCGCCTTCGGCGTCCTGGAGCACCTCGTCAGGCGAAACCGTCGCGGTGCCCGTCTTGGCGACGGCGGCGCCCGCTGCGGTGTCTGCAAGCGCCATGGCGTCGGCAAGCGGCGTGCCCGCCGCCATCGCCAGCGACAGCGCCGCCAGCGCCGTGTCGCCTGCGCCGGATACGTCAAAAACCGAACGCGGCCGGGCGCGATGATGGATCACGGAAGCGCCGCGTTCGAGCAGCGCCATGCCGCGGGCCGACCGGGTGACGAGGATCGCGCGCGTCAGCGAGAGGCATTCGAGCACGGCGTGGAGCGCGGCTTCGGTCTCGGCGTCGGTTTCGACCGGCAAACCGGCTTCTTCCGCAAGCTCGTCCGCATTGGGCTTGATGACGTCCGCACCGTCATAGCGCGAGTAATCGCTGCCGCGCGGATCGACGCTGACCGGAACGCCGGCCTCGCGCGCAAGGCTGATCGCCCCGCGCGAGACCGCCGGGGTGATAAGCCCGCGCCCGTAATCCGACAGGATCAGGACATCGGCTTGCGGCAGCAGCGCCGCGACCGCCGCCAGCACCGCCTCCTCGGTATCCGGGCGGATGGGGCCTGCGGGATTGCGGTCAACGCAGAGCATCTGCTGGTTGTTCGAGACATAGCGGATCTTGGTGGGCGTCAGGCGGCCGGGCTCGCGCACCAGCCGCGCGTTCGCGCCCGCGCAAGCGGTTACGAGTTCGGCGAGTTGATCGCCTTCAGCGTCGTCGCCTGCGACGCCGACCAGCATTGGCGTCCCGCCGAGAGAGGCGATATTGCGCGCAAGATTGCCCGCGCCGCCAAGCATGGCCGTACGGCCCGTTTCGGCAAGCACCGGCACCGGCGCCTCCCGGCTGATCCGGCGCGTGGAGCCGTAGACGAAGGCGTCCGCGATCACGTCGCCGACGCAGAGCGCCGTTCGGCCGGCGACGGCGCGGAGCAGGCGGGCGGCGTCCTCCCGGCGCATCAGCTGAGCGGCCGGGCTTTCGCGAGGCGGTCAAACTCGAGGAGTTCGCCCGCAAGGTGCTCGAACTCGGGCAGAGGCACCATGTTGGGTCCGTCGGACGGCGCGTTGTCCGGATCGGGATGGGTTTCCATGAACACGGCGGCGACGCCGATGGAGACGGCCGCGCGCGCCAGCGCCGGGACGAATTCGCGCTGTCCGCCCGAACGCCCGCCCTGCCCGCCCGGCTGCTGGACGGAGTGGGTGGCGTCGAACACGACCGGGCAGCCGATCTCCGCGAGGATCGGCAGCGCGCGCATGTCGGACACCAGCGTGTTGTAGCCGAAGCTCACACCGCGCTCGCAGGCGAAGACATTGGGATTTCCCGCCCCTGTGATCTTGCCGATCACGTTCTTCATGTCCCACGGCGCCAGGAACTGGCCTTTCTTGACGTTGATCGCCTTGCCGGTCTGGGCGGCGGCGATCAGCAGATCGGTCTGGCGGCACAGGAAGGCGGGGATCTGCAGCACGTCGACGGCCTCGCCCACCTGCGCGCACTGCTCGGCGGTGTGCACGTCGGTGAGAACCGGAAGGCCCGTCGTCTCGCGCACCTCGGCGAGGATCGGCAGCGCCGCGTCCAGCCCGATGCCGCGCGGACTGTTCAGGCTGGTCCGGTTGGCCTTGTCGAAGGAGGTCTTGTAGATCAGCCCGCAACCGAGGCGATCGGCGATCTCCTTGAGCATGGCGGAGACTTCAAGGGCGTGCTGACGGCTTTCGAGCGCGCAGGGGCCGGCGATGAAGGTCAGCGGCTGTGCGTTCGAGACGCTCGCGGCGCGCCCGCCTCCGGGCAGCTCCACGACGGCGTTGGGTTGCACGGGCGTCGGCGCGGCGGGATGGTTCACGGCGGACGGCTCCTGTATTCGAACAGGCGGCGGCTGATCCGCCGCGATCATATCCGCGTATTACCCTTTAAACAGAGTGTCGTCATCCGCTCGGCCCCGCCGTCGCGCAGCCGGATCAACCCGTTTTGAGCCTGTCTTGACCCAGAACGCCTCCGACCCGTCCGCCGGCGCGCCTGTTCTCGTCTGGTTCCGCAATGACTTGCGCCTCGCCGACAATCCGGCGCTGACGGCTGCATGTGAAAGCGGGCGCCCGGTCGCAGCCCTCTACGTGCTCGACGATAAGACGCCGGGCGAATGGAAGATGGGCGGCGCGGCGCGCTGGTGGCTGCACAAGAGCCTCGAAGCGCTGGCGGGCGATCTGCACGCAGCGGGATGCCAGCTGATCCGCCGCCGCGGCCCGGCTTCGGATGTGGTGCTCTCCGTCGCCCGGGAGCTTGGCGCCGGGGCGGTCTATTGGAACCGGCGTTACGAGCCCTGGGCGCGCGAGGCGGACGCAGCGATCAAGACGGCGCTCAAAAAGGCCGGCGCCGAGGCGAGATCCTTCAACGGCTCCCTGCTTGTCGAGCCGTGGGAGATGCAAACCAGAACCGGCGGGCCTTACAAGGTCTTCACGCCCTATTGGCGCAATCTCAGGCAGTCGCTCGGCGCGATTTCGCCCCTGCCCGCGCCCAGGACGCTCCGGCCGGCGCAATCGATCCGGTCGGATGACCTGAGCGGCTGGGGCCTGCTGCCGCACAAGCCCGACTGGGCGGGCGGCCTTCGCGAGAGCTGGACGCCCGGCGAAGCAGGTGCGGCCACACGGCTGGCGGCCTTTCTCGCAAACGGGCTCAGCGGGTATGACGCGCAACGCAACCTGCCCGCTCAAGACGGCACGTCGCGGCTCTCGCCGCATTTGCGATTCGGCGAGCTCAGCCCGCGCCAGGCATGGGCGGGCGCGATGGCTGCGTCTGCGCCCGACGCGGACCGCGACAGCTTCCTGTCTGAAATCGCCTGGCGCGAATTCAGCTACAACCTGCTGCACCATTTCCCGCGCTTTCCCGACGCGAACTTCCAGACGAAGTTCGACAGCTTTCCGTGGGCGGACGATGAAGCGGGCTTCACCGCATGGACGCAGGGGCGGACCGGCTATCCGATCGTGGATGCGGGCATGCGCCAGCTTTACGCGACCGGCTGGATGCACAACCGCGTGCGGATGATCACAGCGTCTTTCCTGATCAAGGACTTGCTGGTGCACTGGAAGCGCGGCGAGGCCTGGTTCTGGGACACGCTGGTCGATGCGGACCTGGCGAGCAATTCCGCCGGCTGGCAATGGACGGCGGGCTCCGGCGCGGACGCTGCGCCATATTTTCGCATTTTCAATCCGGTCAGCCAGGGCAAGAAATTCGACCCGGAGGGCGAATATGTGCGCCGCTGGGTGCCTGAACTTGGACAACTGGCCGGAAAATCCATCCACGAACCCTGGACGGCCGACGGTGCGACCCTGGCGCGCGCCGGAGTGATCCTGGGACAGACCTATCCGAAACCCGTCATAGACCATGCCGAAGCCCGCAAGCGCGCGCTTGAGGCCTTCGACAAGATCAAGGACGCCGCATGAACCGCATCGATCCGATCCTTTCCAAGCGCAGCCGCATCGCGGTTGTCGGCGCGGGCGTATCCGGCCTCGGCGCCGCCTGGGCCCTGCGCGAGGCGCACGACGTCGCGCTGTATGAAAAGCAGGAGCGGATCGGCGGTCACGCCAACACCGTAACGGTGGATTATGACGGCGCCGAAATCGCCGTCGACACGGGCTTCATCGTCTACAACACGCTGAATTATCCGAACCTCACCCAGTTGTTTGCGCATCTGGGCGTGGAGACGTTCGGCACCGACATGAGCTTCGGCTTCTCCCTCGGGGGCGGGCCGGAATGGTCCTCCAACGGCGCGCGCGGCCTGTTTGCAGACCCCAAAAACCTTCTGCGGCCGGGCTTTCTCGGCATGCTGCTCGACATCGTTCGATTCAACCGCGACGCCATCGCGGATCTCGACGCGGAGCGGCTGACGGGCCTCTCGCTGGGCGCCTATCTCGAACAGGGCGGCTATTCGCGCCGCTTCCGCGACACCTATCTGCTGCCCATGGGCGCGGCCATCTGGTCGTCGACCGAAAGCGAGATGGAGGCGTATCCCGCTGAAGCCTTCGTGCGCTTCTTCAAGAATCACAAGCTGGTGAAATTCGCAGGCCGGCCGCGCTGGAGCACGGTCAAGGGCGGCAGCCGCAGCTATGTCGCGCGCATCGTCCAGGACCTTGAGACCGCCGGGGTGAAAACACCCGGCGCAGCGCTTTCCGTGCGCCGCACCGAGGATGCGGTCTTCATCACAGGCCCGGACGGCCGCGAGGAGGCCTATGACGAGGTCATTCTCGCGTGTCATTCCGATGAGGCGCTGTTGCTCCTGGCTGACGCCGACGAGACCGAGGAGCAGTTTCTGGGCGCCATCCCGTATGCGAAAAACGTCGCCGTGCTGCATCGCGACGAAAGCCTCCTGCCCCGTCGCGAGGCGGCGCGTGCGGCCTGGTGCTATCTGCGCGACCGCGGGACGGACGCCGCGGCAGTCACCTACGACATGAACCGGCTGCAGGGCATCGATCCCTCACGGCCGCTCCTGGTCACGCTCAATCCCGGCCGGGAGCCGGATCCTGCGCTCACCTTCGGACGTTTTGAATACGACCACCCGCAATTCACCGCAGAAGGCATGGCCGTCCAGCGGGTGTTCAACCGGATCCAGGGCGTACGGCGGACATGGTTCGCCGGCGCCTGGCTGGGCTACGGGTTTCACGAGGACGGCCTGCGCAGCGGCCTGCGCGCCGCTCTACGCCTTGGCGGATCGATCCCGTGGGAATTCGCCGACGGCGACGTGGACGGCGGTCCCTGGGTGCGCGGCGAGGACGCCGACGGCTACGCGATGGCGGCGGCGGAATGAGCGCGGCTGCGCTCTATGTCGGCCGAACGGTGCATGAGCGGCGCGCGCCGTTCACGCACCGGTTTCGCTACGCGGTTGCGATGATGCTCGTCGATCTTGAGCGCCTGCCTGAGCTTTCGCATCTTTCATTCCTGTTTTCCCTTGAGAAGTTCAATCTCTTCTCCTTCCGGGAGCGCGATCATGGCGCGCGCGACGGCGGTTCGCTGAAGGCGTGGGCGCAAGCGCGGTTTTCCGAAGCCGGCATTGATCTGGACGGTGCGCGCATCCGTCTTTTGTGCAGCCCGCGCGTGCTCGGCTACGTATTCAATCCGCTGTCGGTCTATTTCGCCGAAGGCCCCGACGGCGAAGTCCGCGGCGTGATCTATCAGGTGCACAACACCTTCGGAGACGCACACGCCTATGTCGCGCCGGCGGGGCAGAGCCCCGAACGGCTTCAGCAGAGCGCCGACAAGGTCTTTCACGTCTCGCCGTTTTTTGACGTCGGCGGGGTTTACCGCTTTGTGCTTCGCCCGCCTGCGGAGCGCTTCCGGCTGACGATCTTCAAGCAACGCGAGTCCGGCGCGGACTTCCTCGCAACGCTCCTGCTCAAGCGCCGCGAAGCGACGACGCAGGGCCTGCTCAGGCTGTTCGCCGCCCAGCCGTTCTCCACCCTCAAAACCGTTGCGGGCATTCACTGGGAAGCGCTGCGTCTGGTGCTGAAAGGCGCGCGTTATCATCCCCGCCCGGCGCCGCCCCGCGCTGCGAGCCAAGGCCGCGCCGACGCCTAGGCATTTGATCGGAGCGCTCCAAATGGTTTATTGTTTCTTCAGACTTCAAGCTGTGCGCCGGGAGCGCGACTTCTGATGACCGCGGCTGCGTCTTTTTCTCCGACGGCGGATCGAATTTTCACCGCCAGCGCCGACCTGATCCGTTCGCTCGGCGGCGTTCCGCGCAGCTTCCGCTTCGGCCTCAGCCTGCTGCTGAAACTCAAGTCCGGTTCGTTGACCGTCGTCCTGCCCGACGGGCGCGCGCTGCGCTTCGACGGCGAACGGCCGGGCGCCGACGCGGTTCTTGAAGTCCGCGACTACCGGATGGTGCGCAAGGTGTTCGCCGGCGGCGATATCGGATTCGCTGAGGGCTACATGGAAGGCCTGTGGACGACGCACGATCTCGCCAAGGTGCTCGAGGTGTTCAGCGCAAACCTCGATAATCTCGACAACATCTCCGCCGGCGGCCCGCTTACCCGGTTCTTTCTGACGCTCCTGCACAAGCTCCGCGCCAACACCAAGCGTCAGGCGCGCAAGAACATCGAGGCCCATTACGATCTCGGCAACGATTTCTACGAGCTCTGGCTCGATCCCTCGATGACCTATTCCTCCGCGCGCTACACCGCTGGCGACATGTCGCTTGAGGACGCACAGCGGGAGAAGTACGCCGCCCTCGCCCGCTCGATCGACCTTCGCGAAGGCCATCACGTGCTGGAAATCGGCTGCGGCTGGGGCGGGTTCGCCGAGTATGCGGCCAAGGAAGTCGGCGCGCAGGTGACCTGCCTGACGCTCTCGCCCTCCCAGCGTGAATACGCGCTTGAGCGCATTCAGATGAACCAGCTCTCCGAGAAGGTCGACATCAAGCTGCAGGACTATCGCGACGAAACGGGCGCCTATGACCGCATCGCCTCGATCGAGATGTTCGAAGCCGTAGGCGAGGAATACTGGCCGGCCTTCTTCGGCAAGGTGCGCGACTGTCTGAAGCCTGGCGGCAAGGCGGGCTTGCAGATCATCACCATCCGCGACGACCTGTTCGAGACCTACAAGCGGCGCACGGACTTCATACAGCGCTATGTCTTCCCCGGCGGGGTGCTGCCAAGCTGCGAAAAGCTGGATGAACAGTTCAGGCAAGCCGGGCTGACGAAATTGTCCGCCGACATGTTCGCGCTGGATTACGCCCGCACGCTCAAGGCGTGGGGTGAACGCTTCCGCGCCGCATGGGACCAGATCCAGCCGATGGGCTTCGACCTGCGCTTCAAGCGGATGTGGGAGTTTTACCTCGCATACTGCGAGGCGGGCTTTCGCACCGGCCGCATCGATGTCGGCCAGTTCTCGCTCCAGCGCTGAGGCCTCGCCTTATTCCGGCGGTTTCGCCCAACCGGTCTGCGCGCGCACGATCCGGATGCGCCAGGCGTAGGGCAGCGCGTAAATCGCCTTCAGCACCCAGGTGAACCCGCGCGGGAACGTGATTTCAAATCGTCTCGACTTCAGGCCCGCCGCGATGCGTTTCGCCGCGGTCTTTGCGGACACCATCATCGGCTTGGGAAACGCATTGTCGTCCTGGGCCGGGGTCTCCACGAAGCCGGGCGTCACGCATTGCACGTGCACTCCGTAGCGCCAGAGCTCGATGTTCAGGCATTCCGCCATGTTGAGCAGACCCGCCTTCGTCGCCCCGTAAGCCGACGCCGTCGGCATGCCGCCGAAGCCGGTCGCCGAGGACACAATCGCGATCTGGCCGCACCGGCGTTCGGCCATGCGCGGGTTGAGCGCGCTGATGCAGGCGGCCGTGCCTTCAAGATTGACCCGGAAGGTCTTCTGATAGTCCTCAAAGCGGGGGTTTTCCGCATTTATGCCGATGTAGATGCCCGCATTCAGCACGGCGAGCGCAACCGGTCCGAGCGCGTTCTCGATCGCGCCGACGGTATCGGAGACGGCTTCCGCGTCCGTCGTGTCCACGGGAAAGGCGCGGATCTCGCCCTTGAGATCGGCTGAGAGCGCGGCGAGTTCCTGAAGCTTGTCCGCCGAGCGCGCCGACGCGGCCACCGTCCAGCCCTTGCGCGCAAGCAAGAGGGACAGCTCCCAGCCGATGCCGGAACTGGCGCCGGTGATCCAGGCGACGCCGTCCTTCGGCGTCATCGGACGCGGTTTGACGAGATCGTTCATGCGCGTTTGCGCTCCGTTTCCGGCTCGATGCCGATGGTTTCGAAAAATCGCCGTGAATCCTCACGGATTGCAGCCTTCTTGGCGTCTGACATCTTCGCCAGCGTCTTGTAGATCATCCCGACGCGATGATTGCCCTTGAGGCGCTCTTCGTTCTCCATCAGGAAATTCCAGTACAAATAATTGAACGGGCACGCCTTCTCGCCGGTCTTTTCCTTCACCGAATAGGCGCAGCCCGAACAATAGTCGCTCATGCGGTCGATATAGGCGCCGCTCGCGGCGTACGGCTTGGTCGCCATCACCCCGCCGTCGGCGTAGATCGCCATGCCGTGGACGTTGGGCGCTTCCACCCATTCATACGCATCAGCGTAGACGAGCAGATACCACTCATTGACCGCAGCCGGATCGACGCCGGCGAGCAGGGCGAAATTGCCCGTCACCATGAGCCGCTGGATGTGATGGGCGTAGGCGTGCTTCCGGGTGGTTTCCACGCAATCGCGGACGCACGCCATGTCGGTGTCGCCCGTCCAGTAGAAATCCGGCAGCGGACGGCGCGCCTCGAGCGCGTTTCGCTCGAGATAGTCCGGCATGAACCGCCAGTAGACGCCCCGCACATATTCGCGCCAGCCAAGGATCTGGCGGATGAACCCCTCGACTGCGTTGAGCGGCGCATTGCCGTTGCGCCATGCGTCTTCGGCCCTGCGGCAGGCGTCGAGCGGCTCAAGAAGGCCGGCGTTGAGATACATCGAGATGACGGAGTGGAAGAGAAACGCCTCCCCCTCCGCCATCGCATCCTGATAATCGCCGAATTGCGAAAGCGCGTTCTCGATGAACCAGTCGAGCTGCCGCGAGGCGCCGGCTGCCGTCACCGCATAACCAAACGGCTCCAGGTCGCCGAAATGATTGTGGAACCGGCGTTCGACCGCCTTCATCGCAGATACGGTCAGCGCGTCGGGCTCGACCCAGGCGCGCGGAGGGATCGCTGCGTCCTTCGGCAGCGCCTTGCGATTGTCCGCGTCGAAATTCCACTGACCGCCGGCGGGATCCCGCCCGTCCATGAGCACGTCGTGTTCGCGCCGCATCTCGCGGTAGAAGTATTCCATCGTCAGCCGCTTGCGGCCCTCCGCCCAGGCGGCGAAGCGGTCATGGCTGCAAAGAAACCGGTCGTCGCTGCGAATGTCGACGGGGACCCCGAAGCGGTCGCTCCAGCTCTTCACCTCTTCGAGGAGGCGCCATTCGCCCGGCTCGACCAGCACGACCCGGTCGAGCTCCGGACGGTCGTTGAGCGCCCGCTCGACCTCGCCGGCAAGCGAATGGGTGTTCGCTTCCGCCTCTATGTCGACATAGCGGACATTCAGCCCGTCCTGCGTCAGCGCCTCGGAGAAATGGCGCATGGCGCTGAACAGAAACGCGATCTTCTTCTTGTGGTGGCGGACATAGCTGGCTTCCTCGCCAACCTCCGCCATCAGCACGAGATCGCCGTTGGCGACATCACGAAGAGAGGCGAGCGACCGCGTCAGCTGGTCGCCCAGAACAAGACGAAGCGACGGCATGGCTCAGCGGCGAATGGCGTCGTCGCGCGCAGATGCGGCCGACGCGTCGGGGTCCGCCCGGCGGCGATAGGTGATCTGCTGGTCGCGCGCGGTGAACGCCGTTGAAGCCCAATCGTCTTCGCTGTCATACCAGAGATCGACCGTCAGCGTGCCCTCCAGCCGGAAGCGCCGGGCGTCCACGCTGCCGCCATCGGCCGGCACCGCTTCAGCGCCCAGCGGCTGAATCTCCACGGGCAAGGGCGCGCCGGTTTCGGTGTTGATGAGCTCAAGCGCGGTGGAAGGATATCCATGCCAGTGCGAGGACGGCAGCGCGTCGGCTGAATACTCAAACGTCCGCGGTCCGTCAGGCGTGACGCTTTCAACGATGAGGCGGCCGTCCTGCTGCGAGGCGGACACGCGCAGCTCGTCGCCGTCCTTGAGCGTTCGCGCTTCCAGGCTGACCAGCCGGCCGTTGCGCCAGCGCTCCACCGCATCGTGCTCATAGCGGAACACGGTGATCGGACCGAGGCCGGCGCGAAGCCGCACGCGGACCTCCGCAACCAGATCGCCGTCTTCTTCCCGGAAGCTCACGCTGTGCTCACCAAACCGGCTGTCGCCGCGGAACACATCAAACGCAATCTCCTCGCCCGGCTGCGGCTGCGGCGCGACGGTGTCGTCAGGCGAAGCGATGGTGATCAGGGCGGCGAGCAAGAGCAGCATGGGGAGGACGCTCCTTAAAGATGTCAGAACAGGCCGAGCGCACGGTCGGCGAGGCCGTAGAGCGGGTTGCGGAACCGCCAGGCGCCGCGGCGCACGATCAGGCACACGCAGTCGTCATCACCTTCGACGCGGGGATGGTGGTCGACCCCCGGCCCCGCTTCGCAGACGTCGCCGGGCTGGTAGCGCCCGCTTTCGTCGCGGAAGGCGCCGGACAGCACGAGCGTCAGCTCTTCGCCCGAATGGTCGTGGCGCGGCACGCCTCCACCCGGTTTCAGCTTGACCAGGCGAGCCTCAACGCCGTCGCCGGAGACTTTCCCAAGGCGGATCTCGCTCATCCCGCCCGGGCGGCGAGACCATTTCAGCCGCCCGCGCTGCTCCTCCGCCAGCGCCTGTTCCAGCGGGCTCGGGAAACGCCCGGAAACCGTCTGCGGAGGGGCTACGCGCGCGTTATCGGCCTCAGCCTCGGTGGTCAGGCCGAGCACGGCTGCGAACGCTGAAGGCGAGAGCGGCGCTTCAGGCGCGTCTTCGAAATAAAGGCCCCCGACGACCTCCGCGGTGGTGTAGCGGCGCGCCGTGTCGGGCCGCATGGCGACCGCGCAGCGCGCCAGCAGCGCCTCGGCGGGCGAGGCCGCCCCGCTGGCGAGGTCAAGGAGATGGGCGTCGTCAAGATGGTTCATGTGTTCTCTTACGCAATCGGCTCGCTGGCGGATCAGCCCAGGCGCCGCGTTCAGGCGTTGCGCCTCCGCAGGCGGGCACCTAGCTTGATCGCGCCCCTCGCGAAGCCCCCACCGGAGCCAGATCATGCCGCTTTCCCAAGGCCATGCCGGCAGCGTCGCCGACCTCATCGGGAACACCCCGCTGGTCAAGCTGCGCCGGGCGTCGGAGATGACCGGCTGCACCATCCTCGGGAAGGCCGAGTGGATGAATCCGGGCGGATCGGTAAAGGACCGCGCCGCGCTCGGCATCGTGCGCGACGCCGAGGCGCAGGGGCTGCTCAAGCCCGGCGGCACGATCGTTGAGGGCACGGCCGGCAATACGGGCATCGGCCTTGCGATGGTCGGCAAGGCGCTCGGTTACAAAGTCGTGATCGTCTTCCCGCGCACCCAGTCCAAGGAGAAGCGTGACGCGATCCAGCTCATGGGCGCGGAGCTGATCGTCGTTGACGCCGTGCCCTACAAGAACCCGAACCATTATGCGCGCTATTCCGGTGCCCTCGCCGAGGAGCTGGCCAAGACCGAGCCGAACGGAGCCATCTGGGCGAACCAGTTCGACAATGTCGCCAACCGGAAAGCGCATTATGAAACCACCGGCCCGGAGATCTGGGAGCAGACCGGAGGCAAGGTCGACGGGTTCGTCGCGGCGGTAGGGTCCGGCGGCACGATCGGCGGCGTCTCCATGGCGCTCAAGGAGCGCCATCGCGACGTGGTGATCGGCCTCGCCGATCCCGGAGGCGCCGCGCTTTACGGATACTACGCCCATGGCGAACTCAAAGCCGAAGGCAACTCCATCACCGAAGGCATCGGTCAGAGCCGCATTACCGCCAATCTCGAGGGCGTCGAGATTGATGAGGCCTTCCGGATCCCTGACGAAGAGGCGCTGCCGATCCTGTTCGATCTGGTCGTGGAGGAAGGTCTGTGCCTGGGCGGATCGGCAGGCGTCAATATCGCCGGCGCAATCCGGCTCGCGCGCAAGATGGGACCGGGCCACACCATCGTGACGATCCTGTGCGACCACGGCCAGCGCTATCAGTCGAAACTGTTCAATCCCGCGTTCCTGAAGGAGAAGGGCCTGCCCTGCCCCGACTGGCTGGAGCGCGAGCCGGTGGACCGGAAGAACCCGGACTAGCGAAGCGGCGGGGCGTAGAGCAGGCCGCCCTCGTTCCATTGCGCATTGAGGCCGCGCTCGAGGCCCAGCGGCGAGCCGGCGCCGAGATGACGGTCGAACAGCTCGCCGTAATGGCCCGAACTGGCGATCGCACGCCGCGCAAATTCCGCATCAAGGCCAAGCGTTTCGCCAATCGGGCCGTCGCCGCCCAGAAGCCGCGCGATCTCCGGCGTGGGCGGATCAGCGGCGAGGGCCGCCACGGCGTCCTGTGTGACGCCATGCTCCTCCGCGGCGATAAGCGCGAAAAGGACCCAACGCACCGCTTTTTCGAAATGCGGATCATCCGACGGCACGACCGGCCCGAGCGGCTCCTTAGAGATGACATCGGGAAGGAGCGCATGCGCCTCGGGATCCTCGAGATTGAGCCTCAACCCCGCCAGCGAGGAGATGTCGTTGGTGAAGGCGTCGCAGCCCCCCGCCGCATAGGTCTCCAGCGCCTCAAGCGCGGTATCCGCCTCCACCGCGGTGAAGGCGAGACCGTAGCGTTGGGCGTAGTCCTGCAGGTTCAGCGCCGTCGTCGTCGCGCGCTGGACGCAGATACGCGCGCCGTCAAGCTCGCGCGCGCTGGCGACGGCCAGGTCGGCGGGCGCGAGAAAGCCCTGGCCGTCATGGTAATACACCCCGACAAAGGTGACCGCCTGTTCGGCGTCGCGGGCGAATGTCCAGCTGGTGTTGCGCAGGAGGATGTCCACCTCGCCCTCGGTCAGCGCCTCAAAGCGTTCCGAGGTGGTCAGCGGAAAGAAGCGCGCCCGGCGTTCATCGCCGAGCAGCGCTGCGGCGTAAGCCCGGCAGAGATCGGCTTCGAACCCCGTCCACCGGCCGTCTTCATCCTGAGTGGCGAAGCCGGCAAGCGCGGTGTCCACGCCGCACCGCAGAACCCCGCGCTCGCGGATCTGGTCGAGGCGCCCGCCCACGGCGTCGCTCTGGCTTACCGTGAAGCCGAGCGCAAACGCTCCCAGCGTCCGGACAAGGCGGCGCGGGGCGAAAAGATCGAAAAGGGTCTGCGGGGTCACTGCTCAGCCTGCCTTGGCCGCTAGGCTTGAACACCGTTTAACTGAGCCTGTGGAGGCTTGTCGACATGAAACCGGAAACCCGCCTTGTCCGCCTGGGACGCCCCGATCTGCACGACGGCCCAGTGAACGCTGCCGTTGAACGCGCCTCGACCGTGCTCGCGCCCAGCGGCTCGGAGATTTACGACCGCTTCGGCAAAGCGCCCCATTACGGCCGCGGCGGGTTGAGTCCCAACACGCCGCTTCGCGACGCCATCGGCGCGCTCCACGGCGCTGATCATCTCGCGCTGGCGGGATCCGGTCTCGGGGCGGTGACCCTCGCCGTGCTCGCCGCATTGCATCATTCCGGCGAGCCGGGCGGGGACGTGCTCGTCTCAGACAGCGTTTATGGTCCCGTGCGCCGGTTCTGTCAGGAAGCGCTGCCGGCGTTCGGCGCCAGGGCGCGCTTCTATGATCCGCGCATCGGCGCCGGCATCGCCGAGCTGTTCACAGGACGCGTGCGCGCGGTGCTGCTTGAAAGCCCCGGCTCGCTGACCTTTGAAGTGCAGGACGTGCCCGCCATTGCGGCGGCGGCGCGCAGCGCCGGAGCAATCTCGGTCATCGACGACACCTGGTCTGCGGGCTGGCTGATGAACCCGCTCGAGCTCGGCTGCGATCTCGCGGCGCAGGCGCTGACCAAGTATGCAGGCGGCCATTCCGACGTGCTCATGGGATCCGTCGCCGCGCGCGGACAAATCGCATCGGCGCTCAAACGCGCGGAGAGCCTTTACGGCTTCCATGTCAGCCCTGACGACGCCTTTCTGGTATTGCGAGGCATGAGAACGCTTGGGATCCGGATGCAGAAATCCGGCGAAAGCGGGCTGGAACTCGCGCGCCGCCTCGCTTCGCATCCGCGCGTGTCGTGCGCGCTTCATCCGGCGCTTCAAGTACATCCAGACAATTCACTTTACACGCGGGACTTTTCCGCCCCTGCCGGGTGCTTCTCATTTGTCGTCGAGGGCCTCGACGGTCCGGGCGGCGAAGCGTTCGTGAACCGGCTGGAACTCTTTGGAATCGGGTTTTCCTGGGGCGGGTTCGAGAGCCTCGCCCTGCCCTGCGACCGACAGATCCAGCGCACCGCCGTGCCCTGGCGGGCCGATGGCGCGCTGATCCGGCTGTCCGTGGGCCTGGAAGACGTCGATGATCTCTGGGCGGACCTTGAGCAGGCGCTCGCCGGCGCTGCGTCATGAACCCGCTGCAGACCTTCGCGATCTACGCCGGAGCGGCCCTGGCTGGAATCGCGGGTTGCTTCGCTTTCTGGAGCTGGCTGCGCCTTGGCGGATCGGCCTGGCTGATTGCGCCGGGTCTCATTTGCCTTGACGTGACCCCCGTTTTTCATCCAGCCGAAGCGAGAGTCCGGGGTTGATTTGAT
>CAZLOV010000041.1:0-5090 GCA_964561235.1 uncultured Caulobacterales bacterium
TCTCCGCGCTGGTGCATGAGCCGGAGTTCATCATCCTCGACGAGCCCTTCTCGGGCCTCGACCCGGTCAACCAGGCCTTGCTGGAGGGGATGATCCGCGAGCAGGCCGACCGCGGCGCGACCATCCTTTTCTCCACCCATGTCATGGAGCATGCCGAGCGCCTGTGCGACCGGATCGTGCTGATGGCGCGCGGATCGAAGGTCTTCGACGGCCGTGTCGAGGAGGCGCTCGCCGTCGTGCCGCGGCAAATCACGGTGGAGACGGCGAACGGCGATGACGTCGAAGCCGCCGCGGGCGCGTACGGATCGGTCGAACGCCTCGAGACAACCGACGGGGGCGGCGCGCTCTGGCGAGTGATCCTCCATCCGGGCGCCGATGCGCAGGCGGTCCTGCGCGCGCTCGTCGAAGCCGGGGTGAAGCTCACGCGCTTCGAGCCCCTGCGTCCTCATCTTCATGACGCCTTCGTGCGTCTCGTCGCCGATCCGGCCGACGCCGTTTCCGAATTGGAGCCCGTCCGCTGATGCGCGCCATCTATCTGATCGCCCGCCGGGAATACCTGTCCTACGTCGCCACCTGGGGTTTCTGGCTCTCCATCGGCACCATCCCGATGTTCATGGTGGTCGGCGCGCTGCTGCCCGCTCTCGTGCTGTCGGCCCAGCCCACGCGCTATTTCGCCGTCATCGACGAGACCGGACAGGGCTATGACCAGCTGGTCGAGCGCGAACTGCTCGCCTTCCGGCGGGAAGCTGTCGAGGCCGCGCTGGAAACGCTCGCCGACACCCAGGGCGGCGAACGCCGCGAAGCGGCGCTGGCTGCGTTCAACGCCGATCCTGACGGCCTTGAGGGGCTTGACGAGGCGCTTGCCGAACTGGGCGTCGCCCAGGGCGCGGAGGGCTTTGTAAGCGGCATCAACCGGCTTGTGCGCGTGCCCGCCCCGGCGCAGGACCCGGAAGGCTTGCGGGCCTATCTCACCGGCGAACGCACGGTGGAAACGCCCGAAGGCGACCGCCCGCTCTTTGCTGCGCTGATCATCCGCGACGGACGGTTCGCGCCCGACGATCCCGAAGACCCGGGCGCGCCCAAGCCGCCGCTTCTTCTGGACTATTATTCGACGAACCTCACCAACAGCGAGCTGACCGACACGGCGCGCCGCGTGCTGAGCGACGAACTCCAGCGCCAGTATCTGGAGGAACGCGGCCTCGAGCGGGAGGCCCTCGGCCGGCTCGACGATTTGCGGCCGGAAGTCCGCGACCTCAATCCGGAAGCCGATGCCGGGGAGGAACGGGAAGTCACCCTGGCGGACCGCGCTCCCTTCGTGGTGGCGCTGTTTCTCGGCATGATCCTGTGGCTGTCGGTGTTCTCGGTGTCACAAATGCTGCTGACCAGCCTGATCGAGGAGAAGGGCGGCAAGATCATCGAGCTTCTGCTTTCAACGGCGCGGTTCCATGAAGTGCTGCTGGGCAAGCTGATCGGTGTCGTCGGCGTCTCGATGACCTTTTTCGCGACCTGGGGCCTGCTCGGGACGGCGGCGGGGCTGGTGTTCGGCGCGACGGCCGCCCAGATCGCGCCTGACGTCGCCACGCTGTTCGCCGCGGTCGCAGACCCGGGCCTGCTGATCCCCGCCTTCGGCTATTTCCTGGTGGGGTACGTCATGTACGGCACGGTGTTCCTGGCCGTGGGCTCGCTGTGCGAAACCCTGCAGGACGCGCAGAGCCTGATCGGGCCGGTCATCCTGTTCCTGATGGTGCCGATTTTCATCATGTTCCTGTCGCTTGAGGTGCAGGACAGCATGGTGGTGCGCATCGCCTCTTGGGTGCCGTTCTGGACGCCCTTCGTGATGATGGGGCGGCTGCCGACCGATCCGCCGCTGTGGGAGCTCGCGGCGACGACCGCGCTCATGCTCGCGACGAGTTTTGCAGTGGTCTGGGCGTCGACGGCGGTTTTCCGTCAGGGCGCGCTCAACCAGGCCGACGCCGACAGCGTGCGCAAGTTCTTCCGCTTCGGCCGGAAGAAGAGCTGATCGCACCCGCCTCTTCGAGGCATGACAAAACCCCCGGACGGGCCGTCCGGGGGTTTTGCGTAACTGTCGCGATGGAGACGCCGGATCAGCGGCCGCGGCGGGGCAGAAGCCCTTCGCGCTGAGCGCGCTTGCGCGCCAGCTTGCGCGCACGGCGGATCGCTTCGGCTTTCTGACGCGCACGCTTTTCCGAGGGCTTCTCGTAGTGATTGCGGCGCTTCATCTCGCGGAAGGTGCCCTCCCGCTGCATCTTTTTCTTCAACGCCTTGAGCGCTTGCTCGACGTTGTTATCGCGAACGACGATCTGGACGATGGTACACTCTCCTTCGTTCGGTCCCAGCGACCGATATCCACCTTGGCAGAAAACGCATGTCGCGCCGGGACCACCCAGACCACGACGACAGAGGCGGGGGAAGTATCAAAGCTGTGCGCTCCTGTAAACGGGGGCGCAGCGGAAAGATGGCGCGCCCGCACCCCGTGACGCAGGCGCATCCGCGGTCTATGTGAGGCGTCATGAGCGACACCGACACCCACTCCGACGACCTTTCCCGCGCCGACGCCGTGCGCGCAGCCATCCTCGAGGCGGCCCTCGCAGAGGCGCCGTTCGAGGGCTGGAACGACGCCATGCTGGCGCGCGCCGCGGACCATGCCGGCCATGGCGAGGGCGACATCGCCCTGTATCTGCCGGGCGGCGTGATCGACCTGTTGGCCTTCTGGAGCGAAAGCGCCGACGCCTCTGCCGAGGCCGCCATCCGTGAATCCGCCCAGCCGATGAAGATCCGCGAGAAGATCACGCGGGCGGTGCTGCTGCGCCTTGAACAATACGCCGGCGAGGAGGACGCCGCAGATCGCGCCCGCGCCCGGCTCCTTCTGCCTGATGCGGCCGCACGCGGCGCCCGGCTCCTCTGGAGCACCTCCGACATGATCTGGCGTGCGATCGGCGACACCTCGACGGACGGCAATTTCTATTCCAAACGCACGATCCTCTCAGGCGTCTATGCAAGCACGCTCGCCATGTTCCTGCGCGAAAACGATCCGGCGAAGCCGAACACCAAAGCGTTCCTCGACCGGCGCATCCAGAACGTCATGGAGTTCGAGAAGGTGAAGGCGCAGGCGCGCAAGCTGACCTGCCGCCTGCCGAATCTTGTCGAGCTCGCGGCGCGGGCGCGCTACGGCGCGCGCGGCCGCAGCCTCTAGAGGCGACCCAGCCAGTTCACGTGGCCCATCTTGCGGCCGTCGCGCGCCTCCGCCTTGCCGTAGAGGTGCAGCCGCGCCTCAGGATCAGCCGCCAGCTCCGCCCAGGCAGAAGCGTCCTCGCCGATCAGATTGGTCATCACGCAGGCCGAATGCGGACGCGGATCGCAGAGCGGCCAGCCCGCCACAGCCCGCACATGCTGTTCGAACTGCGAGCAGCCGCACGCGTCCAGCGTCCAGTGCCCGGTATTGTGCACGCGCGGCGCGATCTCGTTGACCAAGAGCTCCCCGCCTTCGAGTTCAAACAGCTCAACAGCGATCACGCCGACATAATCAAGCGCCGTCAGAACGGCCTCGGCGATGCGCAGGGCTTCCGCTGCGGTCTCCGGTTCAACCGCCGCCGGCGCGCGGCTTTCGCGAAGAATGCCCCCGACATGGCGGTTTTCCGCCAGCGGATAGGCCTCGATCTCGCCCGAGAGCCCGCGCGCGGCGACGATCGACAGCTCGCGCCTGAACGGCGCCATGGCCTCCAGGATCAGCTCGCCGCCGCCCAGCGCGTCGAAGGCGGCCGCCAGGGCGGGCGCCGTCTCGACGCGGGCCTGGCCCTTGCCGTCATAGCCGAACCGGCGCGTCTTCAGGATCGCCGGGAAGCCGGTCTGCGCGCCGGCCAGCTCGAAATCCGCCGGTGAAGACAACTCGGCGAACCGCACGGTCGGCGCCCCGCTTTCGTTCAGGAAACGCTTTTCGATCAACCGGTCCTGAGCCGCGTGAAGCGCGCGCACGCCCGGGCGCAGCGGCGCCGTCTCAGCGGCCGCCTGCGCAGCCGCGGCCGGCACGTTCTCGAACTCGAAGGTCATCGCATCGCAGCGCGCGGCGAACGCCCGCACGGCGTCGAGGTCTTCATAGGGCGCGCTGACTGTGAACGCGGCGACGTCGCTGGCGCAGTCCTGTTCGCGGTCGGTGTAGATCGCCGTGCGCAAGCCAAGGCGCGCCGCCGCAAGCGCCAGCATGCGGCCAAGCTGGCCGCCGCCGAGAACGCCGATCGTCGAGCCGGGCGGAAGCGGCGCGGTCACCCGCTCAGTCCTCCACCGTCTCGGGCACGCCCAGGGTCTGGCTGGCGCGATGATCAGCGAGGCGTTGCGCCAGCGCCGCGTCGGACAGCGCCAGGATCGAGGCGGCGAGAAGGCCTGCGTTCTTCGCCCCCGCTTCGCCGATGGCGAGCGTGCCCACGGGGACGCCGGCGGGCATCTGGACGATGGACAAAAGGCTGTCGAGACCGGAGAGCGTCTTGGACTGCACCGGCACGCCGAGCACCGGCAGGTCGGTCATCGCAGCGACCATGCCCGGCAAATGCGCAGCGCCGCCCGCCCCGGCGATGATCACCTGCACGCCGCGGCCCTTTGCGTCGCGGGCGAACGCGTAGAGCCGATCCGGCGTGCGGTGGGCGGAAACCACGCGGGTTTCATAACCCGCCCCGAGGCGGTCGAGCGTTTCCGCGGCCTTCTTCATGGTCGGCCAGTCGGATCGCGAGCCCATGATGATGGCGACTGGCGCAGCCCGCGCGGGGCTGTCGTGCGCGTCGGTCAAGTCCGCCTCCCGGCAAGGAAGCGCGCGAACATAACGACGCCGCTCGCCGCGTCAAGGAGAGCCGGAGGCGCCGTCAATCCGCGGTTAGCCTTGAAGCTTCCTTAACCTCGCCAAGCGAGGCTTCACGCAAGTTCAGGCAGGGTTTCAGGGCGAGGCGGAGCTGATGCGGATCCGGGCTTCACACACCTCTTCGGTCCAGGCCTCAGGCGAGGTCCGGCGCGAGCGGGCGAACGCTCCGGGCCAACCCGGTACGGCCTCGGGCCCGCGCGACGCCGCCTCCATCATGGGCGTG
>CAZLOV010000041.1:5100-17207 GCA_964561235.1 uncultured Caulobacterales bacterium
GGCGTGCCTGAGCACGAACTTACGCCGAACGTGCAGCGCGCGCTGCTTGAGCTGATGGGCGAGGTCGACGCGCTGCGCCGCGAGACCGACGCCCTGCGCACGCGCATCCGCGAGCTGGAAGGCCTCGCCGACGCCGATGTCCTCCTGCCCGTGCTCAACCGCCGCGCCTTCCTGCGCGAGGTGTCGAAGGCGCTGGCGCTCGCAGAGCGCCATGACGCGCCCTCAGCGCTGATCTTTTTCGATCTCAACGGCTTCAAGGCGATCAACGACACCTACGGCCACGCCGCGGGCGACGCCGCCCTGCATGCGGTCGCGGAAACGCTGACCCGCAATGTGCGCGAAACCGACGCTGTCGGGCGCCTGGGCGGGGACGAGTTTGCTGTCGTGCTGACGCTGACGCCCGCATCGGCCGCCGAACGCAAGGCGGAGGAACTTGCCCGTGCGATCGAGACCGCGAGTTTCGAGGCCGGCGGTCAGACGCTGTCGGTGAAGGCCGCCTGGGGCGTCCAGCCGCTTGAACGCGGCGCCAGCGTGGATGACGCCGTCGCCCGCGCCGACGCGGCGATGTATGCACGCAAGGCCGCGCGGGCCTGATTTCAGGCGATGATGTCGGGGTTGAGCGCGTCTTCGATGGCGAAGATGAGGTCCTTGAGCTGCAGCTTGCGCCGCTTCAACCGCATGACCTTGAGCTGATCGGCCACGCCGAATTCATGAAGGGCGCGCACCTCGTCGTCGAGGGCGCGGTGTTCCTGCTTCAGCTCGGACAGTTTGGTCCGCAGAGCTCCTTCGTCGAGATCTCCGAACATCCCGCGTGCGTCTCCAACCCGAAAATGTCATCACGAACGGCGAGGCGCCGGCGTGGTGTCGCCCGGCTGCTCTTCTCACCGGAGCCGGACTTTACTCCATTTCCGCCGCCGTGAAAACGGCTTGCAGGAAAAGCTGAAGCTTTTCCGCGCCGGATTGCGGCTGCGTCAGCCGTTCCAGCGCCAAGGCCGCCGCCTCGCGCGCGGAGGCGGCCCCGAGGGGCGGACAGCGCTCGACCAGCGCCGCGATGACATGCTGCTCCAGCCGCTCGGCTTCAAGCTCGGCGGCGAGCACCTGGCGGCGCAGCGCAAGACGGTCAGGCTCCGGCAAGCCCTCCGCCGCGAGCAACGGCGTCTTGAGCGCGTCGCGCGCGGCGCGCAGACGCTTGACCACCGCCCCGCTCCAGATGTCGGAAATCGCCTTCGCCTCATCCAGCGCGCCGGCGGGATCGAGGCCCTCAGAGACGGCGAACGCGCACCAGAGCGCGACATTCACATCGACCCCCAGCGTATTCTGCAGGTCGAGACACGCCGTCTTGACCTCCGGCGCGGCGTAGACACGCGTCGAGAACGCCCAGAAGCGGGCGGCGGGACCGGCGTTCACTCCGCAGCGCCCCGCGTCGCCGCCGCCGGCCGGGCCCCCTGCTCGAGATCCTCGCCCCAGCGCTTCGCGCCGTCCCAGTCCAGCCCGAACAGGTCGAGCGCGCGCGCAACAGACTGGTTGACGATGTCGTCGAGCGTTTTCGGCCGCGCATAGAAGGCCGGCAGGGGCGGCATGACGATCGCGCCCATCTCGGTCAGCTGCGTCATGGTGCGCAGATGGCCAAGGTGAAACGGCGTCTCGCGGACCATCAGCACAAGCCGGCGGCGTTCCTTGAGCACCACGTCGGCGGCGCGGGTGAGCAGATTGGAGGTCACCCCGCTTGCGATCTCGCTCATCGTGCGCACCGAGCAAGGCGCGATCAGCATGCCGCGCGTCCGGAACGAGCCCGATGCGATCGGCGCGCCGACATCGGGAAGCTTGTAGGCGTGATCGGCCCGCATGCGCAGTTCGGAGGCCTTGAGGTCGGTTTCGTAGGCGAGCGTCATCTCCGCCGCCTTGGTGGCGACAAGGTGTGTCTCCACGCCGAGACTGCGCAAAACCTCAAGCGCGCGAACGCCGTAGACGACCCCGGACGCACCCGAAATCCCGACGATCAATCGTCCGTTATCTGTCGAATCCAATTTTCAGCCTCCGCCCCGGATCGTGAATTGATCGACCCGTTGTTCGAGTGGTTCACTTTAAGGGTTCACATAGCAAGGGAGGCATTCATGGCCACCGAAGCGCGTATTCGTCAGTTGGACGCCCGTCACGAGCAGCTCGACCACAAAATCGAGCAGGAGCTCAAGCATCCTTCCAGCGATACCCTTCAGATCGCCGCCCTGAAAAAAGAGAAGCTTCGGCTCAAGGAAGAGATCGAGACGCTTCGCCGAAGTCGCTAGCCGCGCGCCTCACCCCTCATTGAGGCTGTCGCGCAGGGGCGGCCCCGAACGGGCCGCCCCTTTGTCGTGGTTCCGTGGCCAAGCGCCGTTTCCGTCACCCCTCCCGCGCATTAGATTAGCTTTCATGACCCGATGCCTTCTCACCGCCGCCGTCATCGTCGCCGCCGGTCTCACGCCTGCTTGCGGCCAGCCCCGCGAGCCCGCCGCATCGCTCTGCCCGGACGGCTACGCCGCCATGGCCCAGCAGGACGCCGATGCGGCGGTGACAGCCTTTGAAGCCTGTCTTCGCGAACGCGAGCGCACCTGGCCGCACGAAGCGGAGCTTCGCAACCGGCTGGGCGCGGCCCATCTCGTCAACGGCGATCCGGAAGACGCGCTTCTGGCCTTCAACCAGGTCTTCGCCCTGCTCGCGGACAATCAGGTGGAGCCGGATTATCCCGAACTGCGACGCAACCGGGCGGTCGCCTTCCTGCAGCTCGACCGGCCCGAGCGCGCGCTTGAGGACATCGCCGAAGCGGTCCGCCTGGAGGCGGACGATCCCTATCTGCGCGTCCTTCACGGCCAGACCTTCCTTGATCTCGACCGCCCCGAAGAGGCGGTCGCCGCCTTCGACGCCGCGCTCCGGCTGGATGAGGAATACATCAACGCCTGGGCGGGCCGTTCGGCGGCGTTCATCGATATCGGCCTGCTCGACCGCGCAGTGGACGACGGCCGCCAGGCGGTCGCCATCGATCCGGAGAACGCGACCGCTCTGAACACGCTCTGCTGGGCGCTTGTGAAAGCGGAGCGCGCCGGCGACGGCCTGGACATCTGCGACGCCGCCGCCGAAGCCGCGCCGGAGAACGGGTCCATCCAGCATTCCAGGGCCGCCGCGCTCGAACAGGTCGGACGCGAGGACGAGGCGCGCGCGCTGTACGCCCGCGCCTTCGAGCTGAGCCCGGACGACCCGGAGATCGCCGCCGATTACGAGCGCACGCGCAGCCGCTGAGCCGAACGGGCGGTTTACAAGCGCAGCCTTCGGGTCTTTGATCCGCGGCCTTGTCTTCGACAGGTGCTGAGGAAGCTTCCATGCCGACATCGGATCGCGTCGCCATCGTCACGGGCGGCGCAAGAGGCATAGGCGCGGCGTGCGCGCGCCGCCTCGTGGAGGACGGCCTCAATGTCGTGATCGCGGACATCGACGAGGATGCGGGCGAGACGCTTGCGAAGGATCTCGACGGCGGCAAGGACCGCGCGCTCTTCGTCACCTGCGACGTGTCCGACAAGCTGGCGGTGAGCAACCTGCTGGCCGAAACACGCTCGGCTTTCGGACGCCTGGACGTGCTGGTGAACAACGCCGCCATCACGGGCGCCGGCGACATTCTCAGCCTTGAGCCCGCCGATTTCGACCGGGTCATGTCGGTGAACATGCGCGGCGCGTTCCTCGTCGCGCGCGCGGCCGCCAAGCAGATGGTCGAGCAGATCCGAAGCGACGACCAGCGCCCGGACGACTGCCGCAAGCGCTATGCGATCGTGAACATGTCCTCGGTCAACGCGGTCGTCGCCATCCCCGATCAGCTCGCCTACTCCATGGCGAAAGGCGCGATCAACCAGATGACGAAATCGATGGCTTTGGCGCTGGCGTCTTACGGCGTGCGCGTCAACGCGGTCGGGCCGGGCTCGGTGAACACCGACATGCTCAAATCAGTCAACGAGAACCGCGAGGCGATGAAGCGCGTGCTGGCGCGCACGCCGCTCATGCGCATCGGCGATCCCGACGAGATCGCGGGCGTCGTCGCGTTCCTCGCCTCGAAAGACGCCAGCTATGTCACCGGCGAGTGCATCTACGCAGACGGCGGGCGGCTCGCTCTGAACTACACCGTCAGCGACGAGGACTAGTCCTCGTCGCCATGCCCGCCGCCGGAGGGCTTCCCGAAAAGCTCGTCGAGCGTGGTCGGGGCGCTGGCGTTCTCGTAATCGGGCTCGTCGATCGGCTTGAGCTGGTCGTCGGCGCGTTCGACTTCGCCGGCCTCCTCCATCTTCTTCCGGCGCGAGGACGCCTGGCGGACGGCCTCGTCAAGCTCGATCTGCGAGCAGAGCCCAAGGCTGACGGGATCGGTCGGCTTGATGTTGGGCGCGTTCCAGTGCGTGCGGTCGCGCACGGCGGTGATCGTCGTCTTCGTCGTGCCGATCAGCTTGGAGATCTGTCCGTCGGTCAGCTCCGGGTGATTGCGCACCAGCCAGGCGATCGCGTCGGGGCGGTTCTGCCGGCGCGAGAGCGGAGTATAGCGCGGGCCCTTGCGCTTGGTCGGCTGCTGAAGGTCGGCGTATTTCGTCTTGTTGGCCGTCATGCGGTAGGCGGCGTCGGCTTCCGCTGCCGCGATCTCCTCGCGGGAGAGCTGACCGGCGGCGACGGGGTCGGACCCGCGCACGCCCGCGGCGACGTCGCCGTCGGCGATGCCCTTCACCTCAAGCGGATGCAGACCGCAGAATTCGGCGATCTGGTCGAAGGTGAGCGCGGTGTTGTCCACCAGCCAGACGGCGGTCGCCTTCGGCATGAGGATGTCGGACATGGGGTGTCGGGCTCCGGTCGCGGTCTTCAGGACTGATGAACAAGAAAGCCCGGCGCGGGGGCCGGGCTTCGCTCGCTCCCGCTCCGGCGGCCGGATGAACCGAACAGCCGGAGCTTTCCCTACATATAACCGCATCGGCCCGGCCTGCAATCGGTGCGGTCAGGGGATGAGCAGGATTTTCCCAGCCGGCGCGGCGGCCTCCATGCGCGCATGGGCGGCGGCGGCGTCTTCAAGCGGGAACGCCGCCTCGATCACCGGGCGCACGCGTCCGGAGGCGATCCAGGGCCAGACACGCCCGCGCACCCCTTTTGCGATGCGCGCTTTCTCCGCGGCTGCGCGCGCGCGCAGGGTTGAACCCGTGATCGTCTGGCGCTTGAGCATCATCCCCATGAGATCGACTTCCACGCGCGAGCCGTTGAGGAAGGCGATCATCACGATGCGGCCCTCCATGTTGAGACAGGACAGGTTCTTCTGCACATAGTCGCCGCCGACCATGTCGAGCACCACGTCCGCGCCGCCGCGCTCCTTCACCGCTTCGGCCCAGTCTTCCTCGCGGTGATTGAACGCGTGGTCGGCGCCGAGCGAGCGGCAGAAGGCGCAGCGCTCCGCCGATCCCGCCGTGGCGAACACCACGCAGCCATGCGCCTTGGCCATCTGGATGGCGGCCGTGCCGATGCCGCTGGCGCCGCCATGCACCAGAAGATGCTCTCCCGGCTTGAGCGCGCCGCGTTCGAACACATTGGTCCAGACGGTGAACACGGTTTCGGGCAGACCCGCCGCATCCCTGAGCGCAACGCCCTGCGGCGCGGGCAGCACGGAGCCGGCGTCTGCGCGGGCAATATCGGCATAGCCGCCGCCGGATACGAGCGCGACGACCGGATCGCCTTCGCGCAGACCGCTCACGCCCTCGCCTGTTTCAAGGACGCGGCCGGAGACCTCAAGGCCGAGGCCCTCCGGCGCGCCGGGCGGCGGGGGATAAAGCCCCATGCGCTCGAAGATGTCGGGGCGGTTCACCCCGGCGGCCTCAACCCCGATCAACACCTCGCCGGCGCCGGGCGGCGCCAGTTCGCGGGTCTCAATCGTGAGCGCATCAGGCCCGCCGGGGGTTGGCGCAAGGACGATGCGAGTCGTACGGTTGCGGCTCATCGGGCGTCTCCGGTCGGCTCGGGCGGAAAGCGTGAGCCGGATCGGATCGGATTGAAAGGGCGATACGGCATGTTTCAGGACGATGCGGACGTGCGCGCGCCGGCCGGCGCGGCTCTGGAAGAGGATCTCTCGCGGCTCTCCGTCAGCGACCTCGAGGACCGGCTGAGCCGGCTGCGGGAGGAGATCGCCCGGACCCAGCGCGAGCTTGAGGGCCGCCAGCAGGGCTTTGCGGCGGCCGAAGCGGTGTTCGGAAAACGCTGAGGCGCGGATTTTCGCGCTGACGCATTGTGTTTCAGCGCTTTGGCCTTGAGTTTGCTTGACCGGGCGGGAACATGGTCGCCGTCGGCCCTCGCGGCGCGGCCGGGAAGCGATGGATTGTGCAGATGAGTCCCATTGCCATGGACGGTTCCGGGCCGGCCGTACGAACCCCCGCCGCGCGCGTCTCAGAGTTCGCGGGGTCCGAACTCTTTCGCTCGCTGTTCCGCGAAGGCATGGACCTTGTTGAAGAGACCGCCTCGTATCTGGACGGGCCCGGCCGCGACGACGCCAAGCGTCTGGGTCGCTCCGGAGCGCTCGCCTATGCAGCGGAAAGCATGACGCTGACCACCCGCCTGATGCAGGCGGCGTCCTGGCTGCTTACCCAGCGGGCGGTCGCCGAAGGCGAAATGTCGCCGATGGAAGCCTCCGACGAGAAATACCGCCTCGCGGATGAACGGCGTTCGGATGCGATCTGGCCGGCGGGCGACGAGCCCTGCCCGCCGCGCCTGGCTGATCTCGTGACGCGCTCGGAGCGCCTCTACGCGCAGCTGACCCGACTGGACGACAACCTGTTCGCCAAGTCGTCTCCCGAGGAAACCGGCGAAAACCCGCTCCAGGAGCAATGGTCCGCGCTGGCCGACGCTTTCGGCGCGAAGCCTTAAGCCAAAACGGATGATCCCGCGTCAAGACCGCCGCCCGCCGGGCGGCGGTCTTTCTATTAAAGCATTCTATTGTTTTGAATATTCTATAATCTTGTTGAACTGCGGGACAGGCTCAAGAAACATGACGACTCTATGTCTCTTCGAACACATGGAGTCTAATCATGAAATCATTTCGTCCAGTTTATACCGGCGCAGCGGGATTGCTTGCGGGTGTCTGTCTTCTCGCACTCGCGCCTGCGGGCCATGCCCAGGAAGCTGAAGAGCCGCCTGCAGGGGAAAGCGCCCAGGAAGACGAAACCATCATCGTGACGGGCACCCGGCGCGCTTCGCGCACCGCAGCGGAATCGATCGCGCCGATCGACATCGTCGGCGGCGATGTGTTCACGCAGTCAGCCCAGACAGACATCCAGAACCTGCTGCGTCAGCAGATTCCGTCCTTCAATGTGAACACCCAGCCCATTTCCGACGCGGCGACGATCACGCGGCCCGCCAATCTTCGCGGGCTCTCGCCGGACAACACCCTGGTCCTGCTCAACGGGAAAAGACGCCACCGCGGGGCGGTGATCTCGTTTCTCGGCGGGGGCATCTCGGACGGAAGCCAGGGCGTGGACATCTCCACGCTGCCGTCGATCGGACTCGAGCGCGTCGAGGTCCTGCGCGACGGCGCCTCCTCCCAGTACGGCTCGGACGCCGTTGCGGGCGTCATGAACTTCGTGCTCCGGGACGACGCCGAAGGCGGGTCTCTGACAGCGCGCGTCGGCGAGGCGTATGCCGGCGACGGCGAATTCTTCCAGGTCGCCGGCAATGTCGGTCTGCGCGTCCATGACGAGGGCTTCCTCAACCTCTCGCTGGAGTTTCGCGAACAGGGCGACACAAGCCGATCGGTCCAGCGCAGCGACGCAGCCGCGCTGATCGCGGCGGGCAACACCGCCGTGGCCGATCCGGCCCAGGTCTGGGGTCAGCCCGAAGTGCGCGACGATGTGAAGGCCTTCGCGAATTTCGGCCTGCCGGTGCATGAATTCGCGGAAGTCTACGCCTTCGGCAATGTCGCCTCGCGGGAAACCGAAGGCGGGTTCTTCTTCCGCAACCCGACCTCGCGCGCGGGGGTGTTCACCGGACCGCTTGTCGATCCTGTCACCGGCGCGGCCGATCCGGGCGGCGTCCCGTCCATCCTCGTCGGCGACCTGTCCGGAGACACGGCAGGCGATTGCCCTGCGGGCATACCGCTTCAGAACGGCGTGAACAGCCTTCCAGATCCGACGGTGCTGGGCGTCGTGCAGGCGCGCGACGACTGCTTCAGCTTCGTCGAGCTCTTCCCCGGCGGCTTCACGCCGCGCTTCGGCGGACAGGTGGACGATACCGCGGGCACGCTCGGCCTGCGCGGCGAACTGCCGTTCGGAGCGGGCGTCTCCTACGACGTCAGCTTCCAGCATGGCCGCAACGAGGTGAGCTATTTCATCTTCAACACGATCAACGCGAGCCTCGGGCCGGACACGCCCACCGAGTTCAATCCGGGCGGCTACATCCAGCGTGAACGCCTGTTCAACGCAGACTTCAGCTATCCTCTGGAAACGGGCCTGTTCGCCTCGCCGCTCAACATCGCGGTCGGTTACGAACGCCGCAATGAACGTTTCGAGATCGTCGCCGGCGATCCGGCGTCATTCGCTCTGGGCGAACTCGCCGATCCCGACGCGTTCCCGGCCTTCCCCAGCGGGCAGGGCTTCTCCACCAGCTCGAACGGCTTCCCCGGCTTCAGCACGGCGATCGCCGGCGCCGCCGAGCGGGTCAGCAACTCCATCTACCTGGATCTCGAAACCGACGTGACCGACCGCCTGACGGTGCAGGGCGCCGTGCGCTTCGAGGATTACGACGGCTTCGACGAAACGACGAACTTCAAGGTCGGCGCGCTCTATGAGGTAACGGAAGCGCTAAGGCTGCGCGGCACGTTCTCAACCGGCTTCAGGGTCCCGACCGTGGGCCAGGAGACGGTCGTCAACGTCACCACCCAGTTCGACAGCCAGGGCAATCTTGCCGACCAGGGCACGGTTCCGCTCAACAGCGCCGTCGGTCAGCTGGCGGCGGATTTCGTGTCCGCGCCGGTGTCGGAAGGCGGTCTCGGGCTTTCCCGGCCCACGCTCGGGCCGGAAGAGGCGGAAAACTTCTCGCTTGGCTTCGCCTTCGACGCCTTCGGCTTCACGGCGACCGTGGATTACTTCAACATCAAGCTGGGCGACCGCATCGCGAACTCCTCCGAGATCGAGTTCGCCGACGCGCTCGCCTTCATCGCCGGCCAGAACGGCGTCACCCTCACCACGTCGACCCCGCGCGCCCAGATCGACGAACTCGACGACGCCGGCGTGCTGAACGAAGAGGCGTTCGAGGACTTTGCGGACCTCACCCAGTTCCTCTTCTTCACCAACGCCTTCGACACGGAAACCGAAGGCGTCGACGTGGTCGTCACCGGGCCGCTCGATTTCGTTCCCGTCGGCCAGACGGACCTCACCTTCGCCTATAACTGGACCTCCACCGAAGTGACGCGGATTGAAACCGGCACGGGGGGCACGGCGCTCGTGTCCGACACCCGCATCCGTCAACTCGAGGAGCAGCTGCCGAACCACCGTTTCGTCAGCACGCTGACCCACGCTCAGGGTCCGTGGCGCGGACTGGCCCGGCTCAGCTATTTCGGCGAGTTCTTCAGCGATGATCCCGATCCGGATCAGGTGCTGGGCAGCCAGGTGCTGGTCGATGTTCAGCTCGACTACCAGTTCCGCAACGGGCTGACCTTCACCGTCGGCGCAGACAATGTCTTCGACAGCTTCCCGGACGAAAACAACGCCGCCACCAATATCGGCAACCGCTTCCCGGAAGACGCCCCCGCCGGTTTCAACGGCGGAACCTACTATGTCGGCTTGCGCTATGACTGGTAGGACAAAGCGCCTGAACGCATAAAAAAACGCCCGCAGCTAGAGGGGGGAAGCTGCGGGCGTTTCTTTAAAGACTTCAGCGTGAGGTGAGGGGAATGACGCCCTGAGGGGGAAGAGGCGTCAAACGCCGAAGCCTTTGAACTTGTCCTTGAAGCGGGAAACCCGGCCGCCGCGGTCGACGAGCGTCTGGGAGCCGCCGGTCCAGGCCGGATGGGTGCGCGGATCGATGTCGAGCGAGATGGAATCGCCCTCGGACCCAAAGGTCGAGCGCGTGACGAACTTCGACCCGTCCGTCATGACCACTTCGATGAAGTGGTAATCCGGGTGAATGTCCTTCTTCATCGTCCGGCTCCCGCCTGTTGTTCTGCGCCGGCTCTGCAGTCCAGTCGCATTGTCGGTTGTTTGAAGGCGCGGCTTATACAGGCCCGCACGCCCCTTCGCAACCAAGATCGAAGCTTACCGCGCGGTCAGCTTCAGCTCGATGCGGCGGTTGCGCGCATTCGCCTCGGCGGTTCGCCCTTCCGCAATCGGGTGGTGTTCGCCGAAACCCGCCGCCATGAGCCGCTCGGGCGGCGCGCCGAGATCCTCCAGCCAGTTGATCACCGAGAGCGAGCGCGCGGTGGACAGCTCCCAGTTGGAGGAGAACTGGGCGCTCGGCCCCAGCGGGCGCCAGTCGGTATGCCCGTCCACGCGCACGACCCAGTCGACGTCGCTGGGGATTTCACGCGTGAGCTGGATGATCGCGTCCGCAATCGGGCGCAGCGCCTCGCGGCCTTCTTGGGAAAGCGTCGCGGAGGCGGAGGGAAACAGCACGTCGGTTTCGAAGACGAAGCGGTCGCCGACGACGCGCACGCCTGAACGATTGCCCAGTATATCGACCAGCTGAGCGAAGAAGTCCGAGCGGTAGGCGGCCAGACGCGACACTTCAGCAGCAAGGGCGGCGTTGAGCCGGCGGCCCAGATTGACGACTTCCGCCTCCAGCTCCGCCTCACGCGCCTCGGAAGCCTGAAGCGCCTCGTTCAGACGCAACAGTTCATTTCGCAATCCGGCGATCTGGTTGTTGAGCTGAACGGTGGCGCGCTGCGCCTCTTCGGAGAGTTCGCGCTCTCCGGCGAGTTCGCGGCTGACCTCCGACAGCCGGGCGGTCGCCGTCTGCAGGTCCGCTTCCAGCGCGTCGCGCTCCTGGGTGAGCGCGCCAATGCGCAGGTTGAGGGCCTCGTTCTCGCTCTCTGCGATGTTGAGTTCCTCAGCAAGGGTCGCGAGGCGTGCGTTGAGGCTGGCGAGTTGCTCGTCGCGGCCCGAGAGCGCCTGCGACAGCGTCGCCTGCCCGACCACGAAGACAGCCAGCAGGAAGATGATGACAAGCAGCAGGGTGGCGAGCGCATCGACAAAACCGGGCCAGTGATCGCCCGCACTGTCGGCGTCGCGCAGATATCCCCGCCTTGCGCCGTACATCAGCGGCCGTCCCGGTCGCGATTGGCGCGCGCCTGGGCTTCAAGCGCGCGGACGAGCACCTTGATCTCGTCGCGCAGGAGGCGCGCGGCCTCGGACTGGCCTTCAGCAGCCGTCTCGCTGATGCGCTGGAGCATGGCTTCCTGCTGCCGGGCGCTGCGCTCGATGGTGGAGGCGAGGCGCTCGAGGTTTTCCGCGTTCTGCTCGAGCAGCGCGCCGACATAGGCGAGGCTCGCGCCGGACTCGTCGTCGACGCCGCCCGACGGCCCGGCCGAGGACAGACGGGACAGCGAGGAGATCCATTCCTCGATCTCGTTGTAGAAGCGGTTATGCGCCCGGCTCGCCTGCAATTCGAGAAAGCCGATGATGAGCGAACCGGCCAGGCCGAACAGCGACGAGGCGAAGGCCGTGCCCATGCCCTGGATGGGATCCTCGATGGCGGCGAACAGGCGCGCCACGTCAGCCTCGCCGCCTGAGGAGGTCTCGGAGACCGCGCGCACCGCCTCACCTACGTCGGAGACGACGAGCAGCAGGCCGTAGAACGTGCCCAGAAGCCCGAGGAAGATCAGAAGCCGGCCGAAATAGCGGGTGAACGCGCCGCTTTCGCCCATGCGCGCAGCAAGGCTGTCCAGCACCACGCGCGCAGACGAGGCGGACAGCCGCGCCTTGCCGTCGGAGGCCTCGCGCATGAGCGAGGCCAGCGGGGCGATGAGCGCAGGCGGATTGCCGAGCCGGGCGGGATCGTCGGCGTCGCGCAACTTCATCAGCCATCGCGCGCTGGGCCCGATCGCGAGCGCCTGCTGGAAGGTGTAGAGAATGCCGATCACC
>CAZLOV010000042.1:0-16874 GCA_964561235.1 uncultured Caulobacterales bacterium
CTCTAGATCCACAATCTAGCGCTCTAACCAACTGAGCTAAGGCGGCGCACCGGCGCGGGCCCGTCGCCGGGCCGTGCGAGGCGGCGGAACCTATATCCGGCGCGCAGCCGGCGCAAGGCCCGCCCTGCGCGGCGCCGACGGCGGTTGGCGGCTCAGGCGTATCCCATGCGCTGGATATGCTGCTGCAGCGCCTGGATGCGGGTCGCGTCCGCGGGATGGGTGGAGAAGAACTCGGGCTGTCGCGCCCCGGTGCGAGAGGACGCCCGGCGGCGCCAGAAATCGAGCGCCGCGCTGGGGCGGTAGCCCGCGCGCGACATGTAGTCCGTGCCCAGCCGGTCGGCCTCCAGCTCGTGCGTGCGGGAATAGGGCAGGATCACCCCGAAGGTGACGCCCGCGCCAAGGGCGGCTGCGATCATCTCGGCGTTGTCGACATCGGCCTGCTGCAGCGCGACGCCCGCGGCGGCGAGCCCCAGCCCGCCGACCATCTGCTGGCTTGCGCGCTCCGCGGCGTGGCGCCCGGCGACATGGGCGACCTCGTGGCCCATCACGGTGGCGACCTCGTCGTCATTCTCCATGGTCTCGAGAATGCCGCGATAGAAGGCGACCCGGCCGCCCGGCAGCACCCAGGCGTTCTCGGTGTCGCTGTCGATGACGACGTATTCCCAGTTCTCGCGCAGCCCGCTGGCCGCGGTGATGCGGTTGCCCACGCGCCGCACGCGATTGTTGAGATTGGGATCGCGGCTGATCGGCTCGCTCTGCAGCGTCGCCTGCCAGGTCTGGGCGGACAGTTGGGCGAGCTGCTGCGGGGAGACGGTGATGAGCTGGCTGCGGCCGAGCGCGGCGTTCTCCACGCAGCCCGGCGCAAGCGCGACGACCGTCCCGGAGGCGAGCCCTGCAACCAGCTGGTGCCGGCTGAGCCGGATGCGGCCTTCAGGCGTGACGTCGTGGTGCTCGCACATGATCGATCCCCTCGCGCGGCTTGGTTAACCGGGCGGGAGCCTAGCGCGCCTGCAGTCGGGTTGGAAGCTGGCCGAAGGCCATTCCGGCGCCGTATTCTGACGTCGCACGTCCCGCCGTCGTTTTCTGCGCAAGGACCCTCTTCATGCGCCGCATCCTGCTGATCGCCGCCGCCTTCGTCGTAGGGCTGCTCGCCCTCGCGCTGATCCTGCCCGCCTTCCTGCCGTCGGAGGCCTATCGCAGCCAGATCGAGCGGGAGGCGACAAGCGCGCTCGGCCGGGAGACCTCGGTGGAGGGGCGCATCGCAATCTCCATTCTCCCGCGCATCATGGTGCGCGCCGAGGAGGTGCGCGTCGCCAACGCGCAGGGCTTCGAGGGCGAGCCCTTTGCGGAAATGGGCGCGCTGCGGCTGTCCGTCGACCTGTTCCCGCTCCTGGCGGGCCGCGTGTCGGTCAACGAGCTCGTGCTGGTTGATCCGGTCGTTCGCCTGTCCGAGCGCGGCGGGCGGAACAACTGGACCTTCGCCTCCGCCGCCGGCGAACCCGCGCCGCAAGCCGGCGCGGGCGGCTTCGCGCGCCGGCCCGGCGCCCTGCCCTTCGACACAAGCCTTGGCGACGTGCGGCTGGAAAACGGCCTGATCGTGTACGCCGACGACACCATGACCCGGCGGATCGAAAGCCTCGATCTCGCCGTGGACATGCGCAGCTTTGACGCCCCGGCGCGGCTCAGGGGCGATTTCGCGCTCGACGGCGAACCGCTCGCGTTCGACGTCGAGCTCGCAAGCCTTCGCGGCTTCCTCGAGGGCGCGCGCACGCAGACCGAGGCGCGCATAGACAGCGCCGTCCTCACCGCGGTTTTTGAGGGCGCCTTCCTGGAAAGCCCGGATGTGGAGTTCGCCGGCCGGCTGGAGCTCGGCCTGCCGGATCTGCAGCGCCTCGCCGCGCTGGCGGGCTCGCCCCTGCCGGAAGGCGACATCTTCCGCCTCTTCGAGGCGCAGGGCCAGGTCGCCGGTTCACCTTCGCGGGTTGCGTTCTCCGGTGCGCAGCTGCGCTTCGACGACATTGAAGCCGAAGGCGATTTCACCGCCGAGCTCGATCGCATACGTCCCCTCCTGACCGGTTCGCTCGCCCTTGATACGCTGGATGTCACCCCATACGCGGCTTCCGAAGAGACCGGCGCGGGCGACGCGCCCGTCAAGCCCTCCGGCGAAGGGGGCGAATGGAGCGACGAACCTGTGGATCTCACCGCGCTGCGCACGCTCGACGCGCGGCTGGATCTGTCGGCGGAGCGCCTGGTCTACGGCGCGATCGAGGCGACCGACGCGGCGCTGACGGCGGTTTTGGAGAACGGCCGGCTTCAAGCCGACCTCACCTCCTTCCGGCTTTATGACGGCTCGGGAAGCGCAAGGCTGGTCGCCGATGCGCGCGGGGCCAACCCGAGCTATGCAATGACGGCGGAGTTCGACGCGCTTCAGGCCCTTCCGTTTCTGAACGCGGCGGCGGGCTTCGACCGGCTGTCCGGGCTTGGCGGGCTGTCGCTCGACATCACCTCGCAGGGCGCGAGCCCGCGCGCGATCATCGAGGCGCTCAACGGTCAGGGCCGCTTCCAGTTCGCCGACGGGGCCATTCGCGGGGTCAATGTCGCGCGGGTGATCCGCGGCGTGCAGCAGGCGCTCGAGACCGGCCAGCTCCCCGCCGGGTTCGGTCAGGACCAGGAAACCGACTTCTCCTCGCTTGGCGGAACGATCGACATCGTCGACGGGGTCGCCTCAAACCCTGACCTGCAGCTTCTCAGTCCGCTGGTCCGCGTGCTTGGCGAAGGCCGGGTCAACCTCGCCGAGCAGCGCATCGATTATCGTCTGTCCCCGCGCGCGGTCGCCGATCTGACCGGCCAGGGCGGCGCGCCGGACCTTTCCGGGATCGCGGTGCCGGTGCGCATCAGCGGCTCGCTGAGCCAGCCGCAGATCGGGATCGATTTCGAGCAGATCGCCCGCGATCTGGTGCGCGCGCGCGCCGGAGGCCTGATCGGCGGGCAAGCCGGACAGGCGCTTTCGGACGGACGCAGCATCGAGGACGTGCTGCGCGAGGAAGGCTCGCGCGCCCTGCTCGACGCGCTCGGCGCAGGCGACGACCCGCAGGCCGAGGGCGACGCATCGGCGCAAGAGGATCCCGCCGGCGCGCTTCTGCGCGGCCTTCTCGGCTCGCGGCGCCCCCAGCCCGCGGAGCCGGAGGAACCGCCTGCGGACGACGCCGGTGACGACGGCGAAGGCGGCGGTGACGACGGCGGCGACGACGGCGGCGAACCCAGGCGCTAGCGGCGCATTCCTTGATCGCGGCGGGCCGGACGGCTCTACTGGCCTCAGCGAGGCGGCGTTGAGAGCCGCCCAAGGGGAGAGCCGCCATGCTGAAATCCGCCGTCGCCGCACTCGTCGCGGGAGCCGCCATGACCACCCTGTCGGAATACGCCGCTGCGCAGGAAAGCCGCACGAACCATCCCGGCGACCGTGTTCATGGCGAGCATTTCGCGGGCCGTTCGCCGGTTGTCGCGCGAAACGGCATGGCCGCCACGGCTCAGCCGCTGGCCAGCCAGGTTGCGATCGACGTGCTCAAGGCCGGCGGGAACGCGGTTGACGCCGCGATCGCCGCGAATGCGGCGATCGGGCTGATGGAACCCACCGGAAACGGCATTGGCGGCGACATCTTCGTTCTGGTCTACGATCCGGAAACGCAAACCGTCTACGGCCTCAACGGGTCGGGCCGCTCGCCGCAGGACCTCTCCTATGACGAGATGGTGGAGCGGCTGGGCGCGCCGGGTCCGATCCCCCCGACGTCGGCGCTTTCGGTGTCGGTGCCCGGCACGGTCGACGGCTGGTTCACCCTGCACGAGCGCTTCGGCTCGCTGCCGATGAGCGACATCCTCCAGCCCGCCATCGACTATGCGGAGGCCGGTTTTCCCGTCAGTCCGACGATTGCCTACTTCTGGGACCGCAACATGCGCATTCTCGGCGCCCGCCACGAGGCCGGCGAACTCGTCGAGTTCGACAACGCGCGCGCGACCTATCTGACCGAAGACGGCGACGCGCCGCAAACCGGCGAAATGTTCCGCAATCCCGATCTCGCCGCCAGCCTGCGCCTGATCGCCGAAGGCGGGCGCGACGCTTTTTACGAGGGACCGATCGCCCGGACGATCGCGGACTATCTGGGCCGTGTCGGCGGCGCGCTGACGCTTGAGGACTTCGCGGCGCACCGCTCGGAATGGGTCGAGCCGCTAAGCGTGAACTATCGCGGATACGACGTATGGGAGCTGCCGCCGCCCGGCCAGGGCGTCACCGCGCTGCAGATGCTGCAGATCCTGGAGGGCTTTGATCTCGCCTCGATGGGCTTCATGAGCGCGGATGCGATCCATGTCATGATCGAGGCCAAGCGGCTCGCCTACGAGGACCGCGCGCGCTTCTTCGCCGATCCGGACTTCACCGATTTCCCCGGCGAGGCGCTGATCTCCGAGGCCTACGCCGAAGAGCGGCGCGCGTTGATCTCCATGGATCAGGCGATCCCGCAGACCTTCCCCGGCGATCCCGCCGCCATCGAGCATGGCGACACCACCTATCTGACCGTCGCCGACGCCGACGGCATGATGGTCTCGCTCATCCAGTCGAATTTCCGCGGCATGGGAACGGGCCTCGTGCCCGACGGGCTCGGATTCATGCTGCAGAACCGCGGCGAGCTGTTCAGCTTCGATCCGGACCATCCCAACGTCTATGCGCCGGGCAAACGGCCCTTCCACACGATCATTCCAGCCCTTGTGACCAAGGACGGCGAAGGCTGGCTTTCCTTCGGGGTGATGGGCGGCGCCATGCAGCCGCAGGGACATGTGCAGATCCTCGCCAACATCATCGATTTCGGCCTGAACGTTCAGGAGGCCGGCGATGCGGCGCGCTGGCGCCATGACGGCTCGATCGAACCCACCGACGCGCTCGGACAGGGCGAGACGATGGGCGAGGTGTTTCTCGAAAGCGGCGTGCCGGAAGCCGTGCGCGAGGCGCTCGCCGCGAAGGGTCACGCCGTCAACGGGCCGCAGGGCTTTTTCGGCGGATACCAGGCCATCCGCCGCGACCCCGAGACCGGCGTGCTGTTCGGCGCCACCGAGATGCGCGTCGACGGCGCCGCCCAGGGCTACTGAGGCGCCGCGCGCTTGCCCGCGCGCCGTCATGCTCCCGCCATGAACCGCGCGGTATGCTCTCGGTGCATTGCCAGGGAGGACGCGCGCGATGTCGAACGGGTCTGGAATTCTTGCAGGCTTCATCGCCTCGATCGTGGTGGCGGGCGGCGTCGCCATGGCCGGCAAGTTTGTCGGCGACGGCATCGTCCAGAACCGGACCGCCGACCGCTATGTGACGGTCAAGGGCCTCGCAGAGCGCGACGTCGTCGCAGACCTGTCGGTCTGGCCGATCACGATCGTTGCGTCGGGCGATCAGCTTGAGGCCGTCCAGGCCGACATCGACGCGGACATCGCCGCGCTGAGCGGCTTTCTCGAGCAGTCAGGCTTTGCCGCCGCCGATGTCAGCCTTGGCCGGATCCAGGTCGAGGACCGGGTGGCGGCGGGCTATTACGACCCGAGCCGGCAGCAAAGCCGCTACACCATCCGCCAGCCGGTTGTGGTGCGCACCGATCAGGTCGAGCTGGTTGCAGAGACCAGCCGCCAGCTCGGCGAGGTGGTGCGCCAGGGCGTGGTGATGCAGGACTGGCAGGGCCCCTCCTTCCTGTTCACCCGCCTGAACGACGTGAAACCGGACATGATCGCGGAAGCCACCGCAGCCGCGCGCGAGGCCGCCCAGCAGTTCGCCGATGATGCAGGCGCGGATCTCGGCGATCTGCGCACGGCGAACCAGGGCGTGTTCGTCATCCTGCCGCGCGACGAGTTTCCAGGCGCCAGCGAAAGCGAGCAGCTGTTCAAGACGGTGCGCGTGGTGACGACCGTCTCCTACATGCTCGACTAAGCGTTGTTATACAATAACACCTTCACAGCGAAGGGTTTAGCGGCAAGGCTTTAGCCGATCCGAAACCCGCCGCATCCCGCTTCGCGGATGCGGCGTCGTCCAATATGGGGAGGCGGCGTTGATGCATGCGCTTCGTTCCGCTGCAGGGCTCGTCAGTCTTGCAGCGCTTGCGCTGGCCGGGTGCCAGCAGGCGTCCGAGGGAGGCGGCGAGACCGAAACCCGGTCCTCGCCCACAGGCGGCGGCGAGCTTGTCCGCTACGACACAGACCCCTTCCCCTCGACCTACACGCCGCCGCCAAGCGGCGCGGTGCTTCTCACCGGCGCGACGGTCTTCGACGGCGCCGGCAACGAACTCGAGAACGCGAGCGTGCTGGTGGAAAACGGCCGGATCAGCGCGGTCGGCGCGGACCTGACCGCGCCGGAAGGCGCGCAGATCATCGATGCGACCGGACGCTACATCACCCCCGGCGTGATCGACATTCACAGCCATCTCGGCGTCTATCCGAGCCCGGGCGTGAACGCGCATTCCGACGGCAACGAGGCGGTCGCTCCCGTCACCGCGGAAGTGTGGGCGGAACACTCCGTCTGGCCCCAGGATCCGGGCTTCGACACCGCGCTTGCGGGCGGCGTCACCACGCTGCACATCCTGCCCGGCTCGGCGAACCTGTTCGGCGGGCGCGGCGTGACGCTTCGCAACGTGCCTGCGCGCACCGTGCAGGGCATGAAGTTTCCCGATGCGCCCTACACGCTCAAGATGGCCTGCGGAGAAAACCCCAAGCGGGTCTACGCCAATCGCGGCGGGCCGGCGACGCGCATGGGCAATGTGGCGGGGTATCGCGCCGCCTGGCAGCGCGCCGCGGACTATCGCGACCGCTGGAACGCGTACTGGAACGAAGGCGACGCCGAGGCTGATCCGCCCACGCGCGACTTCGAACTCGACACGCTGATGGGCGTGCTGGACGGGGACATCCTGATCCAGATGCACTGCTACCGCGCTGATGAAATGGCGCTCATCCTCGATATGGCGGAAGAGTTCGACTACCAGGTCACGACCTTCCACCACGCCGTGGAGGCCTACAAGATCCCCGACCTGCTCGCGGAAGCGGGCGCATGCGCGGCCGTCTGGGCCGACTGGGGCGGTTTCAAGATGGAGGCCTACGACTCCATCCGCGAAAACCTCGCCCTGACGCATGCCGGCGGCGCTTGCGCGATGATCCATTCCGACGACGATCTCGGCATCCAGCGCCTCAATCAGGAGGTCGCCAAGGCCCTCGCCGACGGCCGCCGCCTCGGTCTGGAGATCAGCGATGCGGAAGCGGTGAGCTGGTTCACCTCGGCGCCGGCGCGCGCGCTGGGCATCGACGACCAGACCGGCAGCCTCGAAGCCGGCAAGCGCGCCGATCTCGTGGTGTGGTCGGCGCATCCCTTCTCGACCTACGCCGTCGCCGACCAGGTCTATATCGACGGCGCGCTGATGTTCGACCGCGCCGATCCCGAACGGCGCACCATCCGCGACTTCATGCTCGGCCAGCCCGGCGAAGGAGCCTATTGATGAAAACCCTCGCCAGTCTTCTCGGCGCGGCCCTGCTCTGCGCAGCGCCCGCTTCCGCCCAGTCGATCGCGATCACCAACGGACGGGTCGTCACCAACACGGACGCCGGCATTATCGAGAACGGCGCCGTTCTTGTCCGCGACGGCTCCATCGTGGCCGTCGGCCTTGATGTGGAGATCCCCGACGGCGCGGACGTTATCGACGCGAACGGCGGCTGGATCACCCCCGGGCTGTTCCATCCGCACACCCAGCTCGGACTGATCGAGGTGGGCCTTGAAAGCTCCACGCGCGACACCGCCGCCGACGACGCCAGCTTCGACGCCGCGATCGACGTCGCCGACGCGTTCAACCCCGCCGCCACGCACATCGCTGCAACCCGCATAGAAGGCGTGACGCGCTTCGCCGTCTTCCCCTCCACCGGGCCGGACATCATCGCCGGACGCGGGGCGCTGGCGGACAGTTCGGGCGCGCCCGACAGCCTGTTTGCAGACCGCCGGTTACTGGTCATCGACATGTCCCAGTCCGGCGCGCGCATCGCAGGCGGCTCGCGCGCGGCGGCCTGGGCGTTCCTGCGCGCCGCCTTTGAAGACGCCCGCTTCTATCCCGGGCGTTTCATGAGCCATCACGAAGGCGACGCCATCGACCGCTTCGATGCGGCTGCGCTCGTCTCCGCGGTGCGCGGCGAGATCCCCATCGTCATGATCGTCGAGCGCGCCGCAGACATCCGGCGCACGCTGACGTTCAAGGAGAACTATCCCAGCGTCCGCCTGATACTCGCCGGAGCCGGGGAAGCCTGGATGGTCGCCGACGAACTCGCCGAGGCCGGCGTGCCCGTGATTCTCGATCCGATCCGCAACCTGCCGGAGAGCTTCGACAGCCTCGGCTCCCGGCTTGATGCGGCCGCGATCCTGCACGAAGCCGGCGTGGCGGTCGCCTACACCACGCTGGGATCGAACTCCGGGCTCTATTTCAATCCGCGCCTCCTGCCCCAGCATGCGGGCAACGCCGTCGCCAACGGCGCCGCCTGGGAGGACGCCTTCCGCTCCATCACGCTGACGCCGGCGGAAATCTACGGCGTCGGCGAGCGCTATGGCGCGCTGGCGGCGGGCTATGCCGGCGACGTCGTGGTGTGGAACGGCGATCCGCTTGAGGTGATGACCGCCCCGACGGCGGTGATCATCGACGGGGTAGCCCAGAGCCTTGAAAGCCGGCAGACCCGGCTCGCGCAACGCTACAGCGAACTGCGCGATGAGCACGCCTACGCCTACGAGCATTAGGCCGATCCGGGCCGCATTGATTGACTCCCGCGCCGGGACCTGTACGGTCCCGGCGCGTTTTCCGGTGCGGCGTCGCAGGCGCGTTTCCTGCATGACCGCTCGCCCGGAAGCTTCCGAAACCCACAAAGGCGGCTGCGGAACGGCGAATGACGTTCGACGAATTGGGCCTTAGCCCCAAACTGCTCACGGCCATCCGGGACGCTGGCTATGAAACGCCGACGCCGATCCAGGCCGGTGCGATCCCGGTCGCCCTTTCCGGCCGCGACGTGCTGGGCATCGCCCAGACCGGAACCGGCAAGACTGCGTCCTTCACCCTGCCGATGATCGAGCGCCTGTCGCGCGGACGCGCACGCGCCCGCATGCCGCGCTCGCTCATTCTCGCGCCCACGCGCGAACTCGCCGCTCAGGTCGCGGACAATTTCACGACCTACGCCAAGGATCAGAAGCTCAACATGGCGCTTCTCATCGGCGGCGTGGCGTTTGATCCCCAAAAGCAGATCCTCGACCGCGGCGCGGACGTTCTGATCGCCACGCCGGGGCGCTTGCTCGACCATTTCGAACGCGGCGGGCTGCTTCTGACCGGCGTCGAGATCCTCGTGATCGACGAAGCCGACCGCATGCTCGACATGGGGTTCATCCCGGATATCGAGCGCATCCTGAAGCTCTTGCCGCCGCGGCGTCAGACGCTGTTCTTCTCTGCGACCATGCCGGATGAGATCGTGCGGCTGGTGAACACCTTCATGCGCGATCCAGAGCGCATCGAGGTGTCTCGCCCCGCCACCACCGCGAGCACCATCAAGCAATACATCGTGCGCGTGGCGGACAAGACACCGAAAGCCAAGCGCGCCGCGCTGCGCGACGCCATCAATCGCGACAACGTCAAGAACGGCATCGTGTTCTGCAACCGCAAGCGCGACGTCGACATTGTCGCGCGCTCTCTGCAGCGCCATGAGTTTTCAGCTGCGCCGATCCATGGCGACCTCGCCCAGAGCGAGCGCATGAAAACGCTGGCGGACTTCAAGTCCGGCGCCGTCAGGCTTCTCGTCGCTTCCGATGTTGCAGCCCGCGGCCTCGACATTCCCGCGGTCAGCCACGTCTTCAATTTCGACGTGCCGCGCAACGCCGACGACTATGTCCACCGCATCGGCCGCACCGGTCGCGCCGGCCGCGAGGGGGAAGCCGTCACCTTGGTGACCTCCGAGGACCGGCTGGCGCTTGAAAAGGTGGTCAAGCTCATCGGCTCGGAGCCCGAGACGCTTGCGCTCGACGGGGCCTCGCCCGCTGAAAGCCCGGCGCCGCAAGCCGAAGCGGATACGGATGAGGACGCTCCCGCGCGGTCTCGGCGCCGGCGCGGCGGCCGCAGCAGCCGCAAGCCGGAGGAGCGCGCTGAAGCCGAGCCGCGGCCCCAAAGCCGCCCGCGCGAAACCGAGGATGACGCCGTTGCGGTCGGCTTCGGCGATCATGTCCCGGACTTCCTGTTGCGTTCCGCGCTCGGCTGAGACCGGCGCGGCGCGCAGCGTTTACCTCATCTTTTCATACTGCGGCTAGGGTACGTCCCAGGACGGATTGCGTTCACGCGCGGCGTGGACGGCGGAAGGGGCATCTTTTGGCTGGTCGTCTCAACACCTCCGAAGGCTATGCGCTCGCGCGTGAAGCCATTGATTTGATGGCGGAACACGGCGTCATGCCGACGCCTGCGAACTATGCGGTCTACACCAGCTTCGTCACCGACGAAGTGCCGAAGCTCTGCGACGCCATCCAGGCGCGTCTTGATTCGGGCGAGCACATCGAACAGAGCCTCCTGGACGATCTTTACGAAGAACACTTCGCCCTGAAGCGCGTGCAGGACGCGGTCATCGAGACCGGCGGCGCCATGAGCCGCGAGCTTGGCGCAGTGATGAAGAGCCTTGAAGACGCCCAGACCGACACCGCCGCCTATGGCGACGCGCTCGCCGGCGCCTCCGGCGTGCTCGAGGCCCAGCGCGCTGATGAGGGCGGCGTGCGCCGCATGATCGAAGGTCTTGTCTCCGCCACCGCGCGGATGCAGCGGCGTTCACGGGAACTGGAAAAGCGGCTGGCGCAAACCTCAAGCGAAGTCGAGCTGTTGCGCGATAAACTTGAGAAAGTGCGCGAAGAAGCGATGACGGACGCGCTGACCGGCGTCGCCAATCGCAAGCGCTTCGACGAGAGCCTGCGGCGCGCGCGCCGCGTCGCCGAGACGAAGGGCGAGCCGTTTTCGCTCGTCCTGTGCGACATCGACCACTTCAAGCGGTTCAACGACACCTGGGGCCATCAGACGGGCGACCAGATCATCCGCTTCGTCTCCGCCTGCCTGTCGCGCTTCTCCGCCGAGCACCATGTCGTGGCGCGCTATGGGGGAGAGGAGTTCGGCGTCGTCATGCCGAACACCAAGATCGAGGACGCTCTCGAGATCGCCGAAAAGATCCGTCAGACGGTCGAGAGCAAGCGCCTGCTGCGCAAGTCGACCTCGGAAGATCTCGGCCACATCACCGTGTCCTTCGGGGTGTCGCAGCATCGCTCGGGTGAAAGCGTCGAAGCGCTGATCGAGCGCTGCGACATGCATCTCTACGCCTCCAAGGCGGCCGGCCGGAACCGCGTCTCCAGCGACCTGTCCGCAGGCGAAGCCGCGGCCTGACCGGCTATTGCGCAGGCGGCTCGGTCGTCCTGAAGCTTGAACGTTCATGCCATGGCCGCACGGCGGCGTGCACGTCGGGCGCGCGCGCGCGCCAGTCGATCTTGGGATCGCGCAGGTCGAGATAGGCCATCGCCACCGCCACCGCGATCACGCCGAGATGCTCCCCGCGCAAGGTGTCGGCTTCTTTCTCCAGCACGGCGAGTGAGCGGATGATGCCGGCGCGCCAGCGCTCCTGCCAGAAATCCCATTGCAGGGCGTCATCCCGCATGCGCTCGATCCGCCGGCCGACGGTGAGGTCCATGATCCCGTCGGCGATCGCCTCAAGCCGTTTCACCCGCCAGCGCGCCGCGCCGGCGGACGGTATCAGCGGATCGACGACGTCGGTGTCCAGGCTGTCGAGGTATTCGCAGATCACCGGACTGTCCACGAGCGCCGGCGAGCCGTCGTCAAAGACCAGCGCCGGCACCTTGCCGAGCGGGTTGGCGGCGTGCAGGTCCGCAGGGTCTTCCAGCGGCGTCACCTCCTCGATGGGGAGCGGGAGGTGCTTTTCATGCGCCACAATGCGGCACTTGCGGGCGTACGGGCTGGTGAGCGAGCAGAGAAGCTTCATCGGACGGGCCGGTCATGCGGCTGGAGGGGACGGGCGCATGCTGCCTCGCCGTTTTTGCCCCGGCAAGGGGGCGACACCCCCGGTTGTGCCGGCGAAATCCAGCTGCATTATCGCATCTTATCCAGCCTCGGAGTCCGACATCATGAAGCCTGCCGCCTTCGGCCTCGCCGCCGCCCTGCTCGCCGGCTGCGCCGGGATCAACGACGGATATCCCTGGCGTCTTGAAGGCGAGCCGGTTGAAGCGCTTGTCGAGCGCTACGGCCCGCCCGACGCAGTGGAAGGCGACGGGACCGTCTATGTCTACGAGGCGGCGTTTTCGCGCTACGTCCCGGGGCGGCCGCCCGGGCTGAACCGCCAGGGCCGCTGCGAGACCCGCTTCAATCCGGACACCGGCCAAAGCGAGCGCGTCTGCCGGCAGACGCTGTCGGGCGCGGCCGGCCGTAATCCGGAAATGATCGAGAGCGACTGCCGACTTGCCGCGCAGATCGACGGCGACGGCCGGATTGCGCGCATAGACGGCGCTGAGGGCGATTGCGTGTACGTCGACGCCGCGCTGCGCGACGGAACCGATGCGCCGGACTAGGCTTCCTGAGCGGCGACGAGCGTTACGCTCTCCCCGCAGCCGCAGGCGTCGGTCTGGTTGGGATTGTTGAACACGAATTTCGCGTGCAGCGGCGTGATTTCGTAGTCGATCGTCGAGCCGAGCAGGAACAGGAGCGCCTGCGCTTCAATGACGATCTCCACGCCCTTGTCCTCGACGCGCTCGTCGAAGGCCTCCGGCGCCTCGACATAATCCATGACGTATTCCATTCCCGCGCAGCCGCCGTTTTTGACGCCGACGCGCAGATAGCCCTTGCCATTGCGCGCCATGAGCGATTTCACGCGCTGGGCGGCGGCGTCGGTAAGCTGCACGGCCTTGGGACGTTCGCGGGTCATCCTCGCGGGCTCCTCCTCAGAGCATGTTCAGCTGCAGGCGGGCTTCATCGGTCATGCGGTCCGGCGACCAGGGCGGATCGAAGGTGAGGTTCACCTCGGCGCGTTCAACGCCGTCGACCTTCTGCACCGCATCGCGCACCCAACCGGGCATTTCGCCGGCGACCGGGCAACCCGGCGCGGTCAGCGTCATCTCCACCTTCAGCGTGCGGTCGTCTTCGAGATCGACCTGGTAGATCAGGCCGAGTTCGTAGATATCGACCGGAATTTCCGGATCATAGACCGATTTCAGCGCGGCGACGACGTCTTGCGTGATGCGCGCGATCTCGTCGTCCGGAATGTCGGAGCCGGACGCGGTTGCGGCCTCGACCTCCGGCGTCGGCGCCGGCGCGGACAGGTCGATCACGTCGCGCTCGGGCGCGGCGGGGGTATCGGTCGTCGTCTTTTCCATCGTCATTCCCCTAGATGAGGAAGCTGCGCGCCTTGTGCAACGCTTCTAGAAAGGCGTCCACTTCACCTTCGGTGTTGTAGGCCGCAAAACTCGCGCGCACCGTGCCGGCAACCCCGAAGCGCTGCATCAGCGGATGGGCGCAGTGATGGCCCGCCCGCACGGCGACGCCGTACTTGTCCATGAGCTGGGCCAGATCATGCGGGTGAGCGCCCTCGATCGTAAAGGACAGGATCGCGCCCTTGCCCTGCGTGACGCCGAAGAGGCGCGCGCCGTCGATCTCGGAGACGCCTGCGGTCGCACGGTCGAGCAGCGCCAGCTCGTGGGCGTGCGCCGCGTCGCGGTCAAGCGCGCCAACCCAGTCGATCGCGGCCCCAAGACCGATGACGTCGGCGATGGCGGGCGTTCCGGCTTCGAACTTGTGCGGGGTGTCGGCGTAGACGACCGCGTCCTTGCTGACTTCCGCGATCATTTCGCCGCCGCCCTGATAGGGCCGCAGGCGCTCCAGCCAGTCGCCCGCCGCGTACAGGACGCCCGCGCCGTTGGGACCGTACAGCTTGTGGCCGGTGAAGACGTAGAAGTCGCAGCCGATCGCGCCCACGTCGACGCGGGAATGCACCGCCGCCTGCGTGCCGTCGAATAGGATCGGCGCGCCATGGTCATGGGCGATCTTCGTCAGCGCGGCTGCGTCGTTGTGCGTGCCGAGCACGTTGGACATGTGCACGAGCGAGACGAACTTCGTACGCGCGGAAAACAGCTCCCTGTACGCCTCGACATCAAGCGCGCCGTCGTCAAGCACCGGAACCCACTTGATCACCACGCCCTTGCGTTCGCGAAGGAAATGCCAGGGCACGATGTTGGAGTGGTGCTCCATCTCCGAGAGGATCACCTCGTCGCCTTCTTCAAGCGACGCACCCAGCGCGTCAGCGACAAGATTGATCCCGTCCGTCGCGCCCTTGGTGAAGACGATATGCTCCGGCCCCGGCGCGCCGAGAAAAGCTGCCGCCTTCTCGCGCGCGCCTTCGAAGGCGGCGGTGGCCTCGTTGGCGAGCGTGTGCAGGCCGCGATGCACGTTGGCGTAGGAATGCCGCCACACATCGGCGACCGCTTCGATCACGGCGACCGGTTTCTGGGCGGAGGCGGCGTTGTCGAAGTAGACAAGCGGCCGGTCATTGACCCGGCGCGCCAGGATCGGGAATTCCGCGCGCAGGGCCTCGACGTCGAATGCAGGCCGGACGTCCTTGGGCTGAACGGTCATGACAGGCGTCCCAGCGCTTCGCGCAATTCAGCGAGCAGGCGTGCGCGCAACGTCTCGTCGGAAACCGCCTCCAGCGGCTCGGCGAGGAAGCTTTCCGTGAGCAGCGCGCGGGCTGCGGCCTCGGGAAGGCCGCGCTGGCGCATGTAGAACAGCGCGTCCTCGTCGATGGCGCCCAGCGCATTGCCGTGCGCGCAGGCGACGTCGTCGGCGTAGATCTCAAGCTCGGGCTTGCTGTCGATCTCTCCGCCATCCGCGAGAAGGAGACCGCGATGGTTCATCTTCGCATCCGTCTTCTGGGCGGCCTTGTCGACATAAATCTTGCCCTGGAAGACGCCCTTGCCTCCGGCTGCGGCCGCGCCCTTGAACAGCTCGGTCGTCACTCCGTGCGGGCCGGTGTGGCGCACCTGGGTCGTCTGGTCGAGATGCAGGCCCGCGCCGAGCAGATAGGCGCCGTCGAGGGCGAGCTCGGCGCCGTCTCCGGCGTGTTCGACATGGGTCTCAAGACGCGCAAGGCGGGCGCCGAAGCCAAGCGTCGTCTGCCGGAAGCGTGCGGCGCGGGCAAGTTCGATCCCGCTTGTGACGACGAGCACAGCCCCCGGTGAAGCCGGCTGCTCGACGATGCGGTGAAGCTCGGCGCCCTGCCCGATCCGGATCAGCATGGCCAGATTGGCCGCTGCGCCCTCCACGGCGGCGTGGCGCTCGACCAGGGTCGCAGCGCGCCCTGCGGGAAGGTCGATGACGATCACGCCGTGCGCTGCGCCGACCGCCTCGGTCGAAAGGTTCAGCGTTTCACCGTCGCTGAGCGTGAACACGCTCGCCGGACCGCCAAGCGCAGCGGCGAGGCGCGGCATGAGCAGCTGGGGCTCATGCTCGACGACCGCTTCCGCATCGGCGTCGCGCGAGGGGTCCACGTGCAGATCGCCGGCCCCCGCGTCGAAGCGGGCGACCACGCTGCGCAGATCGGACCATTTCCATTCCTCCACCCGCCGGTGCGGCAAACCGCGGCGTGTCACCAGCTCGCGCAGCGCACCCTCGGGCAGGCGGGCGGCGAGCGCTTCCTCGAACGGGCTGAGGGTCAGCGGCGCGGTCATGATCAGGCGGCCTTCCCGGCGTACTGGTCGTAGCCTTCCTTCTCGAGCTTGTGGGCGAGCTCGGGACCGCCGGTCTCCACGATGCGCCCGTCCGCCATCACGTGGACGACGTCCGGCTTGAGATAGTCGAGCAGGCGCTGATAGTGCGTGATCACGAGCATGCCGCGCTCGGGCGAGCGCAGAGCGTTGACGCCGTCGGCGACGATCTTGAGCGCGTCGATGTCGAGGCCGCTGTCGGTCTCGTCGAGGATCAGGAATTTCGGCTCCAGCATGTGCGCCTGGAAAATCTCCATGCGCTTTTTCTCGCCGCCGGAGAAGCCGACATTGACCGGCCGCTTGAGCATGTCGTTGGCGACGCCGAGCTTTGCAGCGGCCTCGCGCGCCTTCTTCATGAATTCCGGCGCCTTGATCTCGTCATCGCCGCGCGCGCGTGCAAGCGCATTGGCCGCTTCCTTGAGGAAGGTCAGCGTGGGCACGCCCGGGATCTCGACGGGATACTGGAAGGACAGGAAAAAGCCCTTCGCCGCACGCTCGTCAGGTTCGGCGTCCGTAATGTCCTCGCCCTCGAAGACGACCGAGCCGCCGGTGACCTCATAGCCGTCGCGGCCGGTCAGGACATAGGACAAGGTCGACTTTCCGCAGCCGTTCGGCCCCATGATGGCGTGCACTTCGCCGGCGGGCACGTCGAGGCTGACGCCCTTGAGGATTTCGCGGCCCTCGCCGTCCTCGGCGTCGATGCGGGCGTGGAGATTGTCGATCTTGAGCATGATGATGTCCTTGCCGGGCCTCAGCCCACGCTTCCTTCCAGCGAGACCTTGAGCAGGGCCTGCGCCTCGACGGCGAATTCCATGGGCAGTTCCTGGATCACCTCGCGGCAGAAGCCGTTGACCAGAAGCGCGACCGCGGCCTCCTCGTCGAGCCCGCGCTGGCGCGCGTAGAAGAGCTGGTCCTCGGAAAGCTTCGAGGTGGTCGCCTCGTGCTCCAGCGTGGCCTTCGGGGTCTTGGCCTCGATATAGGGCACGGTGTGCGCGCCGCATTCATCCCCGATGAGCAGGCTGTCGCACTGGGTGAAGTTGCGCGCGCCCTCGGCTTTGGC